>JBPCRJ010000099.1:0-29844 GCA_050996975.1 Solirubrobacteraceae bacterium | reverse complement strand
GACAAGCTAGCTCAGCGAAATAGCACCTGTCCACGCAGTCTCGCAGGCAGAAACCTCAACAAACCCGGGCACATCCGCGCCGATCAGTGCGCAACCATCCGAGTTTGGGAATCCGAGCTAACCGCCGCCGTCACACTCGCATAGTTCCCACGCAGGGCGTCGGGCGTGCCGCCGGAGGCTTCGAAGTCCAGGAGTGCCTGCTTGCGCTGCAGGCCACCGCGGTACCCGGTCAGCGAGCCGTCGGCGGCGATCACACGATGGCACGCCACCACGATCGGTGTTGGCGTGGCTGCGGTCGCCCACGCGACCTCGCGGGCCGCGGAGACGCTGCCCGATCCGTTGACGTTGAGCTCACGCGCAAGTCCACCGTAGGTCGTTGTGCGGCCGTAGGGGACCTGCTGCAGCGCTCGCCACACTCGCCGTTGAAACGTGGTGCCCGAAAGGTCGAGTTCGAGTGAGAATGTGCGGCGCTCGCCGTTGAAGTATTGCTCCAGCTGGCTCACTGCTTCGTGGAGGACCGTGGGGTCACGGTCGCTGGGGGCCAGGCTGGGGCGATGGCCCGGGAAATGCACTGCCTGCAGGCCTGCCGTGGCGCTGATGAGGGTGAGCGGACCGAGCGGGCTGTCATAGGTCGTCCAGGCCATGGTCAGAGTGCCTGCTCGAGGGTCAGTAGCTGGGCTTTGGCTTGCGGGCCGCCGCGGTAGGCGCCGAGCTTGCCGTCGCTGCGCAGCACCCGGTGGCAGGGCACGAGGATCGGCAGCGGGTTGAGGGCGAGGGCGGTGCCGGCGGCGCGGACGGCGTTGGGGCTGCCGGCGTGGGTGGCGACTTGCCGGTAGGAGGAGGTCTGCCCGTAGGGGATCTGCACGGTGGCGTGCAGGACGTCGCAGCGAAAGCCGCGGGTCAGCCGCCAGTCCAGCATGACGTCGAAGCTGGTGCGGCGGTGGTCGAAGTACTCATCCAGCTGGTGGCGGACGCGCGTGATGCTCTCGTGCGGCGAGCCGAGCATCCGCACCGAGACGCGGCGGGCGAGCTCTTCCAGGACGGCGCCCTGGTCCTCGGCGGGCAGGCCAATCCGGACTAGCCCCATGTCGGTGGCGGCGACGAGGATCGTTCCCAGCGGTGAGTCGTGTCGTTCGAAGGCGACATCGATGAGGCCCTCGACGCCAGCGCGGCGCGCAAACTCGTCGCGCACCCGGAACCAGGCGCCCAGGTCCGCGGGCGGCGCTGTGCCGAGCGCGATTTCCAGCGGGTCGTGGGCGCTGTGATGATGGTTGCTGCCGGTGGTCACGTTGGTTAGACGGCGGAGAGGGTTGGTTTGTGAGGTCAGTGGGCGTCGTGGAAGATGATCCCGAGTGCGGTGCGCTGTCCGCGGGTGAGGGTGCTCACGCCGTGGCGCAGCCCGACCTTGTGATAGCCGTGCTTGCCGGCGCTGGGGCGGTGGTGGGTGGGGAAGATCACGAACGCGCCCCGCGGCGGGGTAAGGACATGTGCGCGGCTCTGCGCGCGGGGTCGTTGCTCGAGCAGCACGAACTCGCCGCCGTCGAAGTCCACTCCGGGCTCTGACAGGATCGTGAGGACCTGGAGGGGGAAGGACACGTCGCCGTAGAGGTCCTGGTGCAGTGCGTTCCAGTCGCCCTCGTGGTAGCGCAGGATCAGCGGCGTCGAACGGTTCTGGCCGGCGGCACGGCAGCGCTCAAGCAGCTCTGAGTGCTCGGGCGGGAACGTCGGCTCGTCGCCACGCAGCCGCGTTGCCCAATCGTTGGCGATCGGCGCCAGGCGTGAGTAGAACGAGCTGCGCAGCGCGATGATCGTGTTCGGGAGCGGATGGTCGAA
Organism: Solirubrobacteraceae bacterium; assembly: GCA_050996975.1. GTDB lineage: Bacteria > Actinomycetota > Thermoleophilia > Solirubrobacterales > Solirubrobacteraceae > Palsa-465. Next base: position 28,011 of record JBPCRJ010000099.1, on the reverse strand, counting down.
GTATCGGTAGCGACCGTCGCCGAAGCGGTGGCGGGCCATGTCGATCGTCGAGCGAAACCGCCCGCCGTCAAACAGGTCAGACAGCTCACGGCACTCGGCGACGTTCAGGAGCGGTTCGGTGATCGCGAACCCCTGCAGGTCAAGCTGCTCGCGCAGCTCGTGCCAGGCGAGCGCGTCGACGCGCTCGTGCACCGTAGCGGTGGCGTTGGAGGCGGTGGTGGTGGGCATGGTCAGGTGTCCTCGCTGAGTCGTTTGAGACCTTCAAAGACGTTGCGTCGAGCCGCTGGCTCGCTGGTTTGCGTGATCTGCGCGACTTCGCGGTGCGTCAGATCGGCCCGGTAGCGCAACGTGACCGCCTGTCGCTGCTTGCCCGGCAGGGCACGCACTCGCGCCGACAAGTCTTTCCGTGCTCGACCGTGGACGTCAGCTCGCCGGCGGCGGAGCGGTCATCGATCTCGTCGGTCGGATCGGCGGCTCTCGCTTGCGCGCGATGGGCGTCGATCGCCTTGCGCGCGGCAATCGAGAACAACCACGTCTTGACCGCGTGGCGGTCGCGCAGCTGCCCGTAGGCACGCATTGCGGCCAGCATCGTGTCCTGAAAGCAGTCATCCGCACGCTGCCGCCCGACCTGCGCGACGCAGAAACGCAACACCGCCGGGCCATGCTGCTCAAGCACCCGATCAAACGGCGGGATGGCTGCCGCGTCTCGCCGGGTGGCTTGCGATGAGCTACTGATCGTGTTTGAGCGCGTCGGCATACCAGGGATTAGACGAGCGCGGCGGGCGTTTCGTGAGATTACGAGTGCCGGCCGATCCTCGACGTCATCGCTTGCCCCGACCTCCCAGCTCGACCCTCCGCCCTACCGCGGTCAAGCGGCGAGCGAGCAGGTTTCTCACGCCGCGGAACCCGGCGGGGTCCTATCAGCATGATCAAGACCACGCGAGATCCCGCCGTCCCCGCTAATCGCATCACGCGCAAGGGCGTGGGTCCAGCGGGCGGGTGGGCGAGGACGTGGGACGCAATTGAGGTCACTCGCGCTGGATCGTTCGCAGCCCGTCCGTGGGCGTCCACCACTCGACGACGAGCAGCGTCGCCTCCTCGTCGAGGTGGGTGTGCACGACCTCGGCGATATCGGCGCGGAAGCGGTCGCCGTTCGGGCCCTCGGTGATCGGTCCGGCAGCAATCACCCGACCTGAGATCTTCGCCTCGCCCGGCCACTGCGCTTCGGAGCCCTCGATCGGGTCGACCGTGGCGCTATGCAGGGCGAAACGCGGATCCCGACGGAGATCCGCGCCCTTGCGCGCGTTCGCCATCGAGCCAAAGGCGAGTTCGCCATCCTCGAAGATCGCCTCGATCCCGGAGATCCGAGGCGAGCCGTCGGCTCGCAAGGTGGCAATTGTCTTGTGTCGGCGAGCGTCGAACAGCGCCCGCACGCGGTGTGCAAACTCCGGCTCGACCTCTTCGACGTCGTGCCATGCCGTCATAGACCCATGATCGCACCGATGACCGGCAGTTCAGTCCTTTTCGCGCAGCGCACGCGCGCATATCGTCGCCTGCGCGATCGCGCGACGCGGTCCTTTATCGGCCCGGCGTGCGCTGCGCGGTCGCGTAGCCTGTCGCGGTCGAGCTCGCCAGCTCGTCGGACGTCATGGCCGGTGATCGCCGCGAACCGGACAAGCTCGACAGCGTCGATCTCAATCTCACCGGGGCCGACCAAGTAGCGGCCGCCCGGCTTGAGTGGTGGCCGCTTCCACAGTCGGACCGATAGGGGGATGTCGCCGGCCAAGATGTCGCTGCGCAACTCGGGGCTGAACTTCACATCCGGGGAGGCTGGCTGGAGACTTGCGACAGACGCGGCGTTGATCGGTGCACAGCCCGAGGGACTGCGGAATCGGGCAATCGCCGAGCGGCCCGGCTGCTCGCTGGGAGCGGGTGTCACAGCCGAGGCGGTCGTCTTGTCTTATGGGTTGCAGGCCGGATCACGGAGCGGATGATGAGACTGGAGCAGATCTGACATGCCCGCTGAAGAACACGAGCTCGAGCAGTTGCGGTCGGCGTCGTTCGCGATTGCCTACCGGATGCTTGGCAGCGTCTCCGAAGCCGAGGACGTCGTCCAGGAGGCGTTGTTGCGCGTCCATCAGGCGATCGAGCACGGCGAGCAGATCACCTCCCCGCGGGCCTATGTCGCCACCGTCACCACCCGGCTGGCGATCAACGAGCTCCGCTCGGCGCGCGCGCGGCGTGAGCAGTACGTCGGCGAGTGGCTGCCCGAGCCGATCCTCACCGACGGCGTCGACGATCCCGCCCAGCACGCCGAGATGGCCGACTCTTTGTCGCTGGCGATGCTGGTGCTGCTTGAGAGCCTGTCTCCCGAGCAGCGAGCCGCGCTGCTCCTGCACGACGTGTTCGATTACGGCTATCCGGAGATCGCTGAGATCATCGGCAAGAGCGAGGCCAACGTGCGCCAGCTCGCGAGCCGGGCCCGGCGTCACGTCGAGGAGCGCCGCCCCCGGTTCCAGACCTCGCGCGAAGAGCGCGAGGGGCTCGCGCAGAGGTTTCTCGCCGCCGCCCAGCAGGGGGATCTGGCCGGGCTCGAGGCGCTGCTGGCGCGCGACGTGGTCCTGACCGGCGACGGCGGCGGGAAGGTCCCGGCGCTGGCGCGGTCGCTGCGCGGTCGCAACCGCGTCGCCCGCATGCTGCTCACCTGGATGCGGGTCGCCTCGCGAGTTCCCGATTTCACGCTGGCGCCGATCGAGGTGAACGGCGGTCCGGGAGTGATGGCCGTGGACGGTCAGCAGCGGCTGATCAGCGTGTGGTCGCTCGAGATCGCCGGCGGCGAGATCCGCAGCATCGGCTCGGTCGTGAACCCCGACAAGCTCGCGCACCTCGGCGTGGTTGGGGACTTCGCATCGCTCGTCGGCGCGCACCGGCCGCCCTCTGACACGCCAATCGATCCCACCACCCGCACTCACAACCCAGGAGGAACATCATGACCCAGGCGAGAATCAAGAACCCCGCGCTCATCCTGCCCGGCGCGCTCGACGCGTTCCAGCAGCTTGGCGCCTGCGCGAAGCACGCTGGGATCCCCGAGGCCACGCTCGCGATGGTGACCCTTCGCGCGAGCCAGATCAACGGCTGCAGCGTGTGCGTCGACATCCACACGCGCGAGCTTGAGCACATGGGCGAGAGCAGCGAGCGCATCCACCTCGTCGCCGCGTGGCGCGAGGCGCCATACTTCAGCGAGGCCGATCGTGCGGCGCTCGCGCTCACCGAGGCCGCCACACGGCTGGCGGACCGGCTCGACCCGGTGCCGGACGAGGTCTGGGACGAAGCCGCCCGCCACTACAACGAGCCCCAGCTAGCCGCTCTGGTGGTGGCGATCGCGACGATCAACGCGTTCAACCGCGTGAACGCCGCAAGTCGGCAGATCACCGGCGACTGGGTGGCCCGAATCGTCGAAGCCCCCGCGGGAGCTCCCGCCTGAGCACCACTCCGACGGCGCGACGAGCGGGCCGCCGTTGAATCTCGGGTGCCCGCACTCGCGGGCGGCTGTCGCCAGGTCTGTGTCCCAGGTAACGATCAGCAGGTCGGGATCACCGATGCCGAGAGCCGTGGCGAGGTGCACAGCGTCGTAGCCGCGCAGCCCGTATTCCTCGGTCAGCCGGCCTGCCTGTGCTGCGAGCGGGTGGTCGATGCCGACCAGCATCATCGCGGTCCTGGCGTGGTCGAGATTGGCGACCGCGCGGCGTAAGACGCGCGCGTCGATCCTTCCCGCGCGCGCTGCGGCTGCCAATGCAGCCCGCGCCCCGGGATAGATGAGGTGGCTCGAAATCCGCAGCGCCGAGCTAGTCGACAGCTCGTCGGCGAGCTCGACCCCTTCTCAACCACGACGGGCTTGACGATCGCCGACGTGTCGAAATGCGGGTTCAGCGCCGCTGATCCGCGACGAGATCAGAGACCCGGCGCCGCGCAGGCGGCACGACCGCCCGGGTCCCACGGGTTAGAAATGACGAACGGCTCACCCTCGTGCAGGGCCCGAACTCTGCAGCCTTCTGTTCCTGATTCGCGACCATCACAGGCAGCGCCGAGTCATCCGTTCCGTCCGAAGCCTGACCAACTCCTTCAAGTACCGCAAGCGGCCATCGTCCTCAGCCTACTCAACTGCTCGTTCGCTGGCGCTCGCGCCGCGCGATGCTCGGAGTCGGCCCTCATGTCGCCTCGCTAGGCTCGGTCGATGGGTGCCCAGGCCGACGATCCACCACGGGAGGCAGGAAAGCTGCCCACCGGCCGGCTCGCGCGGACGGCGCGGGTTGGCGGCCTGGTGACGGGGCAGGGTCTGCGCTGGGCCGGGATGCGTACGGCCAACCGCGGGCGGACTCCCGAGCGCGCCGCCGCTGTCCAGAGCGAGCGGACGGCAGCGCTCGTCCGGCAGCTCGTTGACCAGCTTGGCCAGATGCGCGGCGCAGCTATGAAGGTCGGTCAGATGATCTCGATGGTCGAGTTCGACGGCCTTCCCGAGGACGAGCAGGACGAATTGCAGCGCAGCCTCGCCGCCCTCCGCGACGACGTTCCGCCGGTGGCGTTCGCCAGCCTCGAGAACCTGATGCGACGGGAGTTCGGCGGGCCGCTGCGTCGTGTGTTCTCCGACTTCGACGAGCGTGCCTTTGCCGCGGCCTCGATTGGCCAGGTCCATCGCGCGAGGACCGTCGACGGCGACGACGTGGCGGTGAAGATCCAGTACCCCGGGGTCGCGGAGGCGGTCGACACCGACCTGCGCAACGCAACCCTGCTGCTGCCGCTCGTCAGGCGGCTCGCTCCTGGGCTGGACTCGAAGGCGCTCGCCGTGGAGCTGCGTGAGCGGATCGGGGAGGAGCTCGACTATGAGCTTGAGGCGCAGAGTCAGCGCCGTATCGAGCGGCTGATGCGGGGGCATCCGTTCGTATCGGTGCCCCGGGTTCACACGGACCTCTCGACCCGGCGCGTGCTTGTGTCCGAGTACGTCGAAGGGCAACGCTTCGAGGCGGTGCGCCGGGGCGATGAGGCACAACGCGACCGCTACGGCGAGATTGTCTTCCGCTTCTACTTCGGTCTCCTGTATCGCGATCGGATTGCCCTCGGGGACCCGCATCCAGGTAACTACCTGCTGCGCCCCGACGGCCGGGTCTGCTTCCTGGACTTCGGCTTGCTGCGCGACGTGGACGCCGCCCGCGTTGCCGACGAGCGGGTGATCGCCCTTGCCGTCCGTGACCGGGATGCGCCGGCCCTGAAGGCCGCCCTGGTAGCGGGCGGATATCTCCCGGCCAGCCGGGTCGAGGCGGTCGACGCCGACCTTGCGCTTAGCCTGATGCGGTTGGCGATCAAGTGGTATGCCGTGCCGGGAGTGCGTCGCTTCTCGTCCGAGGACGCCCGTCGAGGCCGGGACCGTGAGCGCCCCGACAGCGAACAGCGGACCGCGATGAGGACGCAGGTCAACCAGTTCACTCTGCCGCCAGGATCGATCCTGATCCGGCGGATGCACGGCATCATCGCCGCCGTTCTGGAGCAACTCCGCGCAAGTGCGGACTGGGGCGCTATCGCTGCTGAGTACATGCATGATGCGCCGCCGACCACGCCGCTGGGAGAGGCCGAAATCGACTTCTTCGTCCGTCGTGGTCGGAGGTCACCCGTCGGCGTGAGGGTACCCAGCTAAGGATCATGCAACGCCGGCCAGCAATGCACCGGCTCTTCGTCTCGCGCGGATCAGCCACCGCATAGCACCTCGCACGGCGCACACCTTTGGCAGGCGGATAAGCCCAGCACTGCGAAGTCACGCCGGCGGGCCGGCGCATGACAGCGGGGCAGGCCAACTGCGCCAAGGCAGATCCGTTCTAGAGTCTTCCGGGATGCAGATCGCAACCCACAACGGTTCCTTTCACGCGGACGAGGTCTTCGCCATCGCCGCGCTCGGGCTGCTGGGTGACCCCGTCGAGGTGGTGCGCACGCGCGACCGCGACGCGCTTACCCAAGCCGACCTCCGCGTTGACGTCGGCTTTCGCGACCATGCCTGCACCGGAGACTTCGACCACCACCAGCGAGACTTCGCAGCCGCGCGGGACAACGGCGTACGCTACGCCTCGTTCGGTCTGGTCTGGCGTGAGTTCGGCGCGCGGATCTGCGACGGCGATCACGAGGTCGCCGACGCGGTCGAGAAAACGCTCGTGCAGCCCGTGGACGCCAACGACACCGGCCAGCAGCTGACGCAGTCGCTGATCGACGGCGTGCACCCGATGACCGTCAACGCCCTCATCGGCGCCTTCAACGCGCGCTGGGATGAAACGCTCACTGCAGAACAGGAGCGTGAGCGCTTTGACGCCGCCGTCGCCCTGGCCCGGGACATCCTCGGCCGTGAGGTGGGCTCCGCAGCCTCCGGTCGCCGCGCGCAGCGCATCGTGCGGGAGGCGATTGTCGCGGCGGCGGACCCGCGTCTCGTCGAATTGCCGGTAAACGCCCCGTGGAAGCAAGTGCTCGTGCCCGCGGCGGCTGACGCCCTGTTTGTGATCTACCCCAAGCGGGAGGGCTTCGGCCTCGAAGCGGTGCCGCGCGAACTCGGATCGTTCGAGAACCGACGCGACCTGCCGGCCGACTGGGGCGGGCTCGAAGGGGCTGACCTCATCGCGGCCACGGGCGTCGAGGATGCGCTCTTCTGCCACGCCAAGCGCTTCCTCGCGGTCGCCCGGTCCCACGCGGGAATCCAGCGGCTTGCCGAGCTCGCGCTGGCCGAGCGCTGAGTCGCGATCCCGTGGTGGCGCGACGCACCGGCCAGCCGTGGCTCTTGCCCGAGACGAATGCGGCGTCAGCCGTCAGCGACGCCAGCCGCTCGGCGTCGTCACGTAATTGTCGGCGCTGATGCTTGCTGGAGCGAGTACAAATCTCCATTTGGGGTCGCCTCTCGAGCTGGTCGACATGGACTTCGTCTTCTTCGCCGAGCGGGCCGTGACCACGTCGTGTAGGAGCGTCGAAATTGTACGTCCGGTCACTCGACGCATGGTCTCGCCCAGCGGGAAGTCGAAAGTCTTTGCGTGATAACCGAAGCGAGCTCCGGGGCGGCCACCGCGGCTGCTCGTCGGCCTCGCTCCTGCGTCTTTGATCAGTTCGCTGCCGCGCGACGTCGTTAGCGTCCCAAGCACCGCCAGATCAAGTGCGACGGGCCAGCTTGCGCCGAAGAATGTTCGGTCGACCTGCGATCGATGAGGCAATTCGCTCTGCGGCTTGGTCCGTGCCAACCCGGTGCCCGTCCTCGTCAGCAGCCGACCGGCGCTGTAGGATCGCCGGCTCGTCATCAAGCAAGGAGTTGCGGCCGTGATCGATCGTCTACGCAAAGAGATCCAGGAACGTCTCGACCAGCTTCTAGGCGAGGTGGACAAGCTTCGTCGCACGCTTGTCGCCCTCAATCCTCGGCGAGGCCCCGCGCCGAGCGCGCCGGAGTCGCCGGCCCGGGCTCCGCAACGCCCTCGAGCGGCGAGCGGTCCAAGCCGGCCCCCCCAAACCAGCGCGCGGACGGCTCCCGCCACCCGACGGGAGCGTCAGGCGCCGGTCTCGTCCCCACGCGCAGCGCCGGGCGCTACCAAGACCCGGGTGCTCGCGAAGCTTGCCGAGGGCGACGCGATGACGGCCGGCGAGGTCGCCGCTGCGACCGGTCTCGCGCGCGGGACCGTCAGTACGACGCTCTCGAAGCTTACAAAGACGGGTGAAGTGGTGAAGGCCGAGCGCGGCTACCGGCTACCGGAACCGGGCGCATCGACGGACGGTGCCGGAGACGCTTGATCGCCCGATCGCCCGGTCGCCCGGTCGCTTGATCGCCCCGCACTACCAGGCCTGCTGGAAGCCGCAGTGCGGGCAGTCGACCGATGTTGACACGAGCGCCTCGAACACGAACCCGCACTGACAGTTGTAGAGCGCGTTATCCTGCTCCGGCTCGCTGTGCCGCCGGCTGGAGGCCACACGGTAATGCGGAGACGGGGAAGGTCCCGCTGCCACCACCCGGGGTGCAGGGTGCTCGTTGCGGCCGGCGCGAAGGCGACCGGCACTGCTCTCGCTTCGTTTAGATCGAACCAGCACGTTCATGACAGACAACGGTTTGCGATCTGATTGGTTTCGCGATCAGACCCCAATTTTCCTGGTTCTAACAAGACGCTAATCGGCCAGCGCCGTTTGTCATGGGAAACCGGCTTGGCCGCGCTGACCGGGCGGAGATGGGGCCGGGTAGCGCGCGCGCTGGGCCGGTGGGAGGCCGCGACCGGGGCGGCCGGAGCGAGGGGCGGCCCTTTGGCGAGGAGAAGCGACGGCTTGTGGGAGAATTGGGACGTCATGGATCCAAGCCGCAAGCGCGCCATTCGCCTCACCGTCGCGCTGACCGCTGCTCTGTTGCTGGCGTCTGCGCTGATCTACACGAGCTTTGCGGCCGGCAACGATGAGCTCACCGCCGGTCAGCTGCTGCAGCGCGTGAAGCCTGGGCGCTCCTACGTGCTGGCGGGGACGGTGCTGACCGGATCCGTGCGGCACGAGGGCCGAACGCTCGTGTTCAGCGTCCGCGACCCGAAGCTCAACGAATCCGTCCCTGTGCGCTACACGGGGATCGTGCCCGACCCGTTTGCTGCCGGACGCGGAGTCATGGTGACGGTCCACGAGCAGACGCCGGGCTCGGCGTTCGTCGGCGACCAGGACTCGATGCTGACCAAGTGTCCGTCCAAGTATCAGGCCGCGAAGGCGTCATACTGATGGTTGTAGCGGCGCCGATGGCGAGCGCAACCAAGAACGGTGGAGCATCGCGGAAGGGTGGAGCATCGCGGAAGGACGGAGCACCGCAGCAGGGCGGAGCACCGCGGAAGGGCTGCCACCACTGACATGGCGCTGATCGGCCGGGCATTGTTGATCCTCGGGCTGCTGGTCGCCATTTACGGCATCGGCGCGTCGCTGCATGGGGCTCGCAGTGGCCAACGACACTGGGTCGACTCGGGACGCCGCTCGGTGTACGCGCTCGCGGGAGTGACGACGTTGGCGTTTGCGATCCTCGAGGCGGCTTTCCTGCGCTCTGACTTCTCGTTCAACGTCGTCGCCGGCCATTCCTCGACGACGACGCCAGCGTTCTACAAGGCCGCTGCCGCTTGGTCCTCGCAGGAAGGCTCGTTGCTGCTCTGGGTGTGGCTGCTATCGCTGTGGTCGAGCCTGATCCTGTTCCTGACCCGCAGGCGGGTGCGGGAGATCGCGCCCTACGCGACGGCGGTGCTGCTGAGCTTTGCGACCTTCTTCACGTCGTTGACCGTGTTCTTCGCCAACCCGTTCACCACCAGCGCGCGTCCGCCCGTCGAAGGGGCCGGGCTGGATCCGCTGCTGCTGCACCCGAGCATGATGATCCACCCTCCGATGCTCTATTCGGGCTACACGCTGCTGACGATCCCGTTCGCGTTCGCGGTCGGGGCGCTGGTCACGGGCAGGCTGGGTTCCGACTGGATCGCGGTGACGCGCCGGTTCGCGCTCGCGGCGTGGCTGTTTCTCGGGATCGGGATCCTGCTCGGCGCCCGCTGGTCATACACCGAGCTGGGGTGGGGCGGCTACTGGGCGTGGGACGCGGTCGAGAACGCCGCGCTGATGCCGTGGCTGTGCACCACCGCGTTCATCCACTCGATCATGATCCAGGAGAAGCGCGGGATGCTGAAGGTGTGGAATGTGTCGCTGATCCTCGGCAGTGGCACGCTGGCGATTCTCGGTACGTTCCTGGTCCGCTCGGGGGTGCTCGACTCGATCCACGCGTTCGGAGCCTCGACGCTCGGGATCCCGTTCGTGCTGCTGCTCGCGGCGATGGTGGCGGGCTCGATCGGGCTCGTCATGTGGCGCCGCGGACAGCTTGGGTCCGAGGCGCAGCTGCACTCGCTGCTTTCACGCGAAGCCGTGTTCCTCGTGCAGAACCTGGTGCTGGTTGCGATGGTGTTCGTGATCTTCTGGGTGACCTTCTTCCCGCTGATCTCGCAGGCCCTGACGGGAACCAAGGTCTCGGTGGGGCCGCCGGCTTTCGAGCCGTTCATCGTCCCGCTCGCGCTCGTCCTGGTGCTGCTCTCGGGCATCGGCCCGATCATCGCCTGGCGCCGGGTGAGCGCCGCCAACCTGCGCCGCAACTTCAGCTTCCCGGTGGTCGTAGCGGCGCTCACGCTGGGCGCGCTGTTGGCCGCGGGCGGGATCAGCGCCCAGCCGTTTGCGCTCGTGATGTTCGTGCTCGGTGCGTTCGTGGTCGCCGCCGTGGCGCAGGAGCTGGTGCGTGGCATCGGTGCCCGGCGCGCGATGACCCACGACGCCGTGCCGGTCGCCTTCGTCCAGCTGATCAGACGCAATCGCCGGCGCTACGGCGGCTACATCGCACACGCGGGGATCGCGGTGCTGCTCGTCGGCGTGGCGGCCTCCTCCTCCTTCCAGCACTCGCACGATGTCACGCTTGTGCCCGGCCAGCGCGTCGGCGTCGACGGCTACACGATCCGCTACCTGCGTCCGACGGCCGAGACGACGTCTCAGAAGGTCTCCTTCGGCGCCGTGCTCGACGTGTCAAGGGGCGCCCACCATGTCACGACGCTCGCCACTACGCGCGGGTACTACCCCTCCCAGGATCCGAGCCTGGGGCCGATCGGACGCTTCTTCAACGGGGCTGGCGACAGCCAGGTCGGCCTTCGGGCAGGCTTGACAAGAGACGTATGGACCGTGATCAATCCGGGGAACCTACAACCGTTGCAAGCGCTGATCGCGCGCGGAGATCAGGTGTTCACCACCGCCACCACACAGGCGATGAGGCGGGTGGCGGGGCTTCCCGTGCGCGACGCTCAAGCGGCGCTCGCGCCGCTGTGGCAGCAGCGCGATCAGGCAGTCGCGGGCCTGGCCTCGCGATTCGTAACCCATCCGTGGCCGGTCGAGTTCCGGGTGATCGTCTCCCCGCTGGTGTCCTGGATCTGGCTCGGCGCGATGATCATCGCCTGCGGTGGCCTGATAGCCCTGTGGCCCGCCCCGGCGCTGGCGCGGCGGCGGAGCGCGAACCGAGCCCCCGCGGGCCTCCAACCCGCTTCGCCCGGGTTGGCGGCGCGCGAGCCGGTCTAGCTTGGTCTAGCCCCGATACGCGGTCATCGGGCATGCACAGCACGACAGAACCGGCACCACGCTCGCGGGCCGTCGAGCTGTGCACGTCAGACATGCACCGTGCGACACTGCCCGCCGGCAGCGTCGACTTTGTCGCACAGTGCAGGTGGCGAGCAGAGACTGAGCGGCGATGGACTTCGTAATCGTCCTGGCTATCCTGGCGATTGTCGTTCTGGTCGTATCAGCTCCTCTGCGGCGCGGGGAGGACCCCGAGGCGCATCGCCTAGCCGGACCGGCATCCGCCGACGGAGATTCGATCGAGATCGCCGAGCTGGAGGCTGCCCGCGCAGCGAAGTACCGGGAGCTCCGCGACGCCGAGCTCGATCATCGGACCGGCAAGCTGTCGGACGCGGATTACGAGGCGGTCGATCACGAGTTGCGCGCCGAAGCGATCAAGATTCTGCGGGCCCTCGATCGCGCCGGCGCGGCCGTAGCTGATGGTGGCTCGGGCGGGGGTGGGGAGGATGGCAGCGTCGATCGCGCGAGCGCCGTCTTGGGGGACACCCACGGGCCGGAGAGAACCGGGCAAACGGCCGACGCCGAGCGCCCGACTGGTGATGCCCAGCGCCCGGAGCAGACCGGTGATGCCGAGCGCCCGGAGCAGGCCGGTCATGCCGGGGGCGCCGAAACGCCTACCCCGTCCCAGTAGCTACCATGGCCGCCGATGGTCACGCTGCTCAGCATCCTCCAGATCGGTCTGTGCGTCGTCTTGATCTTCCTGATCCTGATGCACTCCGGTAAGGACTCGGGGCTCTCGGGCGCGTTCGGAGTCGGCTCGGGCGCGGGCCCGCTCGGGGGTGGATCGCTTGTGGAGCGCAACCTGAACCGCTGGACGATCGGGTTCGCGATCGCGTTCGTGCTCAACACGATCGTGCTGATCAAGATCTCTTAGGGCAGATGGACTAGGCTGGCAAACGAAGACCAAACCCTGGTGTCATCCAAACCGGGACAGGTCCGAGACGCCGGCTGGACTATTCTCGGGCCGGTCCCAGACGCCGGCGGCCTATCCCTGCGACCCCTCCTCACCGAGCCGGTCGACCAGGCGCAGGAGCTCGAGGGGGCTGAAGGGCTTGGTCAGGAACAGGTCCGCACCGGCTTCTCGGGCACGATGCTCGACGCTGTCGCCGTGAGAGGCCGTCAGCATCACGATCGTTGCCGCGGTCGTGGCCGGGTCCTCACGCAGGCGCCGGCAAACGTCAAACCCGTTGGGACCGGGCATGTCGACGTCGAGGAACACGAGCGTCGGCTGCTCCCGCAGGCCGACCTCCAGTGCCTGGTCGCCGTCGGCCGCTTCGTGCAGCTCGAACGCGGAGACGTCCTCAAGCGTGGTGGCGATCAGCTTGCGGATGAACGGGTCGTCGTCGACGACCAGTACTCCACGGCGCCCGTCCATCAGATGGCGCCGATTCGCTCGAGCGCGGTGTCGGCGATCGAGGTGAACGCGCGGATGACCTGCGGGTCGAACTGCTTTCCCGCCTCACCGACGATCGTCTCGCGCGCGACCCTCAGCGGCGAGGCGCGACGATAGGGGCGCTCGGTCGTGAGCGCGTCGAGCGCGTCCGCGACCGCGAACACGCGGGCCGCAAGCGGAATCTCAAGGCCAGCCAGGCCATCGGGGTAACCGCGACCATCCCAGCGCTCGTGGTGGTAGCGGACCACCGCGGCCGCTTCGCCCAGGAAATCGATCCCTCGCAGGATGTGCGCTCCGATCACGGGGTGCTGGGCCATCAGCGCTCGCTCCTTCTCCGTCAGCGGGCCGGGCTTGTACAGGATCGCATCGGGGATCGCCACCTTGCCAATGTCGTGGAGCAGGAACCCGAACTCGATCTCCTGAGTATCGGACAGGGCTACGCCGAGGGCTCTGGCGATCTCCATCCCGTACCCGGTGACGCGCTCTGCGTGCTTGCCGGTGTACGCGTCGCGCGCCTCGACCGCATTGGACAGCGCGCGGACCGTGGCCATGTACGAGCGCCTGAGCTCCAGCGAGCGAGCCCGCTCCTGCTTGAAGGTGTCGCGCAGATCGGCGGCGTAGCGCTCGAGTTGGAGCTCCTTCTCCGCTGCCTCGCGTTCGCGGCCAGCGAGCTCGCGGCGCAGATGCTCGATCTCTTCGACCAGCTCGCTCTCGCTCCTCAGCACCATCGAGCCCAGCCTACCTGCTGGATGCTGCGCTGGCGCCAACGGGCGGGCGCCTTTCGCGGCCGCCCGACAGGGCATTCCCGGCGCGCCCCGGGCGCACCCCCCGGGCATCAGGAGGTGTTGCCCGCGCCTGCGCGGATCGCGTCGGGCGAGAGCGCCGGACGTTGACCAAGAGGGCGGCTCGCCACTGAGGGAAGCAGAACGCGAAACGTGGTTCCCGTCCCAGGCTCGCTCTTGAGCTCGATGTGCCCACCCTGCAAGTCCACGAGCGACTTCACGATCGACAATCCGAGGCCGGTACCCGGGCTCGCGGACCCTCCAGCGGATCCTCGATAGAAGCGCTCAAAGGCGCGACCGGTCTCCTCTGGTGACATGCCCGTGCCAGAGTCCGCCACCACAATCTGGATCCAGCCCCGATTGGCCTGCACCACGATTTCAATCCGGCCGCCCTCGCGCGTATACAGGTGTGCGTTGGTAACCAGATTCAAAACGATCTGGCGCATGCGGACCGGATCGACGTAGGCCGGCGCCAATCCCGGGCTGACGCGCAGATCCAGCTGCTGGCGCTTGCTCACGATTTGGGGACCCATCAGCTCCGTGACCTCCCGTGCCACCTCGCCGACATCGGTCGGGCGGCGCTCCAGCTGCATGTGATCGGCGTCGATCCGCGCCACGTCGAGCAGGTCGTTGACGAGGTCGACGAGGCGGTCGGTCGAGCGGAGGATGATGTCGACGAACTCACGCTGGCGCACCGACATGTCCTGTGGAGAGCGCGCAAGCAGTTCTACGAAGCCCTTGATCGAGGTCAGGGGGCTGCGCAGCTCGTGCGAGGCGGTGGCGACGAACTCGGTCTTGGCACGCTCCAGGCGCGCCCGCTCGCTGATGTCGTGCACGGTCCAGACCACCCCGTCGGTCTCGCTGCCGAGGGTCGCGGCGGTGACCGCAAGTGCCCGCCCCCGGTGCTCAATTAGCGTCTCGCTTCGGAGCGCGGCGTGGAGCGAGGGGAGCGGGCTGCCTTGGCCCTCGGTGCTGCCACCAACGACGAGCTCGGGGACGAGCTCGCCGGCGCGGGGGTTGGTAGCCGCGATCCTCGGCGAGCGGGGCTCGGTGACGATCAGCCCATCGCCGAGGCTCTCGATCGTGGCCGCGAGCCGACGGCGCTCGTCCTCAATCCGCCGCCGGGCGCTGGCCAGGTCCTGGCCCATCGCATTGAACGCCGTACCGAGATCCTGAAGCTCACGTGGACCGGAGGGCCGCACGCGACGTTCCAGCTCACCCGCGGCGATGCCACGGGTGGCGTCGACGAGAGCATCCAATGGCCGGCGCATCCCCGCCACCAGCGCGCTGATCAGCGCCAGCGCGCCGACCAGCGCGAGTAGCCCCGCCACGGCGACGAGGATGATCGCCCGGCGTGAATCGGATCGGGCCTGGCGGCGGCTCGCGGATTGGACCGACTGCTCGCGAGCCTGAAGCTCGTTCGCCAACGCTCGACCGTGCGCGAGCGGGCCATTCGGGCCGCTGGCGGCCACCAACCGGCCGGCGCCGGCGAGCCGGCGAGCCCGAGCCTGGGCAGCAATCTGCGCCCGTACGAGCCGTGCGCTCAGTGGATCGGCTCGCGCGAGCGCAAGCGCGGTTTCCGCGGCCGCGCCGAACGCGCTCGATGCCTCGATGCGCGCCTGGGACGCCCTCGGCCCGCTGACGTCGCGCAGGACTTCTTCCTCGGCAATCGCGTCGCTGACGAGGTTGGCCGATGCGGTTGCGAGCGAGGAGCTCTGCGCGAGCGTGTTCTCATACTGCTGGCGCGCGTTGTACAGGCTCGAGACGCCGAGCGCCGCAACCACGGCCAGCACCAGCGTGAGTCCGATCAGCGCCAGACGGAGCGAGCGGGCGATCGAGAGGCGTTTCATTCAGCGCGAGCGGCAGATCGGAGGGCGCCTGCGCTTCATCAGCGCGAGCGTACACGCGCGGCTGAGGGCAACTGCCGGCTCCCGGGGCGCGGCCGAGCTACCATCCGTCCATGACGTTGGGGCGCGCATGGATGCGGCAACTGTTCGGAGCTTCGGGCGCGGCGCTGCTGGTCCCGGGGAGCGTCGTGGCGGCACTGTTCGTGCTGGCGTTTGCGGGTGGATTCGGCCGCCTCTCGACGTTGGGACAGGTATTCTCCGGGCCGGCCGTTGTGGGTGCGCCGGGTGCCGTTTCCCACCGCCCGGCGACCGGGCTCGGATTGCCTGCCGCAGCGACCTCGGGCGCGGGTTCAACGGCCGGCCTCGGGGCGGGTGTCACCTCCGGTGCGGGCGCTGCGCGATCGGCGGCCGGTGCGACCGGCACCTCCGGCGTGGGCGCCCGTTCCACCGGCGGGCGAGTAATCGCGGGGGGAACGGGTGGTTTGGGTGCGCCGGGCGGCTCGGGCGGCACGGGCGGATCGCGAGGGTCCGGCAGCCACGGCAGCCAGGGCGGTTTCGCTCCTGGCCAACCCGGGCCCGCGCCCGGAGCCGCGCCGCCCGTTGCCCCCTTGTCGGGTGCTCCGCCGACACTGGTCGATGACGTCATCAAGATCGGCACATCGGTTACGGGCGCGGTTCCCGGCGTGGTCGGTGCGCTTGGAACGCAGACGCTGGACGCGCTGGGCGCAGTGGTCGACAGGTTCCTTCCGCTACGTCTCGGCGGCGTTTTGGCGTCCGACCCCCCCGCCGGCGCTGCGCCGACATCCAACCCACCGCCCGGCGGTGCCTCGGCGCCCAACCCTGGCGGCGGGCAGGCTCGGTGAGGGCGCACACCGTCCGCGGACTGCTGCTGGTGGGGGCGCTGCTCGTCGTCGCATGCGGCTCGCCTCCAGTGGGGGCGCCAGCGCCCGGCGCGGTTGCCATCGCGCGGAGCGCCCACATCCACGCGCCCGGAGGCGACTGGACCCGATTCGACTACAACGCCCAGCGCAGCGGCGTCGGACCAGCCGATACGGGCATCGCGGCGGCCGATGTGGGCCTTCTGCGCCGCCGCGTGGTCCCCGTCGCCGGTACCGTCGACTCCTCGCCGATCGAGCTGCACGCGATCCCGATCGGGTCGCGGAGCGCGACCCAGATCGGCCGCCGCGGCGCGATCCCGATCGGGTCGCGCAGCGCCGCCCGCGGAGCGCCGCGGCGCGACGTGATCGTGCTGAGCACCACGTACGGGCGCACGATCGCGCTCGCGGCGGGTACCGGCGCGAAGCTGTGGGAGTTCGTGCCCGGTGACATCCGCGCCTACGAAGGCAGCGCGCAGATCACGAACGCCTCGCCGGTCGCCGATCCAGACCGTCGCCATGTCTATACGGCCAGCCCCGACGGGATGATCCACAAGCTCGTGCTCGCGACCGGCCGCGAGGTTCGCGCGGGCCAGTGGCCTGCGCGGATCACCTTCGACGCCACGCACGAGAAGATCACCTCGGCACTGAACCTCAGCGGCAGCTCGGTGATCGCGGTGACGGGCGGCTATCTTGGCGACGCGCCCGTTTATCAGGGCCATGTGGTCGAGATCAACCGCACCACGGGCCGGATCTCGCACGTCTGGAACTCGCTGTGCTCGCGCCGGCGTCGCCTGATCGACCCACCCCGGGCGTGCGCGGCCAGCGACTCCGCGATCTGGTCCCGTGCGGGAGCGGTGGTCGAGCCGGGCAGCGGGCGCATCCTGGTGGCCACGGGGAATGGGCCATTCGACGGCGCCACCAACTGGGGGGACAGCGTGCTCGAGCTGACCCCCCGCGCGAGGCTGCTCCACAATTGGACGCCCGTCGATCAGGCGCAGCGGCAATCCAGCGATGCCGACGTGGGCAGTACGGCGCCCGCGCTGCTGCCCGCCGTGGGCCGCCTGAGGCTGGTGGTGCAGGGTGGCAAGAGCGGCAAGCTCGCGTTGCTGAACCTCGGAGCGCTCGACGGGACGGGTGGGAGGGCCGGGCCGCGCCTGGGGGGCGAGCTGCAGGAGATCGCCAGTCCGGGGTCAGCTGAGGTGATGACCGCGCCGGCGGTCTGGCGCCACGCGGGTCATACGTACGTGTTCGTCGCCGACAGCTCGGGCACTGGCGCATACGTGCTCGGACGGGATCACCGGCTGCGCGTCGCCTGGCAGGACGGCGCCGCGGGTACGAGTCCCGTGCTGGCCGGTGGCCTGCTGTACGTGTACGACGAGGTCAGGGGAGCGCTGGTGATCCGCGAGCCGACCAGCGGCCGGCGGCTGGCTTCGCTCCCCGCCGGCACCGGCCATTGGAACAGCCCGATCGCGGTGGGCGGACGGATCATCCTCCCCGAAGGCAACGCGAACAACCCTGCCACCAGCGGCGTCGTGGACATCTATTACCTGCCGGGATATTGAGCGACCGGCCCGGAACTCCGACCGCAGCGCCGCGTCACCCTTTACCCGAGCCCAGCGCCCGCGCCAGCACGTTGCGCGTCATCGCGACCACGCGCGGGTCCGGCGCCGCCGGCGCGTCCGGAGAGGCGCCGGGCACCGGCTCAAGCCCGAGCTCCCAGCCGAGCGTGCCGGTGTCGAACACGATCGCGCCCGAGGGCGCCGTGGAGAGAGTCGTCTCGGCCCGGTTCTGACCGGGTCCGGGAACGGGCTCGCCGGGTGCGGTGACCGACATACAGGGCGCCGGGCCGCCGCCGGCCGCAAGCGTCCCGGGCGGACTTGCGGCGGTCCGCTGGTCGAGCTCGTAGCCGACGATCCCGGGAATCCGCGTTGCCGCGGTGATCCCGGTGCCGGCGAACAGCCACGAGGGGTGCAGGCCGAGCGCCGGGGCCCACTCGTAGTAGCGGTAGGTCGGGGCCCCGGGCTGCTGCACGCGGGGAGTGATGCAGCCGAGGTACGCCGAGCCGGTGAGCGATGCTCCGGCGTCGGGGAACGACCCCGACGGCTGCGAGCGGTGGGGGTCGAGCGCGGCGTGCTCCTTGTAGGCGACGATCGAATGTCCGGGCTCGCCCGCCTCGCTCGCCGCCGGGGAGGCGGGCGCATAGCGCACCCGCCAGCCGAGCGTGTCCGAGCCGAAGAACAGCAGGCTCGTCCCCGCGGCGCGCGCGCGGGCGAACCCCTCCGCCTGGCGCGCGGACCAATATTCCGAGTGGCCAAAGTCGATCAGCGCCCGGTGCCCGGAAAGCTGGCCGGGGTCCTCGTCGACGGACTCGCTGGTCGTGTAGGCCACCGGATAGCCGTGGCGCTCGAGGAAGCGGATCATCGCCACGTCGCGGGCGAAGAACTGTCCCGCGCCCGTGTTGCTGTCATAGGGCCGGTCGTAGGAGACCTCGATTCCCTGGGTGGTTCCGGTCACCCCGACTCGGTCTGCGCCGCCCGGATACAGGCTGTCTCCGCCCCATGCGTTGTAGGCCTCGTAGGTGGAGGTCGGCAGCTGCGCGAGCAATGGTGCGGGCCCGCTGGCCCGCACCACGAACAGGCAGTCGCTCTGGCCTCCGCTCGCCCCCGCGGAGCCTCCGCTCGCCCCCGCGGAGCCTCCGCTTCCCCCCGCGGAGCCGCTCGCCGCCGCTGAGCCCGCGCTCGCCGACAGCTGGGCGATGTAGACGCCGCTGGGCAGGGCGGGTGGGATCATGAAGCGCAGCGTCGGGTGCCAGTGGCACTCCGTCAGGCCGGTTGCCGGGCGGTGCGTGCACGGCGGCTGGGCGACCACGGTCAGGCGATCGCTGCGCAGGACCTCGCGTCCCCCGGTCCCGCCGTACCAGCCCATCCGGAAGACCCGGATCCGCACCCGCGCCGCGCCCGGAGCGCTGACGTAGATTCGCTGCGTCTGACCGGCAGTGAGCGACTGCTCGGCGACATAGCCGCGCACGGTCCCGTGGGCGAGACCGCCGGCGTTCGCCGCCGGCCCCGGCAGCCGCCAGGCGGTGGTGCCGCGATGCTGGTTCTCCCGGGCGACGGTCGGCGGCGATCCGCCGGTCGGCACGAGCCAGCGGTAGGGGCCGGTGGCCACCGTGGAGATGGTGGACCCGCGTCCGAGCATCCCTCGGCTGCCGCCGGTCGCCCCCGAAATCCCGCGGGGCGCACCCGAGCCCCCGCCACAGCCGCCCAGCCCGCCGGCCAGCAGCGCAACCGCCAGTAGGGCGGTCGTTAGGCGATCACGGCGGCCGAACACGACCGAGAACGAAAACGGGCCGCGCTGGAAACCAGCGCGGCCCGAGACGCCACGGTCAAGCGACAGCGTCGCCTACCGGTGCGGGTACAGCTTCGTGATGAAGTTGAGGCTGGTGACGTCCTTGAGCACGCGCGAGGCGCCGAAGGGCACGTCGTTGGCGTTGTCGGGCGAGATGCCAAACACGGTGCCGCGAGCGATCAGCCCGATCACCGCGGCGTGACGAGCCTCGACGGTGACGATCGACAGCGCTGCCTTGAGCACGTGCGGATCCTTGATGTTGAACGCCTGACCCGAGTACGCGTGCACGCCCTCGTTCTCGAACGCGAACGATGACTCCAGGAAGCCGTTCTTGTTCGCCTCCTTGCCGTGGTAGTCGAACTTCGGCTTCTTCAGCGCCTTCGAGCCCAGCGCCTTCTTGAGCTCCCGGACGTGGACGTTCTCGTCGTCGGTGACCGCCCGGAGGAACGTACGCAGCTGAGCGTTGTCTCCGCCGCGCAGGAACCCAGTCCGTCGCTGTGCATCGGTGGCCTGGTTGTAGAACGTCGCCTCGAGGTACTCGAGCGTGAGCGCGAACCTCAGGATCGCGACGTCACCGCGTCCGAAGATCTTGGCCGGCGGCCGGTCTCCGGTGCTGAACGCGAAGGCGCTCGGTGCGAGTGCACCGAGAACTGCCCCGCCGCCTGCAAAGGCTCCGCCGGCGAGGCCGGCGCGGCGCAGGAACTGCCCGCGGGTGTCTCCGTCGAGTGCGTCCATGGCCTCGGCGGCCGTCTCGCGCACAGCTCCGTCGACGTCGATGGCGTCGAGGGTGAGTTCTTCACTCATAGTGCTCCTTTCAAGGTTTACTTCTTGTTGGGGTATGCGACACGACCGGCCGTCTTGTCGCCCTTCTCGGACCTATACGCGGCCCCGAGCGGTTTGGATCAACCGTCGCCGAGCGCCGCGCCGGGCCCGGCGCTCAGCGCCGCGCCGGTCGCCGCACCGAGCGCCGCGACCGAAGCGCTGCGCATCCCGGTGCGGGTGGCGAACGGGCAGCGCGGCTTGGCGAACAGGATCTGCACGTCGCAGATCCGTCGCTCGGCGAAGCCCGCCTCGCAGTAGGACAGGTACAGCGTCCACAGCCGCCGGAACGGCTCGTCGTAGCCGAGCTCGGCCAGCGAGCGCACGTTGGCGGTGAAGTTCTGCTGCCAGCGCTTGAGCGTCTCGACGTAGTGCGGGGTGAGGTCCTCGAGGTGGACCATCTGCATGTCGGTGCGCCGCGCGACGTTGCGCGCGATCACGCCGAGCGAGGGCAGCGCTCCGCCGGGAAAGATGTGGGTCTTGATGAACGACCGGGATGCCTTCTCGACCTCGTAGGCGCGGTCGTCGATCGTGATCGCCTGCAGCAGCATCACGCCGTGAGGCGTGAGCAGATCCGAGCACTTGTTGAAGAACGTGCCGATGTGCTGCCAGCCGACCGCCTCGATCATCTCGATCGAGACGAGCTTGTCGTAGCTGCCCTGGAGGTCGCGGTAGTCCTCCATCAGCACCGTGACCCGATCCTCCAGGCCGGCGCGGCGGACCTGCTCGACGGCGTGCTCGTGCTGCTCGCGGGAGATTGTCGTGGTCGTCACGTGGCATCCGTGCGCGGCCGCGGCGTACAGCGCGAACCCGCCCCAGCCGGTCCCGATCTCCAGCACGCTGTCATCCGGGCCGAGCTCGAGCTTCTCGCAGACGCGCTCGAGCTTGGCGATCGACGCCTGCTCGAGCGTCATTCCCTCCCGCTCGAATACCGCGCACGAGTAGCTCATCGTCGGGTCGAGCATCTGCGAGAAGAGGTCGTTGCCGAGTTTGTAGGGGGCGGTGATGTCGCGCCGGCGCCGGCGCCGGGTGCTGGGGCGGGCAAGCGCGCGGATCCTCAGCGCGGGCCAGCGCAGCGGCGCGATCAGCGCCCGGAGCCGGTCAAGGCCCCCGACGTTGCGCGCCCCGAGCCTGATCACCGCCACGAGGTCGGGCGAGTCCCACCACCCCTTCGCGTAGGCGTCGGCCATTCCCCGGCTGCCGTGCAGGAGCATCGGCCAGGTTCGCGGCGAGCGGACGTTGATCGTCGCTGTCGGTGGCCCGGAGCCGAACCGGCGCTCGCGATCTCCCTCCACGAACAGCAGGCTGCCCACCTTGATCCGGCGCAGCAGCCGCGAGGCGAGCCAGCGTGAGAGGCGCACACTCACGCTCCACCCGCCTGTGGATGCCGGTGCAGGGGCGCCCCGGAGAGCTTCAGCCCGACGGCATGGGCATAGATCAGCGCCAGCACTCGGATGCTCGCCAGCGGGTAGCGGGCGCTCATCCACGCCGCCGAGGTCCGGGTCAGCTCTCGGCGCCGCAGTGCGAGCGTGGCGTCGAATACCGTCGCTGCCGCGCGGCGGCTCTCGATCTGTACCGACAGGGTGGCGGCGGGCGTCGTGGCGCGCGCCTGGTAGCGGTGATCCATGCCCATGAACGGCGACACGTGCAGCGCCTTGTCAAACTCGGCCGTGAGCACGCGGGAGGCGTCGTCTCCGGCGCGCAGCGCGTAGGCGTGGCGCTCGCCCCAGGGCGTGTTGGTGACCTCGGCGACCAGCGCCTGCACCCGTTCTCCGGCGGCGTCGAAGCAGTAGTAGAAGCTGACCGGGTTGAAGCAGTGCCCGAGGGAGCGCAGCTGCGTCAACACTCGGATCGGCCCCGCAGGCCGATCCCCTAATTGCTCCTCGACGGTGTCGCGCACCGCGTCCGGTAGCGGCCCCCCGTGCTCGCCGAGATAATCGCGGCGGCGAAAGCGAAGCAGGCCGGGTCCCGGCGCCACCAGCCGGCCACCGAGCAGCTCGGGCAGCTCCTCGAGGTCGACGTAGGCGAGCGTGAGGCGGTGGCTGAACTGCTGGCGGGGATGCACGCGCCGGTGTGAGATCGTGCCCTCGTAGAGGCAGCTGGCGGTCATAGTCGCGCACCGAAGTGCTCGGCGACGCGCAGCCCGCTGAGCACGCCGTCCTCGTGAAAGCCCCAGCCCCAGTAGGCGCCGCAGAAGTGCGTGTGGTTGGGGCCGCTGATCTGCGCCAGGCGCCGCTGGGCGCTGACCCCGGCGGCCGTGTATACCGGGTGCGCGTAGGGGATCGTGCGGATCACCTTGGCCGGGTCGATCTCCGCGGTGCGGTTGAGCGTGACGCAGAACTGGCGCTCGGAGTGCAGCGACTGCAGGCGGTTCATGTGGTACGTGACGGTGGTGAGGCCGCTGGGCTCCCGCAGCAGGTGGTAGTTCCAGCTCGCCCACGCCCGCCGGCGATGGGGCAGCATTCGCACGTCGGTATGCAGGACCGCCTCGTTGGCCTGGTAGGGGATTGCTCCGAGAATCTCTCGCTCCGGGCCCGTCGCGTCTGAGAGGATCTCGAGCGCCTGGTCTGAATGGGTGGCCAGGACGACCTCGTCGAAACGCTGCGCTTGCACCCCGCGCGCCTTGACGATCACCCCGTCCGGACTGCGGGTCACGGCCTGCACCGGCGTGCGGAGCCGCAGCTGGTCGGCGAACGGGCGGGTGAGCGCCTCCACGTAGCGCGCCGAGCCGCCGGCAACTGCGCGCCAGCGCGGGCGTCCGCGGATCGCCAGCATTCCATGGTTATCGAAGAACTCCGCGAGAAAACGAGCGGGAAAGCTCCACATCTGCTTCGGGTCCGCCGACCACACCGCCGACGCCTGGGGGACGATCAGCCGCTCGACGAACGGCCGGGAGAACGCCTGCTGCTCGAGCCAGTCTCCGAACGACTGTCCGTCTCCGTCCTGGTGCAGCAGTTCACGCGCGGCGCGATTGAAGCGGGGCAGATCCGCGATCATGCGCAGGAACCACGGCGTCGCGAGGTGCGCGCGCTTGGCGAACAGGCCGTTGGGTGAGCTGCCGTTGTACTCGAAGTCGCCGACCCCGTCGCTGACGCTGAAGGTCATTGTGGACGGCTGCCAGGCCACCCCCAGGCGCCCCAGCAGCCGCTCGAAGTTGGGGTAATTCTTCTCGTTGAAGACGATGAAGCCGGTGTCCACGTGGTGGGTCTCGCTGGGCGTGTCGACTCGGATCGTGTTGGTGTGCCCGCCCGCGTAGTCGTTGGCCTCGTACACCGTGATCTCGTGCTCACGGTGCAACAGATGCGCTACCACCAGGCCGGAGATACCGGCGCCTACGATCGCGATCCTCATCGAAGGCGGCCTTAGAGGCCTTCGCCGAGTCCCGGCTCCGAGGGCGAGCCCGGCGAGGCCGCGAGCCGAGCCTCACGGGCCTCTCGCCTCTGGGCGCGGCGCTCGAAGATGCTCGCGAGCAGCACACTGCCCTCGAACAGCAGGTACAGGGGCACGGTCTCGAGCAGCATCGTGATCGCGTCCCCGGGGAGGACGGCGGCGACGGCGGCGCAGGCGGCGACGGCGTAGCGGCGATTGTGGCGCAGCTGGCGAGGGGTGATCACGCCTCCGCGCGTGACCGCGAGGATCGCGATCGGGACCTGGAACAGCAGCCCCATCGCGAGCATCGTCGTGGCGGCGAACTTGTAGTACGGAGCCGCCTGCACGAGCACGTTGAACTCGGCGCTGTTGAAATTCTGGAAGAAGCGCACGGCCGCCGGCAGGACGACGAAGTAG
This sequence comes from Solirubrobacteraceae bacterium, assembly GCA_050996975.1. Taxonomy (GTDB): domain Bacteria; phylum Actinomycetota; class Thermoleophilia; order Solirubrobacterales; family Solirubrobacteraceae; genus Palsa-465. Next base: position 3,986 of record JBPCRJ010000099.1, on the reverse strand, counting down.
CCGAAGGCCACGCCGGCGATGAACAGCACCGGGATCGCGAACGTGAGCGGTTTCATCTTCCTGCGCGCCGCGGGCTCGAACGCCGGCATCAGGAACCCGTACGCCTGCGCCAGAAGGATCGGCAGCGACAGGATCAACGCGAAGATGAACGTCACGGTGATCGTTGTCGTGAACGGCTCGCCGACCCCGAGGGTCACCGGCCGGTCGCCCTGGGGCGGCGCGGAGAGGCTGCTGACGTCGCGCTGCAGGTTGGCCTCCACATGGGCCAGCGAGGCGCGCGCTGCGGGGTCCTTGGTGTTGGCCCCCAACACTCCGGCCAGCGTGCGCACCTGAACCGCGAGGTCGCGCGCCCCCAACTGGACCTTGTAGGTGGCGCCGAGCGGCCCGTGAAAGTCGTGCACCTGCTTCTGGGTCTGGTGCGCGAGTGGCGAGTCGATCAGGTGCAGCAGCGCGTGGTTCTGCCAGAAGCAGAAGCCGAACGCGAGGGTGACCGCGACCAGCGACAGGATCAGCCGCCCGCGCAGCTCGTCGAGGTGACCGACGAGGCTCAGCTCATCGTCGTGGCCGATCGCCCGCAGGGCGGGGCGGACCGCCCGCAGAGCACCCGCCCGAAGCGCGTTCGGCATCTGAATCGCCTGCTGGGGTGGGTGCGCGGGCGGGCGCTCTACGCGACCGGGCGCACCCGCGGACGATCGTCGGCGGACTCAGCGCGGGGACGATCCTCGACCGCCTCGACGCGAGGGCGCTCGTCGACGGACTGGGCGCGGGGGCTCTCGGTCGCCGGCGAGGCGGTCGGCTCGGTGGAGGTCGTGCTGATCGGCGACTGCTCGACCTGAGCCGGGCTGGACTCGCCGTTGATCGTATCCTTGAAGCCTCGCAGGCCAGCGCCGAGCGAGCGTCCCATCTCAGGCAGCCGCTTGGCCCCGAACACGAGCAGCAGGATCACGAGAAGAAAAGCTATGTGCAGTGGATTGTCGAGTCCCATCTGTGTGCTCCGATCGATTTGGTTTGGCTCCCGTTCCTACGCTCCGAGAGCCGGTTTGGATCACTGCGCGGGGTCAGCTGCGCGGCAGCCGTGCGGTGATCACCGGCGCGTGCGTGGTGGTCTGACTCCCGCCCGCGGGCTCCTGCGTGACCATCACCTCGCCGACGTTCCTGAGGTCTCCGGGCACGTCGACGTCGCCATCGCCGGTCGAGGTGGGGCTGAACAGTGCGCTGGTGGGGTACGGCGCCCGCCGCGAGTGCTTCACGAGCCATACCTCGTAGATGCTACCGGCGGGCGGAGGCGGCAGGTGGTGGACGATCAGCTCGGCGTGCCCGTGAGCGACGCGGAGCTGGGCGCTTCCCGGCAGTCCCTGCACGCTCGCCCTGAGGACCCGTGAGCTGCCCGACCGCCCGGAGACGAATCCCAAGCCGGCGGCGAACATGATGGTCACCGCCACGGCGAGCAGCGCGGTGGCGGTGAGCGCGGGCCGGGGGAGGGCAAGCGAAAAGGGATGGGAGCGCAGCGGGGTACGCCGGCGCTGGCCGGACCCCCGCGCCAGCCTTGGCTCCGCCCGGACGTCGCGGAGCACCCGGCGGCGAAGGCCACCGTGCACCGCATACTGGGGGGCGGCCATCGGCAGCGCGTCGGCGACGCGCTGCAGCGCGGCCAGCTCGTCGCGACACACCACGCAGCTCTCCAGATGCCGGCCGAACGCGCTGGCCTCCGCCGGCTCGAGGCTGCCCAGCGCGTAGGCCGCGGCATCGCCTCCGCAACCCCGGGAGTGGGATCGGGGATCTGCGCCGCTCACAGCGCGAACCCGCCGGTCGGGTCGCCGAGCGCGAGGCGCAGCTTCGTGAGCCCGAGCCGCATCCGTCCCTTGACGGTGCCGGCGGGCAGATCGAGGATCTTGGCGATCTGGCTGTGGGTGAATCCCCCGAAGTACGCCAGCTCGATCACCTGGCGCTGCTCGGCCGGGAGCTCGCCGAGCGCGCCGCGCACCTGCTGCGCGTCGTCGCGGCGCTCGACCTCGGTGTCGGTTTGCTGCGGGGCGGGGAGGCGCTCGGCGATCCCGTCGTCACGGATGTCGCGGCGTTCCTTGACGACCTCGCGGCGAAACGCGTCGATCGCCCGGTTGTGCACCACGCCCAGCACCCACGAGCGGACGCTGCCCCGCGCGCGGTCATAACGGGCGCCGCTGCGCCACAGCGACAGGAACGCCTCCTGGACAACATCCTCCGCCGCCGATCTCGTGCCGCACATGCGGTAAGCCAGTGAGAAGGCAGCGCTCGAATGGCGCTCGTAGACGACTTCGAAAGCCGACGCTTCTCCGCGGCGGACGAGCTGCATGAGATCCTCGTCGGCGAGTTCTCGCAGTTGCGTCGGCCCGGGGTCGGCTTGTTTGCGCAGGAGTGCCATGTGCCGGAACCTACGGTTCGTCGATTCGATCGGAGCAGCACCTCGGCGCGTGCGCAGCCGCTGGTCGTCTCAATCGCGCCGGGCGAGCTTGCGCGCCTCGCCGGCAGCCGCCCGCATCGTGCGCCTGGCGAGGTCCAGCGGGCTGCTCGACGCGGCGGCGTGCTTCTTGCGCTGCGCGCGGAAGCGCAGGACGACGAGCCCCGTGCCGGCCGTCACGCCGACCGCTCCCGCGACGAGCGGCCGGACCCAGTTGCGTGGATCGCGCATGGCCCCGATCTCCCACGACTCGAGCTCGTCGACAGCCGCGTCGGTGATCTCCTGCAGGGTCGACTCGACGCGCAGCTTCAGCGAGTCGGGCGGATCGACGGGCTGCAGCGCGAGCCGCAGCATCGCCTCGAAGTCGGCGGGGCGGGCGGGTTGTGTCATGACGGCATCACGATGCCCTCCAGCTGCTTGATCGCCCGGTGCAGCAGGACCTTCGTGGCGCCGTCGGTCTTGCCCATCGCGCGTGCGATCTCACGGTTGTCCATGCCGAGCGCGAAGCGCATGATGAGTGCCTCGCGGCGCTCGTCCGGCAGCTCCTTGATGCCCTCGATGATGCGCGCGAGCTCATCGCGACCCTCGACGAGGTCCTCGGTGGTGTGCATCGTGCTGAGCACGGTCGTGTCGTCGATCGGCGTCTGCGGTCGCCGCGAGCGGTCGCGATAGAGGTTCGCCGCGAGGTTGTGGGCGATGCGGATCAGCCAGGGCCGCAGCGGCCGCCCGTCGGACTCCGCCTGCGCGCGCTCGAAGTGGCTGTACGCCTGCAGGAACGTCTGCTCGGTCAGGTCCTCGGCGTCGTGGTGGTTGCCCACCCGGTAGTACGCGTAGGAATACACGTCGCGCAAGTGCACCCGGTAGAGGTCCGAGAAGTCCGCGTCGAGCCTCGCCTTGTGCTGTTCGTCCACGCATCGGAGCCTACCAGGGAGGGGTCTGCAGACCGGCGCGCGCGCGCTCGCTCGCGAGGCCGGCGAGCACCACGCCGTCGGGATCGTGCCGTGGCTTGCCGTTGCCGTTGCTGCGGGCGCCGTTCGTGGCCGCCGGAGCGGGCTGCTCGGGCTCCGCGCTGGGTCCGGCGGGCGCCGTGACGTGGGCGGTGAACGCCTGTGGATCGATGCGCCCGTCGACGAGCGCGACGAGCCGGTCGAGCGTCGGCGACGGCACGCCCTCGCTGCGCAGCGTCCGCGCGAGCAGCGCGACGCCGTCGAGCGCCTCGCTGGACTGGCCGAGCTCGTCGCCGATGCTCGCCGCCGCCATGCCCTGGCCGAGGAGCTCACCGGCGCGGCGATTGCGGCTGCCGTGCGCGATGACGGTCGCGACGAGGTCACCTGCGCCTGCCAGCCCCGCGAACGTCTGCGGCCGAGCGCCCTGCGTGCGCGCGAACGCATCGACCTCCGCGAAGACCTTGCCCGCGGCGGCGCCGGCCGCGTTCGGCCCGTTGACGCCGGCGACCGCGGTGGCGAGCGCTGCGGCATTCTTCGCAGTGCCGGCGGGCTCGACGCCCGCGACGTCGGTCGTACGCGACGCGTCGAGGTCGGCGGTTCGC
>JBPCRJ010000094.1:0-18391 GCA_050996975.1 Solirubrobacteraceae bacterium | reverse complement strand
TCCTTTTTCGGCTTTGCGGGTCGGCGGCCCGGCGCTGTGGGGGGGGGTTTCGTCCTACCCTCTCCGGACTCGGTGCCCAACGGGCCCCCCGGCGCCGACGCGCTCGTGGTCATGGTCACCGACGGCGCACAGGCGACGGAGGCCCTGCTCGGCGACGGCGGGGCGGCTGCCGCGCTAGCCGCCGAGGCGGCCGTGGTCGTGATGAGCACGGTCGGCCCAGAGGCGGTCGCCGCGCTCGCGGAGGAGGGCCATCCGCTGCTCGACGCGCCCGTTTCGGGCGGCGTTGCGCGCGCTGAGACGGGCGAGCTGCTCATCATGGCCGGCGGCCCGGCGGAGCTGTTCGAGCGCCTGGCGCCCGTCCTGGACGCTGTCGGGTCGACCGTCGTGCACTGCGGCGAGCGCCCGGGCGACGGCCAGGCGGTCAAGCTCGTCAACCAGCTGCTGTGCGGCGTGCACATCGCCGCAGCGGCCGAGGCGCTGGCCTACGCGAAGGCGCTCGGGCTCGACCCCGCGAAGGTGCACGACACGATTCGCCACGGCGCGGCGGCGTCGTTCATGCTCGACGACCGCGGGGCGCGCATGCTGACGCGGGAGTTCGCCGACGTGCGCTCGGCGCTTGACATCTTCGTCAAGGACATGGGATTCGTGGTCGAGGCGGGCGCCGCCAACGGCGCCCGCATGCCGCTCGCCCAGGCCGCGCGGCGGCTCTATGAGGAAGGGTCGGAGAAGGGCCTCGGGCGCGAGGACGACTCGGGCGTGATCCGGCTCCTGGAGGGCGCCTATGCGCACGACTTCCGGCAGGGTAAGGTCGCCCAGTGAAGGACAAGGAACGCGCCACCGAGTCGGAGGTCGAGCCGGCGGCCGCCGTCGCCGGGCCTCAGTCCCGCGGCGCGGGGATGGTCGCGTGGGCGCAGTCGCTCCAGCGCGCCGCTGGCAATCGCGCCGCCACGCGAGTCCTGAGTCGCGCGGTGGAGATGCGGGCACCCGGTCGCGGCGAGGCGTCCGCCTTTGAGCGGCGCGACGAGTTCGTCGACCGGATCAACCGCCAGACCCCCGGAGTCCTCTACGGCCTCGACTCCACCAACCGCCTCACCTACGAGGTCATCGACGCGGGCGCGACCCAGAACTTCGACACGAAGATGATGCAGTTCATCGACGACACCAACCTCGCGCCGATGCGTCTGATCACAAACGACGGGCTCATCGGCGGCCAGCGGCTCCTGATCGACAGCTTCAACCTCGCGTACGTCGACCTGGACGACATGCTGGCCTGCTCCGACCTGAGCTTCCAGCTGAACCTCATCCACTTCCTGGAGGAGCGGCTCGCGATCCCCGATTACGCGAGCAAGATCGGGACGAACATCCAGGGTTTCGACCGCGCGCACCACGCCGGCCTGACGGCCGAGACCGAGCACCTGCGCAGCGTGGTCGGCGACCCGACGATCGAGTTCGTGTTCGAGGAGGACCAAGGCAACGGCCGCGTGGTCTTCGGCTACCGCTCGCGGCCGAATCACTACCGCATCTTCCACATCTTCACCCGCGGCCGTGGCGGCGTGCAGGGCGGCGACGTCTTCGTGCTCAAGGACGGCGAGCGCCGCCAGATCACCATCGAGGAGTTCCTGGAAGAGCGGCGCGCGGCGGCAACGGCCGCGCAGGTCGAGAGCGAGCGCCTGCAGGGCGCGACGGAGCATCGTGAGGGCGGGCGTTCCGTGCCCGCGCCATAAACGCAGCTTCAGGTGCCGGCGTGCGCGTCCAGCCACTCGCTGAGGCGCTCGAGCGGCAGCTCACGATCCTCGGCAGGCTCGTTGAAGATCTCGTGGAACAGGCCTTCCCACAGCACGAGGATCTTGTCGTCCGATCCCGCCGCCCGGTGAAACGCGCGGCTGGCCTCGGGGTCGGCCAGGCGGTCGGAGTAGCCGTGCATGAGCAGAAACGGAACCGTCAGCTCCTTCGCCCGCGAGTCGAAGGTCGCGATCTCGTCGGACAGGGCGGAGACGGTCCGATCGGGAAGCGGGCCGTGGTGGGCGAGCGGGTCGGTCTCGAACGCGCGGACCACCGCAGGGTCACGGCTCAGCGCGGTGGCGTCGACCGGGCTCGTCCGCGGCGGCGCGAGCATCGGTGCGGAGAGGATCAGACCGTCGAGTGGGCGGCGCAGCGCGAGTGCGATCCCCAGTGCCCCGCCCATCCCCTGGCCGAGCAGCAACACCGGGGCGCCCGCATGGTCGGCACGCGCCTGGTCGATCACCGTGCCGAGGTCGGCCACCGCCGCATCGACGTCGTCGATCAGCGCGCGCTCGCCGCCGGAGCGCCCGTGCCCGGGGTGGTCGGGCGCGACGACCGGATACCCCTTCGGAACGATCCAGTCGACGACGCTCCCGTAGCGCCCGCCGTGCTCACACACGTCATGAGCGATCACGACCACTGCCCGCGCCGGCTCCTCGCCCGTCCACGCCCGCCAGGCAATTTCGACGCCGCCGGCGCCGGAGAAGCTGCCCTCGGTGCGGTCCATGGGCGGACACTACTGCGACGGTCGCCGTCGGCGGGGGAACGCTCCAGCACCGCCCGTGAAGTGGAGGCCAGCCGCTACTCCGCGGCCATCGCCGAATCAATCCCACAACCGCCGCCGCAGCCCAGACGCCCGGGCGATCGGGCGGTCGACAGCGGCGCGGATGGACGCCTCCGTCCCGGCGAGGACGAGATGTGTCCGCGCGCGCGTGACTGCGGTGTAGATCAGCTCACGGGTGAGGATCGGTGAGGCCGGGTCCGGGAGCAGGACGGCGGCGGTGTCGAACTGCGAGCCCTGGCTCTTGTGGACGGTCATGGCGTAGACGGTCTCGACCGCGGCGAGGCGGGCGGGGCTGAAGGTGACGATCTCGCCCTGGCGCTCGAAGGCCGCGGTGGGACGGCCGGTGGTGGGGGAGGTGACGACGACGCCGGTGTCGCCGTCGTAGAGGCGGATGCCGTGGTCGTTCTCGGTGACGAGGAGGGGGCGGCCGACGTACCACTGCTCGGTGCCGAAGCCTGCCCGCTCGCCGGCGAGCCAGGTCTCGATGCGCGGCATCCAGGTGGCGACGCCGTGGGCGCCGCGGCGGTGGGCGCAGAGGACGCGGAAGGCGCTGAGCGCGCGGATCGCGCCGGCGGCATCGCCGGCCTGGGCGGCGTCGATGACGGCGAGGCCCGTCTTGACGGCGCCCTCTCGGACCGCGCCTAACTGGTCGAGCGCCGCGGGGTCGCCGGCGTATGCGTTGATCCAGGTGATGTTCTCGGAGCCGTCGGTGAGGACATTGATGGCGGCGTCCGCGTCGCCGGCGTGGATGGCTTCCGCGAGTTGCTCGATCGCGCCGCCGAAGCGGTGGACGGTTCGCAGGACGACGATGCCGTCGCCGACCGGCACCTCGGCCGGTGGCGCGGCGCCTTCGATGACCGTTCCGGTCGCGGCCTCGACGGCGGTGCGGACGGTCGTGCTCATGCGTGGACCGTCGGCGGCCGGGCCGACGATGTCCCCGAGCACGGCACCGGCCTCGATCGACGTGAGCTGGCCGGGGTCGCCGACGAGGATCAGCCTCGCCTCGCGACGGACGGCCTCGGTGAGGCGGGCCATGAGGGAGAGCGAGACCATGGAGGTCTCGTCGACGATCACGACGTCGTAGGGGAGGCGGTTGCCGCGGTCGTGGCGGAAGCGGCTGTGGGTGCCGGGCTTCCAACCGAGCAGGCGGTGGAGCGTCGAGGCGTCGAGCTCGAGCAGGCGTGTCCGGATCGCCTCGTCGACGTCGAGTCGCGCGGCCTCGGTGTGCACCGCCTCCGCGAGCCGTGCGGCGGCCTTCCCGGTCGGGGCGGCGAGCGCGACGAGCGGCGGGGACGCGCCCGCGGCCAGTGCCTGCTCCTCCAGCAGCGCGACGATTCGGGCGACGGTCGTCGTCTTGCCTGTGCCCGGCCCTCCGGCCACTACCGCCAGCCGTCGCAGCACCGCGGCGGCGGCTGCCTGCTTCTGGCCGGGATCGGGGTCCTCCCCCTTGAACAGCCGCGTGATGCCGGCAGCGAGCAGGTCCGCTTGCACGCCGCCCGCGGCGCCGGCGAGCGCCTCGAGGTCTGCGGCGACCTGCTGCTCCTCGCGCCAATAGCGGTCGAGGTACAGCGCGCTGCCGACGAGCTGGAGCGGACGGCCCGGCCCGACCAACCCGCTCGCGGCCACTCGAGCGACCCATATGGAGGGCTCGGGCCACGGCAAAGTCGTGAGGTCGATCGGGTCGTCGACGTCGACCGTTGCGGTCTCGTGGATTCGCTCGAGGTCGACGAAGACGTGCCCGATGCGTGGGGCGCGCACGGCGAGTGCTGCGGCGAGCGCGACCGAGTCGTCGACCTCATCAATCAGGCCAACGAGGCGCTGCGCCACGTGCACGTCGGCGGCGGCGAGCACGCCCGCGTCGTTGAACTCACGCAGCAGTCCCGGCGCGCGACGCGCCCGACGGACGTCGAACGGGTCGATCCCGACCGCGGGCTCGGTCATGGCGTCCCGCCTCCGTCGAGTGCACCGCTGAGCGACTCGACGAGGACCGGCGAGGGATGCCACGCGAACACCCCGCATCGCGCCCCGTCGACCGTCGGCGTGTTCGGGCCGGTCATCCCGCGCAGAAACAGGTACAGGACCCCGGCGAGGTTGCGCTCGGCGTCGTAGCCGGGCAATCGCCAGCTCAGGTAGCGGTGCAGAACCACCGTGTAGAGCACCGCCTGCAGCCCGTAGTGCGCTCGCTGCATCTCCGCGGCGAGTGCGGTCGGCCGGTGGTGCCACGCGTTCAGCGCTTCACCCGGGGCGGCGAGCCAGTTGGTCTTGTAGTCGATCACGGCAAAGCGCGGGACGCCGTTTGAGCGGAGCGTGCGGACCACGAGGTCAAGGCTGCCCGTGAGGTAACCCCGGATCGACTGGCGCAGCGCGGGGTCCTCGAGGCGGTCGGCGTAGCCCGCGAGCGGATCGCCGGCCGGCAGGTGCTCTCGCAGCAGCTGGCCGATCGCCGCGAGCGTGAGTCGGCCGGTCGGCGCGTCCCCGCCGGCGAGGGGCAGCTCGAACCACAGCTCGTCGAGCCGATCAACCCGCTTGATGTCGCGCAGGGAGATCCCGTCGAGCAGCGGTCCCAGCGGCGTCTCGATCGCGCCCCGCAATCCGGCTACGACCAGCTCCCGGTCGCCGAGCGCGAGCCGGCGTTGGGATCCCGCGGCGGCGAGCTGGGCGTGCAGCTCGGCGTCCAATTCCGGTGCCGCAAAGTCCGTGCCCTCCAGCACGCTGTGCACGACCGTCCCGACATAGACCCCGACGGGCATCTCGGCCAGCGGCGAGGGTGTTGTCAGGGAGGGACGGTCGGCGGTCGTGGCGGCGTCGGAGATCGGCGTCGCGGGCCGCGTCGTCGCGGGCGGGGTCGTCGCGGGCGGGGCGGTCGCGGGCGGCGGCTCGTCGTCGAGCACGGGCTCCTCGGGCTCACTCGCTACCCGGGCCTCATACGTGCCGGCCGTGATGTCGCTGTAGGACGTCCGCCGCCAGCCCCAGTCGAGGGTGCGGTCGAACACCGCCGCGCTCAGCTCCACTGGTCGGGCCTGCGGGCCCGACCAGTGGGAGGGCATCCCGAGCGTCGAGTGCTCGAGCGCGATCGCACCTGGGGCGGCCGCGGCGAGCGTCTGAAAGCGGGCGAGGGCGGCGGCGTCGGTCGGCGTGGCGGCGCCGGCCGAGGCCACGTTGCCGTGATTGTCACGTGAGAACAGCAGCCGGCCGAGCGGCGAGTGCCGGCTCTCATACGAGCCGGCCCACCACAGCACCGCTTGGTGCTGGGCGCGGGTGAGCGCGACGTAGGCGAGGCGGAGCTCCTCGCCGCGCTGCTCCCGGGCGCTCTGGTCGCAGTGACGCTGGAAGTCCACTCCCTCCAGCGAGACGTCGATCGTGCGTGCGTCGGCGGCGTCGGGGTCGTGGAAGTAGACCGGCTGCTCGCGCCGGATGTAGCCGGGCTCCCACAGGAAGGGCAGGTAGACGATCGGAAACTCAAGGCCCTTGCTGCGGTGAATCGTCAAGACCTGGACCGCCTCGGCGTCGGACTCGAGCCGCCGGCTGCGCTCCTCGTCGCCCGTATCCTGCTCGGCCTCCGCGATCCGCCGTGCCAGCCACGCCGTCAGGGCGGTCGTACCCAGCTGCTCGGTCGCGGCCGCCGCGTGCAGCAGCTGTCCGACGTGGCGCAAGTCGGTGAGGCGGCGCTCGCCGCCGGCTCCCGCCAGGACGCGCTCCGGCAACCGCTCGACGAAAGTGATCGTCTCGGTCAGGGAGGCGACGCCGTTCACCCGCAGCACGCGAGCCCAGTCGTGCAGACGCCGGTGGACCTCCTCCCAGGCGCGGTCATCCGCGCCGGCCACCTGCTCGGTGGCCCAGCCGAAGAAGCACGTGAGCGCGGCCGAGCGCGCGCACCTGGGCGAGGTGGGCCGCTCGATCGCCTCCAGCAGGCGCAGCCACTCGCGCGCCGGTGGGGTCGCAAAGACGCTGCCCGCCCCGCCCGTGACCGCGGGAATCCCAGTGTCCTCCAGCGCGTCGCGGATCAGCGCGGCGTTGCGATTGGTGGGTACGAGCACGGCGACGTGTCCGGGACGCACGGCCTGGCGGCCGAGGCTCGCGCCTTCCTTGGAACGAGCTTCGATCTCCGCCGGGGAGGACAGCAGCGCGGCCAGGTCGGCGGCGAGATCCTTGGCGACATGCTCGCGGGCGGAGGGGCGGCCGATGTACCCCATTGGGGTGAGCGTCACGGACGGCTGGTCGCGATGCACGACCCGGATGCGCAGCGGCGCTGGGACGGGGGCGCCCGAGAGGCGCGGAGCCTGGTTGGCCTGCGCCGCACGGACGCGCCGGTAGACGATCCCCTCGTGGCCGAGCCTCGCGCCCGCGAAGATCGCATCGTAGGCGTCGATCAGCCCCTGGTCGCTGCGCCAGTTGACCTCCAGGGTGGCGTGTACCGCCGCCGCCTGCGCCGCATCGAGGTAGGCGTACACGTCGGCGCCGCGGAAGGCATAGATCGCCTGCTTGGGGTCGGCGATCAGGACCAGCGTTGCGCCTGCCTGGCCGAACGCGCGCCGCACGATGTCCCACTGGACCGGATCGGTGTCCTGAAACTCGTCGATGAGCACGACGCCATAGCGGTCGCGCAGCCGCGCGGCGGTGACTGCGCCGCCGTCCCCCGCGAGCGCCTCGTTCAGGCGGGTCAGCAGATCGTCGTAGCTCATCACCGCCGAGCGGCGCTTGCGGTGCTCGAGCTCTGTGCGGGCGCCGTCCGCCAGCCGCCGGCGCATCTCCGGGACGGCGCCACGGGCGGGCGCGATCAGCGCGGCCGGGTTCTGGATCGCCAGCCGGGCGATCGCGGCCGCCTCTGAGCGCTCGAACGGGGGCCGATCGCCGCGGTGAAACCGGCGCACGTAGAGATCGTCGACCACCTGCTCGACGAGGTCGTCGATCTGCTCGACGAACGTGACCTCACGCTCGAGGTCGCCGGCGATCCCGAGGCCCCCGAGCACCTCCTGGCAGAACGCGTGCGTCGTGGCGATCGTGGCCGCGTCGAAATCGGCCAGCGCGCGCCGGAGCCGATCGCGCCGGAGCGCCACCTCGGCCATAGGAGCGTCGGCCAGCAGCGCCACCACCGGATCGTGTCCCCTCGGCCTCACCCCCTCCAGCGCGTGCTCGAGGCCCTGCTCGACGCTGACCAGCCGCTCGCGCACCCGCTCGCGCAGCTCTCCCGTGGCCATGCGGGTGAAGGTCACGAGCAGCAGCCCGCCCAGCGGCGTGCCCCGCGCGACGTAGCGCGCGGCCAGGGCGGCGATCGTGTACGTCTTGCCGGTCCCGGCGCTGGCCTCCAGCACCGTCACGCCGGTCGGCAGCGGCCCGCACACGTCGAACGGTCGGCTGGTCGCCCGGTCGATCATCGCTCGGCCAGCTGCTCGGATCCGAGCAGGCCGGCCCACATCCGTCGTGCGAGCCAACCCAGGCGAGAGGTCTCGGTCAGGTCCCCGCCCTGACCCTGACCCATCTCGTCCGCGCGGGGAGGCTCCGCCAGCAGCTCGTCGAGCGTCCGCGCGCCGCCGAGCACGAGCTGATGCTCGGGCTCGGAGTCCTCCCCGTCGAACCCCCACCTCGAGGTCCACTGCCTCCGCGCCGCCGGCACCGGATCACGCCCGGCTGCGGCGGCCCCAGCGTAGGCCGCCGAGGTCGTGCAGTAGACGGGGATCGGCTCGCACATCCCCCGGTCATAAAGGTCCACAAGCGTCGTGAGATGGCCCAGCGCCCAGTCGCGACGGCCGGCCGCGCCCTGCCCGGCGGGACGTACCCGCGCTGTTCTCACCCGCGCGCGGCCTCCCGCGCGTCCAACGGTGACGGCCGTGAACGGCCGCTCGGGGTCCGACGCCGTCAGCGCGAGCAGGCGCACCCAGGCGGTGAGACGATGCTTGGCGGCGACCTGCGAATACGTGACCGTGCGCAGCAGCGCTCCGCTGACGCCGGGGATTGTGCCGCTGAGCAAGCGTCCCCCGGCGAGCACGACGCGGACGTCGACCGAGTCCGGCGGGGGACAGTCTGCCGCCAGCCTCTCCAGCTCGGCGACGATCTCCTCGACGATCCCCAGCACCTCGCGAACGACGGGCTGGCCGAGCTGGCCCGGAGGGAGCATCCCGCGCGCGATCTCGGCGCGGATCGAGGACCGCCGCGGGACGCCGGCCAGACGGGCCTCGAGCAGTCGCTGGCCGACGCCCCACTTCTGCAGGCCGTCCAGCTCGACGCGGAGGTTGTCCTCCACCTCACCGGAGAAGTCCCGCACGTCGATTCCGAGCCGCCGGCGCAGGAACGCCCGAACCGGGTGCTGCGCGAAGCGAACGAGGTCCTCGCACTCGACGATGCTCGCCTGCACAGACGCCAGCGGCCGATCCAGGAACGGTCCGGGCTCAGCCCGCGGGCCGCCCAGCGCCCGCGCGCCCCCCAGCATGACCCGGTCAAAGCTCCACGGCCGGTCCCGGATCAGCGCGCCGCGCGCAAAGTTGCGAGCGTCGAACGGCTGCAGCGGGTGGCGTACGATGATGCCTCGCCGGGTACGGTTATCCTGCACCCGGACGGTGCGATCGTCGGGGTCGGCCGGCCAACCGCCGACGCGGACGGTGGCGTCGATGACGTCCAGCAGCTCGCCGACCGGCACGGCCGGCGGCCGGACCGCGTTCGTGCGTTCGTCGTTGCCCGTGTAGGTGAGGATCAGCCGATCCTCGGCGGCGAGCAGCGCGTCGAGCAGCATCTGGCGATCCTCCGAGCGCGGATCGCGGTCGCCGACGTGCGGATCGTCGAGCGTCAGGTCGTCCCCGTCGGTCGGCGTCTTGCGTGGGAATGCGCCGTCGTCGAGCCCGAGCAGGCAGATCACCCGGTGGGGGACCGAGCGCATCGGCACGAGCGTGCAGATCGTTAGATGACCGGTGCGGAAGTTGGCTCGGGTCGGGCGCCCCTGAAGGCGCTCGGCCAGCAGGGCGCGCACCTCCCCGGGCCCGAGCTGCGTCGGGTTGACGGTGCCGGCGATCGTCGCCTCCGCCACGATCTCGTCGAGCAGCCGCGCCAGCTCCAGGCGCTGCCAGGCTTCGCGCTGGGTCGTGGCCGTCAGCGCGTCCGCGGCGGCGGTGATCGCCGCCGCCCATTCGTCCACCGGCTGAGGTGAATTCAGCGCGTCGAGCGAGAACCGCACGCGGTCGACGAGCTCGGCCAGGCGCCCGGCGAGGTCGATTACTCCGCTCTCGACGTCGTCGAGCGGCAGCACCCCCCCAAACAGCCGCTGATCGTCCTCGGTCAAGCTCACGCCGACGAGGATTCGGTCGAGACCAGCGCGCCAGGTGCCGGCGCTGAGCGCGCCGAGCTTGAACGGTGCCCGATGCGGACCATCGAGGCCCCACCTGATCCCGCTGCGGGCGACCCAGTCCTGGATCCGCGTGAGGTCGTCGTCGTCGAGCCGGAACCGGCGGCGGACCGGCTCGCGGTCCGCGAGGTCGAGCAGCTGCGACGCCGTCAGCCGCTGCTCGCCGAGCTCGAGCAGCTGGGCGAGGACGCCGAGCACGGGGTTGGTCTGGCGCAGCGATCGGTCCGCCAGCCTGACCCGCAGGTCAGGCTGGCGAGCCTGCGTCAGAAGCGGGTCACGGTGGAGTGCCTCCGTCGGAAGCGGGTCACGCTCGTCCACCTCACCCGATTGGCCCGGTTCGCCCGATTCGCCCGCGCCGAAGGTGGCCTGGATCAGTGGCGCGAACGTCTCGATGTCGGGGCACATGACGATCACGTCGCGGGGCTCGAGGCTCGCGTCCTGCGCGAGCAGGTGCAGGACCGTATCGCGCACGACTTCGACCTGGCGCGCGCGCCCGTGACAGGCATGGATCTGCAGGCTCTGGTCACGCGGATCGAGGGCCGGACGCAAGTCGGGGTGGCCGGGGAGCGGCGCGCCGGGTGGCCAGCGATCGGCGCGGACATCGGCCTGGATCCGCCCCAGGAGCGTGTCGGCGGGCTGCGCGACCGAGTCGAGGTGGTCGACCTGATCGTCGCCGGCGCCGATCACGAGTTGCAGCTCGCGCGCGTCCTGTCCCCAGGAGGCCAGCAGCCGGTTCGCTCCCACAGTGGCGGTGATGTCCTCGTGGCGGCGGACGATCGGGGGGCGGTCGTTGATCGTCACGGCGATGCTCTCCCACAGCGACGGGGAGGGATGGAGCAGGAACAGATGCACGTCGCGGCGGACGGCCAGCGCGCGCAGCACCTGGAGGTGGCCGGCAGGCAGACGGGTCAAGCCGAACAGCGATATGCGCTGCGGTAGCTCGGCCAGTCCGGGTTCGTCGCGGAGTCGGGCGCACGCGCCCGCGAGGCGCTCGGCGGGACTCGGCTGCGCGATCCGCTCCCGCAGGCGTCGCCACAGCTCGGCCTGCCAGAGCGTGTGCGGCGGAAGGCGCCGCCGCGTACCGTCGGTGTCCTGGCCGCCCGTCCACGCGCGGAGCATCTCCGGCCGGTGCAGGGAATAGTGGTCGAACAGGTTGGCGAGGTGGCGCACGCTGCTGAACCGTCGCACCCGGCGGTGCGGGTCCGGCGTTTCGGCGCTCGCGCCCAGATGAGCGGAGAGGCTGCGCAGCCACGGCTCGGCGAGCGCGCCGTCGACGACCTCCAGCAACGGCCACACCGCGCGCTCCGCCGGCCACGGGTCCTCGCCGGGCACGATCCCGGACGCCGCCGCGACCGCGTCACCGAGGAGCCTGCGAGGCGACGGGAACGCGACGTTCGCGCAGACGCCGTCCAGGCGCGCCGGCCGCGCTCCCAGGCGCGCCGAGATCTGCTGCGTCAACCAGCGCTCCATCCCCCGCGTCGGGACGGCGATCACCTCCGGTGCGAACGGGTCCGGTAAGGGATCGGCCAAGAGGTCGGCCAGCGCGGCCACGAGACCGTCAGCACGTTGCGCTCGATGGATGTGAAGCACGGTTTTCAGTCTGACCTAATTCGGTGAGTAAGGCGGCGCGCGGCGCTGTCGCGTTGATTCGCCCGGGATGTGGGCGGATGTCACTGTGATGTGAGGTGTCGGGGCGGGGTTCGGCGGCCGGGAGTGGCTTGCAGCGGTTGCGAGGGAACTGTTTCGGGCGCGCCTCCCGTTTTCGGGGTCGCCGAGCTGGACGGCGGTGGATCACTGGTGTTCGGGTTGGCCCGGCTGGGGCGCTATGGGCCGGGGAGCGCGAGCGCGGCGTGGTAGGTGGCGTTGAAGATCTCGAAGTGCGGGAAGCCTTCGGGGAGGCGCACGATCAGCCGGCGGGCGGTGCGCACGATCCGTCCGGGGACGCAGAACAGCAGGTGCCGCAGCGTCTTGGCGTGGCGGCGCAGCGGGACGTCGTCATCGGCGGCCTGGCCGGAGGCGCCGGCGGCGGGGCTGATGTCGCACACCCAGGCGCAGATGTTCAACGCCAGTAACGCGCAGCACAGCCACAGGCGGTTGGCGGCCAGCTTCCCGGACGGTAGGTGCCGGAGTGCTTGGCCGAGCTTTAGGTCTTTGAAGCGCTCTTCGATCTGCGCGCGACAGCGGTGGAAGTGCTCGACCTCGACCGCGGTCTGCTCGCTGGCGGGGATGTCGGTGACGATGAAGCTGTAGGCGAACGTCGAGTCCAGCTGCCCGTCGAGGACCATCTGCAGCTGCTCGGGCGGGATCGTCTTGCGCCGCCGCGCCTTCGGGCTGCCGGCGAGCAGTTCCTGCGCGGTGACGGGCACGCGGCGGACGATCAGCCGCAGCGGCTCGTGGCACCAGCCTTCGGGGGTGAACGGCATCTCGGCGACCTGCGCGCCGCGCATCTCGACCGCGTCTCTCCAGGCGTCCTTTGCGATCTCGGCGAGCTTTGACCACATCAGCGAGGTGCGGGTCGCAGAGAGCGTGAAGCGCATCCGCCGCTTGCGGCACCCCATCATCAGCTCGATCGCGTAGAAGCCCGAGTCGCCGCGGACAGTGATCTGCCCGTGCCCGGCTGGCAGCAGCCGCTCGGCACGGCCGAGCATGATCAGCGACTGCGCGGCCTTGATCCTGGCCTGGTTACCGCCCTTCAGATCGCTGGTCAGCGCCCGCCCGCGCTGCGCCCAGCTCACCACATAGGAGTTGTAGGCCAGATGCCCCTGGCGGCTGCGTCCGGTTCCCTGCTTGCGCCGCCCGAACACGACCGTCTCGGTCGCGTCCAGATCGAACGTCACATCCTCGCCCGGATCGCGCCCGAGCTTGCGGTCAAGCTCGTTGCCAGACCGTGCTACCGCCCGCTCGATCGCGCGGATATGGCTCGGCTTGAACTTATAGGCAAGCTGCCGTGCCGTCGGCGCCGAGGGGACCTGCGCCACCGCCCTCAACGACGCGCCCGCCGCGTCCGCACGCACCACCTCGATGTCGTCAAAGCACTCCGCGCCCGCCAACTGCGCCTCAGCGATCGCGACCGTCAGCGCGCCCGGCGACAGACCTCGCCGCCGCTGCTTGACCGCCGCCACCCGACCCGGCGCTGCGAGCTCGGCGTCGACCAGCTCCACCAGCCGCAGCCGCCGCGCCAGCTCACCCGAGATCGCCAATCCCGCATACGCCGTCAGCGACGGATCGTCCGCGCGGAACTCGATCCGTCCGGGGCCTCTGACACCGTTAACGCCCATCACCCCCTGGGTGACCTCGCGTTACCGTCACGATCACGACTCACAATCAAGACTGTGACAGTCGACGCGGACGGAAAGCCCCGCGCTTGCGGGGCTTTTCCACTTCTCAGCGGGCTACCGCGATCAGCCCATCACCGCCGGCCAACAACTCCGGCCGCCGCTACTCACCGATCTCGGTCAGATCAAGGCCCGCCCGGGGTGGCCCAGGATGAAGCCGCGGTCCGGACGATCGTGGAGGCAGTTCCCGATGCGACAGCTCGCGTGATCGTCGCCTCGTCCGCGGACTGCGACGCAGCCGGTCTGCGACGCGCGATGCGAACGCGATGTAGGCGAGATCACTCACGATCGCGATTGCGATGTAGATGGATTTGAGGAGAAGTATCTGGGGCAAAACGGCTCGGAGCGGTCGAGAATCTGTGGGGAATATCCTGCGGCCGTTCTAACCGGAACGCCAAAGCGGAAAACGAGCATGGTCCCGGTGGATCGAGGCTAAGCCAATCCCGCCAGGAATTTCACGCGGGAGATCGTCGGTTCGAATCCGGCTGGGGGCACTCGTACACACCTCGATCTCCTCGTCTGGGTGCGCAGCTCAATACATCGTGTGGCCTGCGTCGATCGTCGCTGGCTGTTGACCGTCCGGGCTGTACCTCCAGCCGACCGTCTTCCCCGGCAGGACATGCAGCGAGCTGGGATCGATGTAGCAGCTGGCCATCGTGGAGGGGTCGCCGCCGCACGTATCGAGCCGGTCTATCGCATGGTTCTTCAGGTCGGTCCCGAACACGCCGACGGCAAAGGCCCCGCCGCCCCCATCGGAGACAGATTCTGCCCAGGCTGCGGCAGCGTCGCTCAGCACCACGAGCTTGTAGATCTCGGCGTGATCGCGCGACGGATACCATCGGTGGTTGATCGAGCGCGTGGGCATGTACATCACGGTCACGATTCCCCCGTTGACGTCCACGTCACTGGGATTGCTCCTGGTCCAAGCCACCCACTTGCCTCCAAGCGCGAACCGATCGCATACGTAGACGTTTGGCCCTGTCTGGCACCTCGGGTTAGCGCCCTTCAGCAGCGTCGTCCTGCTGTTTGACTTGATGCACGCGTACACCTTGCCCTGCTTGGCGTACACGCGCGCGAAGTTGTTGCTGGTGAGCGTCCTCGCATGAGATGGGCCGCACGCTGCCTTCGCCTGCACCGCCGACGACATTGCAAGTGAGGCAACGAGCGCAACAACTGACGCCCCAACAAATCCAGCCGCGCCGCGCTTCGTGATCATCTGGGAACCTCCTAGCAGGACCTGCGAGCCACGATCGTCTCGGCCCGCTCTGCGTTGGACCCTACCGCGATGGGCTGACGCCGGCGATCGACGCCTCACGATCCCACACCAGCTTCTCCGGCGACACCCCCAACGTGCCCAGGCAGCGACCCAGCCCCCACAGGATGTCCGGCGCTGCCTTGGAGAAGATCAGCGCGCCCGGCGATCACCCTGGACCAGAGGTTGTTAGGGGGGACCGGTCCGCTCGCCGCCGGTGGGGAGACGGCCGGTCAGGACGGTCGCCCCGAAGGGTGCGGGTTTGGGCCGCGTGGACCAGGGCGATCATCAGGTCGATCGCCTCGGAGCCGGTAAGGCCGTATTCGAGCGTTAGCGAGCGCCAGGTGGGGAAGGCCAGCGTGTGCCCGATCGCGCCGGCCACACGGGTGTGACGGCGTCCGCGCAGCTTACGCCCGTGCATGAGGGCGTAATGCAGGGCCTCGAAGTGAGCGGCGAATCGCGCGCCCGCCTTGGCGCTCGCCGGTACCAGGGGAGCGTCGCGATGGACGTTGGTGAGCATCGGCTCCCCCCAAGCGAACCAGTCGTAGAGCTCCGTGAGCGCGTGTCGCAGCCGCTGGTCCGGGTCGTCGATTGCGCGCCAGGCGGCCGGATCGGGTGCGGGTCTGAGGTTCCACCAGTGAGCCGAGCAGGCGGCGAAGACCGACTCCATGTCAGGGAAGTGGCGGTAGACGGTGGCGCGCTGAACGCCAGCCTCCTTGGCGATCGCGCTGATCGTCGTCCGGGCTGGCCCAATCGTGCCGTGCAGGTTGACCGCCGCTTCGGTTATCTGGGAGTGGGTCTGGGCCTCCTGCTCGGCACGCAGGCGCTTGCGGTAGGTCCGTCGAGCCGGAGTGGTTTCGTTGCTCATCCGCGTATTTTGAATATTGACACGAGACGGGGACAACGCTAAATTGCCAGACACAGCTGTTCAACCAAAGCTGAGGAGGCACAGATGGAAAGCTCAACGACGGAGGGCTTGAAGCGGTTCGACGCATTCCAGGGCCCGCGGTCGCTCGGACCGGCCGAGGGCAAGTCGGTCGATCTAGGCTCGGTCGGTGTGCGTTTCATGGCCTACAGCGAGGAGACGGGCGGTGGGTTCTCGCTGATCGAGCACCCGATCCCACCACGCACGCTGGTTGCACCCATCCACCGGCACGCCAACGAGGACGAGTACAGCTTCGTGCTCGAAGGGCGGATGGGAGCGCTCCTTGGTGACGACGTCATCTACGCGGAGCCGGGTGACCTCGCGTTCAAGCCGCGCGAGCAGTGGCACACGTTCTGGAACGCCGGCCAGACGCAGTGCCGGATCCTGGAGATTATCTCCCCAGGTGGCTTCGAGCACTTCTTCGAGGAGTTCTATGGGGCTCTGCAGCAGCCCGACTTCGAGCCAACCCAGCTGGCTGAGGTCGGGGCCCGGTACGGCCTGCAGTTCAAGCCTGAAAGCATCCCCCAGCTCTGCCAGCAGCACGGCCTCGACCACCCGTTCCTACACCGGTAGCCTGAGACTCGAGAGCCCAATGAACCGGCGCGACGCACCTGATTGACCTCGTCGAAGTGTGAGTAGCTGATCGACCCCGACGCCATCAACCCCAGCGTCCTCGACTGCGGCGGCCGCGAGAACCTGCCCGACTACGTCCGGCTGCTCGACAAGCTCCACATCGACGCGTTCGTCATCACCGACGGCGACGCCAGCAAGATCAAAGACAATGACAGCACGGCGAAGAACGTCGCGGCCGTCGAGGCGGCTGCCACAGGACGGATGTTCCGCTTCGCCGAGGTCATCGAGACCGCGCTTGGAACCCAGGAGCGCGGGCGTGCGCGTCGCGTGGGACGATCGAGTTGGCGACAACTGAAGCTCCCCGCTTCCCTCCGGCTGCTGGCTTGTGAGCCAAATCCGCAACCTGGGGCCGACGCCCGGCTCGCTTCGGTGGACTGCCCGTTTCGCCCGGGTGGGTTCGCTGCGACCGAACGGTTGCAACCACGATGCTGCGACATCCTCGGTTGTCGCGTGATGGAGGAGTCGGCGTGGCGGCCGGACAAGGTGCGCCCGGCTTGAGCTCGTGGAAGAGCGCCGGTTCAGGAGCGGCGTTGTGCACCTCCATTACCGAATCAGCGATCGCTTGGCTGCAGGCGCGATCGCTTCGGCCTTGGACGCGCCGCGAGCGGCGTGATCGCGTTGGCGACCCACCGGCGGTGCGGAGGTCCGGAACGTGTCGGTGATGGTCGTTGGCGGGGGTGTTAGGCTGAAGGGGTCAGATAGCGACGGCAACCAGAGGGCGAGACCTTCTTCTGAATGTCCCCTTTCCGCGAGAGCAGCCTTATCTTCTGATGGCCGAGGGTCCACCCATGGGTGGGCTTTCCGCGCTTGACGGGCGCAGTCGCGTCGTGTTGTGCGGCGCCTAGACGCGGCCGATCAGGGCAGGATGTCGTTCAGTTCCGCCGTGAACCGGTCGCCGGACTCCTCATCGAGTTCGCCCTCGATGTGGAGGCGCGCCGGGCCGGTCTCGGTCCATAGATCGAAAAAGTAGGCCCAGCCCGGCAGGTCCGGATCGTCGGACTTGGTGATCGCCTCGACCGCGTAGATCTCGCGCGGTGGCAGCACCAGCGCCTCGGGGCAGTCCTCCTCGACGCGACGGCGCAGATCCTCGACTCTGAGCCGATCGCCGGACAGGTCGCGGAGCTCGTCGTACTCGCCGTCCACGACGAGACCGACGACATCCTCCAGTGCCCGGTACATCGGCTCGGGCATCAGCTCGAGCGTTTCGACGATCTCTCCCCGTCCGCCCAACTCGTACCGCGGTGTCAGGTCGAGCCGGCTGTAGAAATAGTCCTCGCACGCCGCGCGCGCTTGGCGGCAGATGCCCTTGGGCAACCCCGCGGCGTTGAGCGCAAAAACCGCCGCCGTGATCGCCTCCTCAAGCGCTCCGTGCCGGCGCGTCAGCTGCGCGGTGACCGCGCGACCGTGCTCGGTATCGCGCGCCATCGAAGCGCCGTCTAACAGGATCGAGGGGGCGTCGTGGCGGCTGTACCCCGCGCAAGCCCGCACCGCGGAGTGAAGGACGATGAGATGGTCGCCCATTACGCCCCCATGAGTGATCGGTCGACGGACGTCATCCCGATCGGCCAGCTCGCCGAACGCGCGGTAGTAGCGCTGCCACGACCGAGCATCCTACGAACAAACACCCCCCGCAGGCTCTCGAACCGACCGAGCGCCAGCAGCTGCCGGTGCCGAGTCCGCGGTGCCGCCTGGTCGCCGCAGCGGCACCGGGTCCGTTTCATCGCCCGTAGTCGTCCCGCATGAGACTCCCTGTGTCAACCCTTGTGGCGCAGATAGCGCCGGCGGGCTTGCGGTCAAGCGCTTCGCGCTCTGCCCTGCGGGCAGCCTGCGGTGACGGCGGCGCTCGCCGTCGCTGGATGCTGGTGAGGTCGGGGATCGGAGATCCCCGACGAGTGTCAGGCGGTCGCGGGGGTCAGGCGTTGGCGGGCGGTGTGCTGGTCGGGGTTGTACGCGGCGTGGTCGTGCCAGAGGCGCCAGATGATCTGGCACCACGCGCGTCCGAGGATCCGGATCGCATGGGGGTGAGTGCAGCCACGCTGCCGGGCGCGGGTGTAGATGTCGGCGGCCCAGGGGTTGTGGCGGCGGCTGGCGTTGGCCATCGTCGCGATCGCGTCGCGGAGTCGGTGGTCGCATGCCCAGCGGAAGCGGGCGCGTTTGGATTTGCCGGACTCGACGGCGACGGGTGCTTGGCCGCCGTCGGCGGCGAGCGCACGGTAGGTCGGGTAGCGCTCGCGGCTGTCGCCGATCTCGGCGAGCATGGTCGCGGCGCACACGACGGACTTCGGGTCGATGAACAGCGACCGGAACGTGTGCCCGTCGGGGTGGTTCTCGAGCGCGCCGCGGATCT
>JBPCRJ010000187.1:0-8131 GCA_050996975.1 Solirubrobacteraceae bacterium | reverse complement strand
GCGATCGCGTTGTCATCGCTGGGGTCGACGCTCACGTCGACTCCCATCACGTAGCAGACACTCGACCGAGCAAGGACGGCTGCTCGGCACGGCAGCGTTTCCGGCGACGGCTTGCGGTCACGCAGCTCTACTCGCGTGGCTCCTCGCTGTCGGTCAGATCAGCCGGATCGGTGTGGAGTCGACCGGCTCCTACGCTGCGGGTCTCGTGCGCTTCCTTACCCGCCACGGCGTCGAGGTGCTCGAGATCAACCAGCCGCATCCGCACACGCGCCGGCTTCGCGGCAAGAGCGACACGATCGACGCCGAAGCAGCTGCCCGCAAGACGCTCACCGCTGAGCGGCTCGCGATTCCCAAGGACACCAGCGAGACTGTCGAGTCGATCCGCATGCTCCGCGTCGCTCGTGAAGGCGCAGTCAAAGCTCGCGCCGCGGCCTACAACCAACTCTTCGAGCTGATCGTCACCGCACCCGACGAGCTTCGCGAACGCTTCACACGCAAGACGCTCCCCGGCCAGGCCACCCTCTGCGCCCGTCTGCGCCCCGACTACACCCGACTCCACGAACCACTCCAGGCAGCCAAGCTGGCCCTCCGCAGCGTCGCCGAACGCTCGATCCAGCTCAACCGTGATATCCGCCGGCTCGACAAGCACCTCTCGCTGCTCGTCACCGCAACTGCACCACGCACGCTCTCGCTGCTCGGAGTCTCGACCGGACACGCCGGCACTCTCCTCGTCACCGCCGGCCAGAACATCGACCGGCTCCACTCCGAAGCGGCCTTCTCGCACCTCTGCGCCGCGAACCCGATCGCCGCGTCCTCCGGCCGCACAACCCGCCACCGCCTCAACCGCGGCGGCAACCGCGATGCCAACGGCTCCCTCCACATGATCGCCGT
The DNA here is from genome assembly GCA_050996975.1 of Solirubrobacteraceae bacterium. Lineage (GTDB taxonomy): Bacteria > Actinomycetota > Thermoleophilia > Solirubrobacterales > Solirubrobacteraceae > Palsa-465. The sequence goes on along the minus strand of JBPCRJ010000187.1, from coordinate 7,240 downwards.
CGTCCGCCTCCGCTACTGCCAACGCACACGCGCCTACGCAGAGCGTCGGACCGCCGAAGGACTCTCAAAACGCGAAATCATCCGATGCCTCGAGCGCTACATCGCCCGCGAGATCTACCACACACTCCGCGCCGACCTCACCGACTACAGCGCACCTTGACATCTATAGGAACGTCGGGGGAATTCCAAACGGCGACCGGCACGCTGCGGGGTTGGAGTGGGGACCGGCGGGATTGGTCGAGTCCGAAGGGCAATCGTCTAGCGGAGCCAGGGCAGGTTTGTCCAGGGCTCCTGGTCCGCCCAACCGGGGAGGCTGTAGGAGCCGGCGAGTCAAGGTCTGTAGGCCTTTGAGGTTCAAAGCCGATTTCGGGAGAGCGTCTTTGAGCCGTCAGCGTGAACGTATCGACGGGCTCGGCCGATCAAAGCCGTGACGCCGAGAGCTGCGCTTAACCTTCGGTTCGTGCTACCACGTGCTACCACCAGGCCCCGCAAGAGGGTGCAAACACGCGTGAGTAGAGCGAGTGCCAGTCGCGTGAAATGCCCGCAAAACAGGGAGAAACGACTAATCGCTGCGAAAACGCGCGAGCGGTGATGTCAGCTCGACAAGCTGGGGGTCACTGGTTCGAGCCCAGTACCGCCCATCGGACACCCCCGCTAGCCCGGGGGTTTTCGTTTTCTCGAACACAGCGGCGCCACCGTCGGACCTCCCGCGTCGTTTTGCCGCGGTAGCATCGCGTCGTGCGCGAACCTGAACAAGGCGTCGGAGTACGCCCAGCGTACGTTCAGCGTCTCGGGCTTCGCGGGCCAGGCGATTACGCTCGCCATCAAGGGAGTCAGGACTCGTCGCTGCAGCCGGCGTTCGTGATCGACGACACGGCATGACCACCGCTGAACGAACTATAAGCCCTCGCTCGTCTCGTGCGTGCCGAGGAACGCCGACGCCGCGGCCTCGTCGGCGGCGAAGCTCTTCTCGGCGAGCCAGCCTCCGTCGACCGTCAGCGCGATGCCATTCACGTATGCGGACTGGTCGCTCGCGAGATAGACCGCTGCATCCGCGACGTCCGACGCGACGCCGACGCGACCCTGCGGCACCACCGACTGCAGCCCCTGCTCGAACGCCGGCTCGCTGAAGTACTGCTCCGTCAGCGGCGTGCGGATCAAGCCGGGGCAGATCGCGTTGACGCGGATGCCCGCCGGGCCGAGGTCGCGCGCCAGGCTCTTCGTCAGGCCGACGACGCCGTGCTTCGCCGCCGTATACGCGGGCCGGTGGGCGAGACCGATCAGGCCGCCGATCGAGGAGATGTTGACGATCGCGCCGCCGCCCGTCTCGCGCATCCGGCGCGCCGCCGCCTGGCAGCAGTAGAAAGTGCCGCTCAGGTTGACCGCGATCACGTTCTCCCACTCCTCGCTCGCCATCTCGTACACGTCGGCGATCTCGCGCACGCCTGCGCTGCACACCAGCACGTCGACGCGGCCCTCTGTCTCCACGACCTGCGAGACCGCGGCCTCGACCTCGGCCGCCCAGCGCACGTCGCAGCGGATCATCCCCTCGCCCGCCCGGTCGGCCCCGACCACGTGCGCGCCTTCACGCGCGAAGCGCTCCGCGATCTCACGGCCGATCCCGCTCGCGGCTCCGGTGACGAGCGCCACGCGATCCTTCAGCAGCTGTCCCATCCGCGAAGTACGTTACCCGCATGAGCGCGTGGGCGATCGACGGGCCGAGGCACGGCGGCATCACCGTCTCCGACCTCGATCGATCGCTCGAGTTCTACGTCGGCATCGTCGGCCTCGAGCTGCTCTGGCGCCGCCTCTACGAGGAGCCCGAGATCATCCGGATCGTCGGCGTGCCGGAAGCGACCGGCCTCGAGATCGCGATGCTCCGCATCCCAGGCAGCGAGGCCGCCGTCGAGCTGATCGAGTACCGGGGCCGCGAGCGACACTCCGGCAGCACACGGCACTGCGACTACGGCACTGGCCACGTCTGCGTCTTCGTCACTGGCATCGACGGGCTCGACGAGGAGCTGCTCGCGCGCGGCGTGACGTTCCGCTCCGACGGTCCCGTCGAGCAGAAAGCCGGCGTCGACGCGGGCGGGAAGAGCCTCTACTCGCACGACCCCGACGGCTACATCTTCGAGTTCCACCAGCGGCCGCCCCGGTGAGCGCCGAGGCGACCGCACCGCCGACACGCCCCGCGGATCGCCCGCCCCTGCTCGAGCAATACCGCCTGATGGCGCTGATCCGCCGCTTCGAGGATCGCGCCGCCGAGCTCTTCCAGGAGGGCGTCATCTTCGGCACCGCCCACAGCTGCGTCGGCCAGGAGGCGATTGCCGTCGGGGCCGCCGGCGTGATGCGCGACACTGACTACCTCGTCGGCCACCACCGCTCGCACGGGCACCTGATCGCGGCCGGTGCCGACCTGCGCCGGATGATGGCCGAGATGTTCGGCAAGCGAACCGGCTACTGCAAGGGGCTCGGCGGCTCGATGCACATCGCCGATCTCTCGCTCGACATCCTCGGCTACAACGGGATCGTCGGCGCAGGCATCCCGCACGCGTGCGGCGCCGCGCTGACCGCGAAGCTCCGCGGCACCGAGCAGGCTGCGGTCGCGTACTTCGGCGACGGCGCCGCCGGCCAGGGCGCGGTGCACGAAGGGATGAACCTCGCCGCCACCAGGGAGAGCGGAAGCTCGGCTTCGTCGCCGCCATCCGCGAGGCGCTCGACCTGGAGCTCGCTGTCGACTCCGACGTGATCGTGATCGGCGAGGACATCGGCAAGGTCGGCGGCCTCTTCCGCGCGACTGAGGGCCTCGTCGAGCGCTACGGCGCCGAGCGCATCCGCGACACGCCGCTGACCGAGAGCGGCTTCGTCGGCTGCGGCATCGGCGCCGCGCTGACCGGACTGCGCCCCGTCGTCGAGCTACAGTTCTCCGACTTCGCGGGCGTTGCCTTCGACCAGATCATGAACCAAGCCGCGAAGCTGCGGTTCATGATGGGCGGGACACCGAGCATCCCGCTCGTGATCCGTATGGTCTCGGGCGGCGGCGTACGCCTCGGCGCGCAGCACTCCCAGAGCCTGGAGGCGCTCTTCGCGCACATCCCCGGCCTCGTCGTCGCGATGCCCGCGACGCCCTACGACGCGAAGGGGATGCTCTCGGCGGCGATTCGCGGCGACAACCCGGTGATCTTCCTCGAGCAGAAGCTCCTCTTCTTCGGCGACGAAGCTCCCGTGCCCGAGGAGCGCTACGGGATCGAGCTCGGCGTCGGCCGCATCGCCCGTGGGGGAACCGACGTGACGATCGTCGCGCTTGGCGCGCTCGTGCCGCACACGCGCCGCGCGGCGTAGGAGCTCGAGCGTGAGGGCGTCAGCGTCGAAGTGGTCGACCCGCGGACGCTCGTGCCGCTCGACACCGCGCTGATCGCGCAGTCGGTCGCGAAGACGCACCGGCTCGTCGTCGCCCACGAGGCCGTGCAGTTCTGCGGGTTCGGCTCGGAAATCGCCGCGCACGTCGCGCAGCACTGCTTCTGGGATCTGGACGCACCGGTCGTGCGCGTCGGCGTGCCGTCGCACCCGATGCCGTACCAGAAGGATCTCGAGCTGCTGACGCTGCCCGGGCCCGCCGACCTGGTCGCCGCCGTTTGCGAATTAGTCGCGTAGGCGCTGCAGCAGTGCGGCCGACGCGTCGACGAGCCGGTCGACCTCGCCGCCCGCGACGTTCGAGTTCGTGATCCCTTAGGCCCAGCGCGAGCGGTCCTGGTCGAGGATCTCGGCGAGCGGCGTCCCCGCGACGAGCTCGAGATCCTCGCTCGGCGGCAGGTAGCCGAGGTAGTCGTTCGTGTACGACGCCGCGATCGTCGTCGCGAACGGGCTGCCCGCCTTGATCCGCACGCCGAGCTCGTTGAAGAGCTCGAACGAGTTCGTGACGAGCGCGGCGTCGCCGATCGCGACCGCCTGGATCTCGGTGCGCACCGGCTCGTTCGCGTGCTCGAGCATGTGCTCGTACATCCCGATCGCCTGACGCGCGTAGGGCGCGGGAAACTGCTGCGCCGAGGTCATCGTGTGCACCGTTGCCGGCCACGTCTCCGGCAGCGAGCCGCCCGAACCGTCACCGACCCCGGCGAGCGCGTCCTGCAGCTCGTCCGCGCCGTAGCCGTGCGCGCGGCGGCGCAGCTCGAGCCACTCGCTCGCTGCTGTGACGCGCGCATCCGCGGTCGTCGCGATCGAGCCGAACAGCTCGGCGGCCCGCGCGCCGAGCTCCGTGCCGAGCGCGTCGCGCGCCTCGTAGGAGTGACGGCTTGCGTCGTCGTTGCCGAACCACCAGTCGGTGAACGGCGCGACGTCGCCCGCGCAGCCTTGCATGAACAGGCACTCGGCTCCGGGGAACCGAGCTTCGAACGCGACTCGCAGCGGCCCCGCGTACTCCGCGTCCCACTGGGTCGTGATCCCTCCGACCGTGATCGGGTGGGCCGTGAAGTTGACGAGCGCCGCGAGGGGCGAGCCGTCCACCGTGTCGATGCGGATCACGGCGAGTGCGTCGTCGACGGGGCGCTCGTGGCGGACCCGGTTGCCGCTCAGCCCCGGGGCGGGGGTGACGGCCGAGCCGGCGCGCGCGGGCTGCAGCTTGCGCCACGCCGCGTAGACGCAGCCTGCGATCAGGTCGGGCAGCACCTCGACGTAGCCCTCGAACCCGGGCGCGTCGCGCAGCCCCGCGACGCCGGCGCCGCGCGAGAGGCTCGGGCCGCTGTGGTTGTGGCTCGCGTGCACGACGACCGCCTCGGGCGGGACGCCGCACTGCTCCTGCACCCGCGCGCGTACCGCATCGGTCAGGTCACGCCCTGCAAAGACGAAGTCGGTGGTGACGATCGCCGCCGTGCGCTCGCCGTCAGAGACCACGAGGGCCTGGGCGACGAGCGGCTCACGCACGCCCTGCGCGAGGCATTCGCGCGCGGCACAGCACCCGAGCGGTAGTCCGAGCGGTGGCGTGATGTCGACGCGTGCGACGCCTGCCCGAAAGCTCAATGGAGCTCCTCCGCGGCGATCTCCTCGCCGATCACGACGACGTTGTCGCCCTGCGCCGTCGCAGCGATCGCGCGTACGACCATCACGAACCCGGCGGTGAGCGCGTGCACCACGGCGGGCTCGCGATCGGGCCGCTCGAGGAAGTGGATCTGGCCGACGGCCTCGCCGGGCTCGACGCGCTGCCCGAGGTCGACGAACGTCTCCCAGAGCCCCGACTCCGGCGCCAGCAGGTAGTTGTCGAGGTGCGTCGCGTCGACGATGACCCCGGGAGGGTCGCGGTGGACGACCTCTCCCTGCAGCACTCCGGTCTGGCGGAGCACGTTCGCTAGGCCGCTCTGGGCGATCCGGTGCGTCGAGGCGTGAACGTGTCCGCCGCCGCCGAGCTCGGTGGAGACGACGATCTTCCCCTGTCGCTCGGCCTCGCCGACGAGCAGGCCGCTCCCCGCGATGTCGATGTAGACGAAGTGGTGATCGGTGCCCCACGCGAGCATCGCGTCCAGCATCGCACGCCGTTGCGTCGCGTTCTCGACGCGGTGCATCTCCGACCACGGTGGGCAGAGGCCGCTGCGTCCGCCGCTGTGCATGTCGACGACGACGTCGGCGCGCGCGATCAGGACGCGGGTGAAGAAGTCCGCGAGCACCTGGTCGGGCGAGCCGTCCGGCGCGCCCGGGAAGGAGCGGTTGAAGTTCGCCCCGCTCGGCCAGAGCCGCGTGTACGCGAGCGAGGCTTCCGGCGAGGCGCAGGGGACGACGATCAGCTGTCCGAGCACCTCGTCCGGCTCCGTCTCGCGCGCGAGACGGAGCGCGGCGACCTGTCCCTCCGGCTCGCCGCCGTGGAAACCGCAGACGACGAGCGCCACCGGGCCCTCGACTGTCGGACCCTCGCCGCCGTGGATCGAGACGATCGGGATGAAGAGATGCGACCACCCGCTCGTGTTGTTCGAGCGCGGGAGCTCCAGCCGTCCGACGTGCTTCCCCGGTGCGTCGAGGTCGACGGTGCAGTGCACGGGAGAGTCGAGGAGCACCGGTAGCCGATTGTAGACAATCTCCGTATAGTCGACAATCAATGTCCGCGACCCGAGGAGACTCGTGAAGATCACCGACGTTGAGGCCATCATCCTGCGTCAGCCCGCACTAAACGACGGAATTGCTGACGGGAGCCAGGACGATCTGGTGATCAAGATTCGCACCGACGAGGGGATCGTCGGGATCGGCGAGGTCGACTCTGCACCCGAGGCCGTCAAAGCCCTCGTCGACCGGGACAGCTCGCATGCGATCGCCGGGTCGCTGAAGGATCTGTTGGTCGGCGAGGACCCCACCGATGTCGAGCGGCTCTGGCAGAAGATGTACCGCGGCCTGATCTACATCGGTCGCCGCGGGATCGCCTTGCACGCGCTCTCCGGGATCGACATCGCGCTGTGGGACATCAAGGGCAAGGCTGCGGGCAAGCCGGTGCACGAGCTGCTCGGCGGCGCGAAGCGGGACAAGGTGCGCGCCTACGCGTCGATGCTGATGCCGGACACGACCGAGGAGACGACCGAGCGCGTGGGCAAGCTGCGCGAGGACGGCTTCACGGCCGTGAAGCTCGGCTGGGGCCTCCTCGGCCAGGACGAGGACACAGACGTCGCGCTCGCGGCGGCCGCCAAGGACGCAGCCGGCGACGGCGTCGAGATCATGATCGACTCCGGCCTCGGCTACGGCGCCGACGCGAAGCGCGCGATCGAGGTCGGCCGCGCCTACGAGGAGCTCGGCATCTTCTGGTTCGAGGAGCCGTTCGAGCCCGACGAGTACGAGGCGTACGCCGAGCTCGCAGACACCGTCGAGATTCGCGTCGCCGCCGGCGAGCAGGACACGACGCTCTGGGGCTTCCGCGAGCTGATCGAGCGCGGCCACGTCGACCTCGTCCAGCCGGACGTCACGCGCTGCGGCGGCATCACCGAGCTGCTGCGGATCGCCGATTACGCGCGCGGCAAGGGGGTAGAGACAGTCCCGCATGCGTGGAAGAGCGGGATCATCAAGGCGGCCTCGCTGCAGTGCAACGCCGTCATGCCCGACGCGCTCTTCCAGGAGTACTGCATCGCCGACACGCCCATTAACCAGACGCTCACACAGGAACGGCTGCCGATCGACGCGGACGGGATGCTGACCGTGCCGACGGCGCCGGGGATCGGTGTCACGCTCGACGACGAGGTCGTCGAGCGCTACCGCGTTCACTAGGAGGATC
>JBPCRJ010000065.1:0-5756 GCA_050996975.1 Solirubrobacteraceae bacterium | reverse complement strand
GGGGAGTTTGCTGGCTTCGTCGAGTTGGGCAATTTGTTCGGGGGTGAGCTTCCAGCCGGTGGAGGCGAGGTTGGCGCGGAGCTGCTGCTCATTGCGGGCGCCGATGATGAGGGTGGAGATGGTGGGTCGGCGAAGGAGCCAGTTGAGCGCGATCTGGGGGACGGTTTTGCCGGTCTCTTTGGCGACGAGATCGAGGGCGTCGACGACTTTGTAGAGGTACTCGTCGGGGGGCTTGGGGCCGGCGTCGACGACGGACTGGTTCTGGAGGCGGCTGCCGGCGGGGAGGGGCTGGCCGCGGCGGATCTTGCCGGTGAGGCGTCCCCAGCCGAGAGGGCTCCAGACGAGAGCGCCGACGCCCTGGTCGGCGGCGAGCGGCATGAGCTCCCACTCGTAGTCGCGGCCGACGAGCGAGTAGTAGACCTGGTGGCCGACGTAGCGGGCCCAGCCGTAGCGTTCGGAGACGGAGAGCGACTTCATGAGGTGCCAGCCGGAGAAGTTGGATGCTGCGATGTAGCGGACCTTGCCCTCGCGGACGAATTTGTCGAGGGTGTTGAGGGTCTCTTCGACGGGGGTGAGGGCGTCGAAGGCGTGGAGGTGGTAGATGTCGACGTAGTCGGTGTTGAGGCGCTTGAGCGAGCCGTGGAGCGCTTCGGTGAGGTGGTAGCGGCTGGAGCCGACGTTGTTAGGGCCTTCGCCGAAGCGGAAGGTGGCCTTGGTGGAGAGCAGAATGTCTTCGCGCTTGAGGTGGGAGACGGCCTTGCCGAGCATGGTTTCGCTCGCGCCGCTGGAGTAGATGTCGGCGGTGTCGAAGAGGTTGACGCCGGCTTCCATGCAGATGTCGATGAGCTTGCGGGCTTCGTCCTGTGAGGTTTCGCCCCAAGCTTTGAAGAATTCGTCGCCTGCGCCCAAGGTGCCTGCGCCGAAGCAGAGCTCGGGGACTTTCAGGCCGGATCGGCCAAGTTGTCTGTATTCCATGAGAATGAGATGCGGCGGTATGGTCGGTGATTCACGCGCGACCGGCGAGAGTGTGGAAGCGCGGCTGATTTTCACGGCATTGAAGCTATGCTGGAAGGGAGATGAACCTGCGCTTCGAGTTTCCGGATCAGCCGGAGATTTCCCCGGAGATTCCGCCGACGTGGGCGGAAGAGAGCGACGTATTCCATACGACGGAAAGGTGTACACGGCTGCAGGTGATTCCGCGGAACCGGCGGGAGAGTGGGAGGCCGGGTGTGGGGCGGCGGCTTTGTTTCAACTGCGAGGATATTTTGCGGACGAAGCGGTCGGGGTAGCCGTTTCGGCTTCGTGCCGGTCGGGCCTTCAACCCTATTTCGGGTCTTCTGCTTCGGCCGGTTTGTCGACCTGGGACTGGTAGACCTCTTCGACGCGTTTGACGGTATCGATCTCGGTGACGGGCTTGTCAGTGCGGATGCGGATGATGCGGGGGAAGCGCAGGGCGAAGCCGCTGGCATGGCGGTCGGAGCGCATGATGTTGTTGAAGGCGACCTCGATCACGATTTGGGGCTCGACGGTGCGGAAGTGGCCGAAGTCTTCGAGGGTGTGGGCCTTGAACCAGTCAGTGAGTTCGGTGATCTCGAGGTCGGTGACGCCGCTATAGGCTTTGCCGACGTTGAGGAGTTCGCCGGCGGGGCCGCGTACGGCGAAGGTGTAGTCGGATAGGAACTGGGCGCGGCGGCCGTTGCCGAACTCGGCGCCTGTGATGACGACGTCGAGGGTGGCGAGCTCGCGCTTGAGCTTAACCCAAGCGAGGCCGCGGCGGCCGGGCAGGTAGGCGGAGCCCGCGGCCTTGAGCATGACGCCCTCGTTGGCGCGAGCGCGCGCGTCGGCGTAGGCGCGATCGATATCTTCAGCGCTTTCGACGAGGCGGCTGGGGGAGAGATGGAGACGCTGGACTCCGGTGGCATCGGGCTGCGCCTGAAAGCCGGCGGCGTCGTCGAGGAAGAGCGCGGTCTGAGATGGATTGGGGAGAGTGTCGGACTGCTTTGGTGCTTCGAGGGAGGAGCAGACCACGTCTACCATCTCTTCTGCAAAGCGCTCCAGAAGATTGCGGCGCTCAGTCAAGGGCTGGTGCAGCTGGAGGTCGCCGTTGGCGAACATGACGTCGAAGGCCATGAAGATGACCGGGATCTGCCGGCGGATCTCATCGGAGACGCGCTTGCGGCCGATGCGCTGGCCGAGGACGGCGAAGGGCAGGGCGCGGGCCTGGTCGAAGTCCCAGCCGAGGATCTCGCCGTCGAAGATGAGAGCGCCAACGCCGGTTTCGCCGACGCGGGCGAAGGCTTCGGAGAGTTCGGGAAAGCTCTCGGTGATGTCTTCACGGTTGCGGGAGTAGATGGCGACACGGCCGGGGTGGTTGGTGTCGCCGCAGTGAATCTGCGCGCGCATGCCGTCGTACTTGTCTTCGAGGAAGGCGTGGACGCCGAGTTGATCCGGGGATGTTGCTCCCGGTGGATCTATGTCGACTTCCGTTGGCAGAGCTGCGGCAAGGAGGTCTGTCGCCGTGGCGTCGGGAAACTGCTCGGGGTCTTCCGTTTCGTCGATCGAATTCGAGGACGCCGGCTCGGCTGCGGCTTCGCCCTTCTTTCTGCGCGGCTTCTTTGCCGGTTTGGCGGGAGCTGTTTTGGGGGGCTTTGCGGTGAAGCGCTCGATGGCCTCCTCGGGCGTTTCGACGGGGCTGGCTAGCATAAAGCCGAGCGGATGAAAGAGGCGCATGCGTGCGTCACGGAGTGTTCCCCCGAAGGCGCGGCGCACGGCAAAGGCGAGATCGGCTTCGAGCATGACGGCGTGGCGGACGGCCTCGACCGGGACGGCTGTGGCGGAACTCGATGCGGCGACGGCGATGGCCTCTTCTACGAGGCTCTGCTTTACGCCGATGCGCATGTCGCCGAGCATGAGCTTGAGCAGGTACTTGGCTTCGAGCGCGGTGGAGCGGCGGAGGAGGCCTTCGACGAGAGAAGCGCGGATGGCGGTGGTCTTCGCGATGGCCATGGCAGCGAAGGCGTCGGCGACTTCGCTGAGGGTAAGGGTGGTGTCTATGGGGGATTTGCCGCCGAGGAGGTCGAGGGCTGCGGCGCCGAGGTCGCCGTGACGGCGATAGGCGGCGGTGAGTGCGGCGTCGGTGGCTCCGCTGACGGCCAAGAGTGTTTTGGTGAGGAGCGATCCGCCGGCGTTGAGTTTGCGCTGGTCGGCCTCGGGGAATGGTGTTCCGGCGAGGTAAAGGGCGAAGAGGCCGGCGTCGGCGAGGGATTCGGACGCGATCTTGCGGATGGTCTCGGCGATGGCGGCGCGCTTCTTGAGACGGCTGCCCTCCCCGGCGAGCGCGTCGGCTAGGGTGGCGACCTGGTTGAAACCTGCCATGAATGCGTCCTCAAGAAGAAGGATGCGTGTCCAGGGCGGGAGGGGTTATCGATTTGTGAGGTGTGAGGTGGTGGTTTGCTGCTTCCGCGGCGATGAATTAAGTCAATTGTTGTAACGGTGTGACGGATGTGTGCCTGGTGGGAAGGGGAAGCAGGTCCCTCCACTGCGCTTCGCTTCGGTCGGGATGACAGTGTTTTCGTGGCTGGGAATGGTTGGGAGACATGCCGAGCTAGTGCTGCTTCGGGCTGCCGCCGATGGCGTCAAGACTTGTGAGCATCTCCGAAGGGATCTGCATCGTTGCGGCCTTGAGATTTTCGTGAAGATGCTCGACGGAAGAGGTGCCGGGGATGAGCAGGACGTTGGGCGAGCGCTGGAGGAGCCAGGCGAGTGCTACCTGCATTGGGGTTGCCTGCAGATTTGCCGCAGCAGTGTCCAGCGCCGAAGACTGTAGTGGACTGAAGCCGCCGAGCGGAAAGAAGGGGACATAGGCGATGCCCTGCTTTGCGAGGTCGTCGATGAAGCTGTCATCGGTTCGATTGGCGATGTTGTAGAAGTTCTGAATGCAGACGATGTCGCTGATCTTCTGGCCAGCGGCGAACTGCTCCGGCGAGACGTTACTGAGGCCGAGATGGCGAATCAGGCCCTGCTGTTTGAGTTCGGCGAGCACAGTGAGCGGTTCTTCGATGGACTCGTCGGATGGTCCCATCACCCCACCGACGCGGAGATTGACGACGTCGAGCGTGTCGAGTCCGAGATTGCGGAGGTTGTCGTGGACGGCATCGATGAGTTCCTGACGCGAGAGAGCGTGTATCCAGGACTTGTCGTCGCCCCGGCGCGCGCCCACTTTAGTCACGATCACCAGCCCTTCCGGATAGGGGTGGAGCGCCTCCATGATGATCTGGTTGGTGACGTGTGGACCGTAGAAATCGCTGGTGTCGATGTGGTTGACTCCGGCTGCTACCGCTTCGCGGAGGACGGCGACTGCAGCGTCAGTGTCACGCGGTGGACCCCACACCTGCGGGCCGGCGAGTTGCATGGCGCCGTAGCCCATGCGGTTCAGGGTGATAGAAGTACCGGGAAGTGTGAAGCTGCCGCCAACGTCTGTCTGTTGCGTCATTCGTTTGTCTCCTCTGCTTTGTGCGTCCACTGCGTTGCATGCTGATGCGTGTGTTTAGATGAGGGAGGCTTGCAGGCGAAGCTGATTTTTGTCACTGGTACTTACCTGAATGCATGTTCCGCGCGAGAGTAGGTTTCGGGGTGGAGCTTGGCGTCGCATCCTTGACGTTCGGGGTACCATCTAATCTGGTGATGATGATGCAGTGGTCTGCCAAGCCGATGGATGGTCTGGTTGTGAGTGGTCAGGCGAGCGCCGGCCGTCACGATTTTGCCTAGCTGTGCCCTGCTCAGTTGCCTCTCCCCTTTAGATTTGAGCCTTCGAGATTGAGAGATGTGCCCTGCGCGGATGTGTAGGAGGAGACAGATCATGTTTGAACGACTGGACCAGATGGAAGCGCGGTATGAAGAGCTGGGGCGGCAGCTTTCGGATCCGTCGCTGGTGAACGACCTGAAGAAGTTTCAGGCGACGGCGAAGGCGCACCGCGACCTGGAGCCTACGGTCGAGAAGTTCCGGCAGTACCGAAGTGTGCAGCAGGCGGTGGCGGATGCGAAGGCGATGCAGGCTGAGACGGATGCGGAGATTCGCGCGATGGCAAGCGAAGAGCTGCTGACGCTCGAGCCGCGGCTGGCGGAGGTGGAAGAGGAGCTGAAGGTGCTGCTGTTGCCGAAGGATCCGAACGATGACAAGAACATCATTATCGAGCTGCGCGCGGGCACGGGCGGCGACGAGGCGGCGCTGTTTGTGGCGGAGATGTTCCGCATGTACCTGCGGTTTGCGGAGCAGCACCGGTGGAAGGTGGAGGTGCTGTCGCAGTCGGAGAGCGGCATTGGAAATGGGTTGAAAGAGGTGAGCGCCATCTTCGAGGGCGACAAGGTCTACTCGCAGATGAAGTTTGAGTCGGGCGTGCACCGGGTGCAGCGGGTTCCGGCTAAGGCGACACAGGGGCGGGTGCACACGTCGGCGATTACGGTGGCGGTGCTGCCGGAGGCGGAGGAGGTCGATATCAAGATTGAGGCGAAGGATCTGCGGATCGATACGTTCTGCTCTTCGGGGCCGGGCGGCCAGTCGGTGAATACGACGTACTCCGCGATCCGGATCACGCATATTCCGACGCAGACGGTGGTGAGCTGCCAGGATGAGAAGTCGCAGATCAAGAATCGCGAGAAGGGCATGCGCGTGCTGCGCGCACGTCTGTACGAAGTGGAGCAGGAGAAGCAGCAGGCTGCGCTGGCGCAGGAGCGCAGGCAGCAGGTCGGCTCTGGAG
>JBPCRJ010000163.1:0-13167 GCA_050996975.1 Solirubrobacteraceae bacterium | reverse complement strand
GAGTGGCGGTCCTCCCGCCTCGTCCGCTCCGGTTGGGAGCGTTCGGGGTGTCAACAAGTCCGCGAGGACAGGAGGAAACCGCCATGAAGAAGGTATCCGGCCCGCAGGTCGTCACGACCGCGGAGGCGCTGGAGAGTCCGCTGCCTGCGGAGATTCAGGAGGCGCTCGGCGAGCTCGTCGGGGCAGCGAGGGAGGGACTGCTCGCGCTCTCGGTCGGTCTCGACCTGACGGTCGTGCATCAGCTGATGGAGCGAGAGGTCGACGAGGTCGTCGGCCCGAAGAGCAAGCACAACGCGCTGCGCACGGCAAAGCGCCATGGCCACGACGACGGGTCGATGACGCTCGGCGGGCGGCGCGCGCCGGTCCGTCGTCCGCGGATGCGCACGGCCGATGACGAGCACGAGCTGCCGGTCACCAGCTACGAGTACTTCGCTGACCGTGACCCGCTCACGCGGGCGGTGATGGACCGGATGCTCGCCGGCGTCTCGACCCGCAAGTACAAGGTGGTGGGCGAGCCGGTCGGTGAGGACGTCGAGCAGGAAGCGAGCGCGACGTCGAAGTCAACGGTGTCGGAGCTGTTCATCGAGCAGACCCACACGGCGCTGGGCGAGCTGATGGCCCGCCGGCTGGACGACGTGCGCCTGGCGGTGATGATGCTCGACGGGCTGGAGATCGCCGACCGCACCCATATGGTCGCCTTGGGGATCTCGACCGAGGGCGTGAAGATCCCGCTCGGGCTGTGGGAAGGCTCGACCGAGAACGCGACGCTGGTCGGGATGCTGCTCGCCGACTTGGTCGACCGCGGCCTGGATCCCGAACAGGCGATCCTCTTCGTCATTGACGGAGGGAAGGCCCTGCGCCGCGCGATCAAGGACGTGTTCGGCGAGCACGCGCTCGTGCACCGCTGCCATCGGCACAAGGAACGCAATGTCACCGATCTGCTTCCCGAGCGTGACCGCCCGGCGATCCTGGCGAGGATCCGAGGCGCGTGGGCGCTCACGAACCCGCTACTGGCCGAGGAACGGCTCGAGCTGCTCGCCTCAGAGCTCGAGCGCACCTGGCCCGACGCCGCCGGCTCGCTGCGCGAGGGGATGGCCGACACGCTCACGCTGACGCGGCTCGGGATCGACGGCCAGCTTGCGAAGACGCTGTGCTCGACGAACCCGTGCGAGAGCATGATCGAGATCGTCCGCTACACGCAGCGCAACGTGAAGCGCTGGCAGGACGGTGACATGCGCAAGCGGTGGACCGCGGCCGGGATGCTCGTCGCCGAGCAGCAGTTCCGCAGGATCATCGGCTACCGCGACCTCGCCAAGCTCGTGACCGCGATCGAGCGTCACGCCCTCCTCGTTGCCGAGAAGAACCGCGACCGCAAGGAGACTCGCGAGCCCGTTACCGTGTGACCGTCAACCCGTGAGGATCGTCACCGAAGTTCCACGACGATCCGGGCAACCTCGGAGAGCATCCCGAGGGTGGAGTGTCGGCGGGTTGCGTTGTAGAAGATCTCGATGTAGTTGAACGCCTCTCGTCGGAGCTCCTCGCGTTCGGGCCAGGACCGGCGGTGAACGAGCTCTTTCTTGAGCGTCGCGAAGAACGTCTCGGCGACGGCGTTATCCCAGCAGACGCCCGTGGATCCCATCGAGCGGGCGATCCCGGCCTTCGCGGCTGCCTGCCCGAACGCGAGGCTGACGAATTGACCGCCCTGATCGGAGTGATGGATTAGCCCGGTTTCCGGGCGTCGGCGAGCGACGGCCATGTTCAGGGCGTCGACGACGAGGTCTGAGCGCATGTGATCGGCCATCGACCAGCCCACGATCCGCCGGCTGAACGCGTCCTGGACAGCAGCCAAGTACAGCCAGCCCTCCCAGGTCCGGAGATACGTGATGTCCGCCAGCCACAAGACATTGGGGACGGCCGGCCGGAACTGACGGTTGACGAGATCATCAGCGACCTGACCCCCGGCACCCGGACCGTCGTGCGACCTCGCTTCTTGGGGAGAAGGCCTGAGAGACCGGCTTCTCGCATCAGCCGCTCGATCCGTTTGCGCCCGACACGGACGCTGTGAGCGAGCCGCAGCTCCGCGTGAACACGCGGCGCGCCATACACCCGGCGGTTCTCCGCGTGGATCTGTCAGATCTTCTCCAGCAGCCACATCCGTGAGCTGGCGATCTGACGGCGGCCGGCGCTGCCAGGCATGAAAGCCCGACGCGGACACCTCAAGCATCCGGCACATCACGGAGATCGGATGATTGGCCTTCTCCGCGGCGATGAACCCAAACGCGCTCACCGGATCTCCTCCCGGGCGAAGAAGGCCGCGGCTTTTCTCAAGATCTCCCTCTCCTGACGCAGCCGCGCATTCTCGCGGCGCAAGGCACGCAGCTCCTCGCGCTCGGTGCTGCTCACACCGTCCTGACGCTCGCGACGATCGAACTGATCCTGCTTGAGCCAGTTACGCAGACACGACTCCGCGATCCCCAACTCCTTCGCGATCTCAGCAACCGGCTGCTCACCCTCACGAGCGAGCAGCACTGCGCCCCCGCGGAACTCCTTCGGATATGGCCTTGGCATGAACACCATCCTTCCGGCGGCGCCAGACGCCACCACAGATCAGGTGTCCACCAAAGCGGGGGAAGTCCACGATCATCCTCGATTGCCCGATCTGGGCTCGCGCCGCGGGCCGACCACCGGATTACCGAGGACGGATCTGGTGCCCACGGCACCTCGCCTAGTGACTCGATCGCATGCTGATGTCGATCGGGTTTGAACTGGCGGTAGCGGCTGCCAGCTGGGATGCTGGATCGGATCGTTGCTGAGCACAGCCCGAGCATGCGTCCCGTCCGCGTGCATCACCACTAGAGCTGCAGGCGGTGAGCCGCAGTCGCCGAACCGGGTCAGCGCGATCTAGCCGCCCGAGGGCGAGTAAACAACTCTGGCGCCAGCCGGCCACACGCCGCATGCGTCCGCCCGGACGCAGCCGCGTGAGACTTCGCAGACCGCGGCCGTCAAGGCGGATCGTCTCGATCATCCGGCGATCGGGGTCCTCGAACACGATCGGTTGCCGGCGGGTGAGAAATCGGGGTTGGTCCCGCGGTGCAGCCGCTTCGGAGGCCGGGCACGGTCGAGGAGGTAGATCGCCGCTCCTCTCACGAACGCGATCCGGCCTCGCGACGACGCGACGGGCATAGCCAACGGACGGTGGGCAGCCAGATTCGTCACGCCGCTAGTCCGCTGCCATCGAGCGCAATGCGGTAGATGTCGTACCCCCGACCGTCGCCGGCGGCGAACAGCAGATGAGCGCAGTCGGCGGTGAACGCGGGATCGGTCGGAGCGCCCATCCCGGCCAGCAACTGGGTCGTCCTGAGTTCCCCTCCGATCGGATCAGAGACGACAAGCTCGGGCGAGTCCATTGGAAAGGCAAACTGGACGAACGCCAGGGACTCGCCGTTGGGTGACCAGCTCGGAGCGTACGCCTGGGCTGTGATCGAGCTCGAAGTGACCGCTGAGACGCGGCCCGTGCCTGGAACCACGGTAAACACCCGGTTTCCCGCGCCGCCGCCGTCGGCGCAGCTGCCTGTACAGGCGCCGTCACTGTCGTCGGTCGCGATCAGACCGTCGCGGCCGAGAAAGGCAGCCGCCGCACGCTGTGCCAGCGTCGCGGGGCCCATGACCGACCCACAGCGTGACAACTGCGAGCCGGCCGCCGACCGGGCACCGGCGCGGCGCCCCGCGATCGCTCGCGGGGCGAAGCCTGCCAGCAGCTCCCGCCCTCGTCCGCTCCCGGAGGACTCGCAGCCCTTGAACTCGCGTTGAGCCGTTCCGCCACGCGTTTGGTCGCCTGCCCACGGCGAGGTCGCCGGCGGCGGCGAGGATGAACAGCGCGAGCGGGTGCTCATGTCTCTCTCTTGGATCAGGCGATCAGCAGCCGCGTCGCACGCGGCTATTGGGTGCTGAGCGTTGCCACCCGTACGGCCGTGATGACCCGCGCCTTGGCCTGCGCGCCGTTGTCCGGATTGCACGACAGGGCGATCGACCCGCCGCTGGAGGCGGCGGTCAGCGTGATCGTCTGGCTGAATGCCGCCATCGCGGTCAGGCTCCCGTTTCCGCTGGCGATCGGGTTGTTGTTCTCCAGCAGGTCGCAGTTGACCAGCCCGCCGGCGCCGTTGCTGCCCAGCACGGCCTCCGCTGTGACGATGTAGTTGCCGCCGACGGGCAGGCTCAGGCGGGCCACGGTCGTGTCGGCTCCGCCCGTCAGCGCAAGCTGACCGCGCCGGTTGGTGGCGAAGCCCTGCGAGCGTGCGGAGGGATTGAGCTTGCCGGTGGTCACGGCGCGATCCGCGAGCTTGCCGGTGGTCACCGCGCCGTCCTTCAGCTGCTTGGTGCCGATCCGAGTGGCCGCGTACGCCGTGCCCGAGAGCGCCGCGACGAGCGCGATCAGCGCGATTACGCTGGCCGCCGAGGGTCGATGGTCGATCAGTCGTCTCATCTGTGTGTCTCCTGTCTTGATGGTCAATGGGTTGTTGTCGTCGATCCGTCCGGGCCGGGGTATCGCTCACAGCACCGCGAATGGGGGCACGCCATGCGCTATCGCCCGTGGATGATCTGGAAGCTGACGGTGACCGGACGCCCGGTCTTGGCGGCGGCTGTCGGAGTGGCTGCGAGCACGTAGCTCCCAAGCTTCAGCGCGCGACCGCCAAGGCGGCCGGTGAAGCGAAAGCGGTTGGCGCCGCCGCTCCCCGCACGGGTGAAGCTTCCGCGAACAGGAACCAAGCGCGTGCAGCGGCGACCGCGACGATTGCTGGCGGTCTGCGCCGCGCAGCGCGCGCTTGGGCCGCTGCCCTGCACCTTTCCCGGCAGCTTCTGCTCTGCGGTGAAGCGAACGTTGGCGGCGATCGTGAGCGCGTAGGTGACCCGGGCCCCCACCGGGTGACCTACGCCGGCGGCGCTGACGCTCGGACCACGCCGGGCAGCGGCGAACGCGCGCGGGGCGATCTTCAGCTCGTTCACCACCAAAACCGGGCCACCCCTGCCACCGGTGCCGTTGCTAGCTGTCAGCGCCAGGCGATGGCTGGCGACGCTGCCCTGCGCAAGCGACGCAATTCTCATCCCTGCCGGCAGCGCCGCCGTCTCGGGGACCGACAAGTCGGTGGTGTCCCCGTCGCCGAGCCGGCCGGCTTCGTTCTCGCCCCAGGAGTACAGCTGGCCGCTGGCGCTGAGCGCCAGGCTATAATTGTCACCGGCGGCGATCTGGGTGATCGCCTCCCTTGCGGGGATGTCGTACATGGCCACCCGGGAAGGCGCCGACTCGTTGCTGAGTGAGTTGATTCCCAGCTGCCCGTGGTTGTCGCGGCCCCAGGCGTAGAGCTGACCGCTCGCGTCAAGCGCCAGGCTGTGGCGGTCGCCGGCGGCGATCTGGGTGACCTGCGCCCCAGCCGGGATCGCGCCCGCCGACACCGCGACTGGCGCAGATTGGTTGGTGGTCGTGCCGTTGCCTAGCTCACCGAAGAAGACGTTTTCACCCCAGGCGTAGAGCTGTCCGCTCGCGCTGAGCGCCAGGTTGTGGTTCCCGCCGGCGGCGATCTCGGTGAGCTTCGCGCCGACGGGGATCGCGCCCGCGGTGACCGACTTCGGGACGGATGAGTCGTGGGTGGTGCCCGTCCCGAGCTGGCCGGAGAAGTTGGCCCCCCACGTGTAGAGCTGCCCGCTCGAGCTCAGCGCCAGGATGTGGTACATGCCGGCGGCGACACTGGTGAAGGTCGTCCCGGGCGGCATCTCGCCGGCCGACACCGCCACCGGAACATGCGCATCGCTGGTCGGGCCGGTGCCGAGATCACCGTAGGTGTTGGAACCCCAGGCGTACAGCTGACCGGTCGAACTCAGCGCCACGCTGACGTCATTGCCGGCTGCGATCTGGCTGATCCGTGTCCCCCGCGGGATTGCCCCCGCCGACACCGCCACCGGAACATGCGCATCGTTGGGCGTGCCGTCCCCGAGCTGACCGTGGTCGTTGCGGCCCCACGCATAAACCTGTCCGCGCGCGCTCAGCGCCAGACTATGGTTAAAGCCGACGGCGACGCGGGTGAACGTCGTGCCGGGCGGGATCGCGCCGCCGGAAACCGGAGCCGGCACGGTGGAGCTGGCCGTGCCACCGTTGCCCAGCTCACCGTCGGCGTTGTAGCCCCAGGCGAGCACGGACCCAGACTCACTCGCCGCCGCGCTCGCCGACCAGGACGAGAAGCCCAGCAGCGCAAAGGTAAGCGCGAGCATCCCCACCAGGCGCCAGCGCCCGCGCGGACTCCGGGCAGCCCGCGGACGGCTTCGGCTGCCGGACGTCAGTTGGTCGGCGAGGTCACGCACCGGTAGCTCCACGAGTTCGGACTAACGTCAGCGAAGGCCCGGATCTTGCGAGACGTGTCCTCCGCGAGCAGGGTTCCCAGATGTTGGAGCACGCCGCTGATCTCAGCGACATACGGGGTCGCGATCCACTCGTTTTCCTGGGGAGCGCCGAGGTGGTCGAAGACGAGCGCGAGCTCGCTCGCGCTCGGCAGGCGGCGTTGCGCGACGGCGCACGTTCCGAGCGCGTCGGGGAAGGTAGCGGCGGGGCGCAGCGCGGGCTCGAAGCACGTGTCCGCGGCGCGCTGCAGGCCCTGCGGGCAGTGCAGCGTCAGCGACGCCTTCAGCGCCGGCGACAGCTTGTTCGCGGTGTTCGCCCTGGGCACGATGCCCAGCGTCGACACGTTGACCTTGGCCCCGGTGACCGCCTTGTCCTTGATCTTTGAAGTGGTGACCGACTGGTCTTTCAGCTGCCTGGTGCCGACAGAGTTGGCCGCGACCCCCGCCGCGACCGCAGTGCCTCCCAGCGCGACGAACAGCGCCATCACCGAGACCACATTGGCGAACGTGAGCCGGTCGGAAATAGGCTTCAGCATCGTTCCTCCGTCAGCTGTGCATAACTACTTGACGCAGATCACGAAAACGGTGCCCGAAGCGTCGATACTCGGGTACCTGCTGGGGTTGACAACGCGGAACACGCCAGTCCATCCGGTCGGAACTGGGGCAAACCACGGATCCGGCGCACCGGTGGCGACTACGTAACCCGAGAGGTCGGCAGGAAGCGCGCTGCCGCCCGTGGCCACTTCGCCAGGCTGGCAGTGAACCTTGACGGTGCCGCTCCCGCTAGCCCACCGCGTGGACCACGAAAACCGCGGGGGCCGCGGGGGCCGACGCTCCGGTGATGCGAAGCGGGTGTCGGCGCGATGCTGCTTGCCGCATAGCCGGTTCCGCCGAGAGCAGCGAACAGCGCGGCGGCGGCTACCACCATTGAGCGTGAAGGCCACCGGAACGGGATGCGCACCGTCAGTTCTCCGCGTGGACGGTCTCAGCCGACCTTGACGCAGATCGCGCTGACGGTGAGACGCGGCGCGAACATGGCGTTGTCGTTCCTGGCCCGCACGAACCAAGCTCTCGTCGGGTCGCTGGGCGCGGGGCTACTCGCCTCCACGGTAAACCCGCGGATCCCCGACCCGAGGTACCCACCCCCAACGAGCCGCTCGCCGGCGGCGCAGGACGCGAACGCGTCCTTGGTGTCTCCTGGCTGGAGCGTCACCATCGAGCCGTACACAGTTTCGATGTCGCCAGCCTGCAGCCGGCTGCCCCCCGGTCCTCTGGGACCGATGAATCCGCGTGGGCCGCGTGGGCCGCGTGGGCCGCGCAGCGGATGATGCGATGCCGATGTGGCGTGGATCGTGCTGGACGCATATCCGGTTCCACCGAGCGCGGCGAACAGCGCGATGGCGGCTACCACCATCGACCGCGAAGGCCATCTCAACTGATTGGGCATGCGGATCTTGCTCCTTGAGGGGGATACGGAAGTAGGGTATTCCGGGGCGCTCGGTCAGTATCGCGGGCTGAGCTGGCGAGCCGGAAGGCGGCGATCGCGCTCATCTGAGGCGCAGCCTCACGGCACGACTGCTGGTGACGAGCTTGCCGTTGGTCCCGAACGACCTCAGCACGAGGATCACGCTACGCAGCCTGTGTGCGCGCGCGAGTGCTGCGCCTCGCGCGTTCAGCCTGACGATCACCGTCGCTGTCCGACCGGCGGGAGCGAAGAACGTGGTGTGACCGAGCGACCCGCGGATAGGATTGCCAGGAATGTGACCCCGCGCCTGCGGCCCCGGGATGACGATCAGCTCGCCGAAGCAGTTCACGAGCCCGGAGGCGCAGGGACCCTTTACGGTAATCGTTGCGCCGGAGCGTCTTACGTTGCCATAGGCGGCCCTGAGGCTGATCCGGCCGAGCTTCAGCTTCGCAGACGGGGCCAGCTTGAACAGGGGGAGCTTCGCGCAGGGGATGGCGTGTCTGAGCCGCGGATCGTTTCGGTTGATATGAGGGCGGGAGAAGTCCGGCAGTCCGGTCTGCGGATCGATCGGCACTATCTCGGGGACGACGCGGACGGGGTCACGGAACGTGATCCTTCGGGTCACCCAGGCGGTCTTCCCGGCGCTGTCGGTGACCTCGAGCGTCACCATCGCCGGCGGACGGAAGAACCGGTAGTCGAAGTGGTCGCCGCGGGGGTTCGGTGCGGTGCCTTCGTAGGGTCCAGGGCCGTATGAGGACGGGCGAAAGGCGTGGCTGAGGCTCGAGGTCGTGGTGAGAAGCACCGTGGGAGCGAAAGCCGACTCGTCGAAGGACCAGCGGTACTGGGTGATCGGCAGCGGGCCTGTGGACGAGGTCCCGCCGGTCGAGCCCGACGCGTCGAAGCTGACGTATTGGCTCTGGCAGGGATGGAGCGGAGAGAACCCGAACACTGCCTGGGGTATGGCTAGGTTGAAATTGAATGGGGGTAGCAGCGGCGACGGCGCCGCGACGAGCCGGGCCGTCGTGCTGGCGGTCGTGCTACTGCCCCCGAGGTCGGTGATCTGCGTCCTGACTGGAAAGCTTCCCGCTGTGAGATAGGTGTGCGTGCCAGTGACGTCGAACCCGCCTCTCCCGGCGGGCGTAATGGTTCCGGCCGTCGTCGTGCTATCGCCCCACTGGACCTGCGCGGAGAAGTCACCCGCCGTGCCCGCCGGGTCACCGTCGCTGAAGTGTGCGACCCTGCCTGACAGCGCCTGCCGCTGGGCACCCGTCAAATTCTCTCCGGTCGCGCTCAACGGGCCATCGGACACGCTCGCCTTGAACTGCTGCACAAGGAAGCGCGAGCAGCTGACGGGACCTGCTGCCTTGGCGTAGCGAACGGTCCCGGTGTAGACGCCCTCCTCGGCATAGGTGTGGTCGCCGAGCGCGCCCGGCGGGAGGCCCGCGGCGCGCCCCGCACTCGCCGGCGTCCCGTCACCCCAGTCGATCGACGCGGAGCTAACCGCACAGTCGGTGGTCAAGACCCGGCCGCTGAACGGCTGCCCCTCGACCGCCGATACATTCACGCCCATATCCGCCGCCGCCATGACCGCCCCAAACGCGAGCCCGGCCAGCACAACAAGTAAGGCACAAGCGCCGAAGCGAGATGCCCAGCGCAGCGTTCTCGGCCGCCAGACACACTCGGCCGGCGAGGACCGCTGTAGGCCGATCGTATCCTGGAGAAGTCGTCTCACCGAGGCTCCCGGGGCGAAAAGCTACCACACCACTTGATCCTGCCATGGCGGCTGCGGTTGTGCGGACGATCTTCGGCTCGAAGCTGCCGTCGCGATCCCGCGGAGTCTTGATCGAGACCGATCCCTGCTCGGTTCTCAGCGTCTTCGGGGTGCCGCCGTTGCTGTAGCTAATCCGAGTCGGGCCGCGACGGCAGTACCCGTTTGAGACCTTACGCCAGGTCGCTCGGGATCGGGGCGAAGGCGATCGTCCGTTCCCGTGCCGACCGCATCCGAGCCGCACGATCGGAAGGTCACCATTCCGCTCGTCCGGACGCGGGTTTTCCGGGGGCGAAAGCAGTCGTGCTGGGGGCGCCGCGGTTACGGCTCCTTCGCGGCGAAGCGGCTGCGACGAATCCGACGAGGGCGCGGTCGCCTTGTGCCTGGTTGTCTCCGGGTGCGGAAGTCTCAGACTCGCCGGTGACGGGTCGTAGCTGCTGGTTCGTCAGACCAGCTGTCTGAAATCCGGCGTCGCTGCAGGGCTGGTCTTGCTCGGCGGTATCACGGTGGCCGCGGCTGCCCGGTCGCCAGGGCCGAGCAGCGGTACGCCGGTGCTGCTCGGTGTGCTCCCAGGCTGTGCGCGGGCGTGACGCAGGGCAAGCGTCGCGAGCCTGGGGCGCGCCAAGCGGTCAGGCGGCGCCGGCTGGTTGATGCGCCCTGCGGCCGATGCTATTTCACGATCGTGAAGGTGAGCCTCTTCGACCTGGAGTGTTGGTGGTTGGAGTTGGTCGCGGTGATGATCAGCGTGTACATGCCCGGCTTGAGCGTGTTCGAGGGCGTGACGCGTCCTTGGAAGAAGATCGTGTTCTTCCCCGGGTGGGCGGTGAAGGAGAGCTTTCCCTTGGTCAGGGTCAGCTTGCACCCGGGCCGGTGATGGTTCTTCTTCGTGGCCGCGACGCATTTCCCCTTCACCTTGCGCCCGGTGTGCTGTTGGGTGAACGCGAGGGCGACCTTCGCAATCTCGTTCAACGTGAAGGAGAACGTGGTCCCGACCGGGGGCTTGTGCTTGGCCACCCGCGCGAGCTTGTGACCCCGGCGCCATTTCGAGTGAGACTGGCTCACGCCGCTGAGTACGGGCGGCGGGATTGTCGACGGGATCACCACGTAGCGGCTCGTCGCGGTGGCGGTCAGTCCTGAGAAGCTGCTCGCGGTAACCGTGAAGGTGCGCGCCCCTGGCGTGCTCGTGTCGATCGCGCCGCCGCTGGGCACGGTCCCGGCGCAGCTGACGATCCCCGGTCCGCCGGTCGCGTCCTGACAGGAGTAGCTGGCGGGCACCACCTGCCCTTGTGCGAACGTCGCGCCGCTCGCCGGCGAGAGGATCGACGCTCCAGGACCCGACAGCGAGAACAACGACACGCTATCGGCCAAGTAGTTGGCGGTCGCGAGCCGCCCGCCGCCCGGACTGAACGCCACCGATATCGGGCCGCTGGCGGCGCCGGTGGAGAACGGGGAGCCCGCCAGCTTTGTCAACCCCGACCCGCTGACCGAGAACAACGACACGCTGCCGGTCCCGGAGTTGGCGGTCGCGAGCAGCCCGCCGCCGGGACTGAACGCCACCGATATCGGGGCGCTGGCGGCGCCTGTGGAGAACGGGGAGCCCGCCAGCTTCGTCAACCCCGACCCGCTGACCGAGAACAACGACACGCCGTCGGTCGCGTAGTTGGCGGTCGCGAGCAGCCCGCCGCCCGGACTGAACGCCACCGAGCGCGGGCGGCTGCCGGCGCCGGTGGAGAACGGCGAACCCGCCAGCTTCGTCAACCCCGAAGCGCTGACCGAGAACAACGACACGCCATCGGTCCCGGAGTTGGCCGTCGCGAGCAGCCCGCCGCCCGGACTGACCGCCACCGAGACCGGGCCGCTGCCGGCGCCGGTGGAGAACGGCGAACCCGCCAGCGCCGTCAACCCCGACCCGCTCACAGAGAACAACGACACGCCGTCGGTCAAGTAGTTGGACGTCGCGAGCAGCCCGCCACCCGGACTGAACGCCACCGAGAACGGGCGGCTGCCGGCGCCGGTCGAGAACGGCGAACCCAACAGCGGCGAGACAAACGCCGCCGCGCTCGCCGAGACCACCCCCACGCCTAGCGAGAACACCAAAACCGCCACCCCAACCAGCCACACCCCTCCCCAGCGCCGCACCATGCCCCGCCTCCCAGTCGCGTCGATCATCAGCCGCAGCATAACGACGCCACCGCGGGCCGCCAACAGTATCGAGGACCCATGTAGCCCTTGACAAAGTGTGGACGCACGGTTTCGTGCCTGGTAGGCGCGCGTCCGTGCCAGGTAGGCGCGCGTCGATACGCGGCGCGCGCGAAGCGAAGGTCGCCGTCGCACACCGCAAGTCAACCAATCAACACGGCTGGAGTTCCCCCGCTTTCGTGGACACTTGAGCGCTGGGCGCGTTGCGCTCAGCGAGAGGAGTGGTGTTCATGCCGGGTCCGTATTCGAAGGAGTTCCGTGCTGAGACGGTCGCGCTGCTGCGCAGTAGGGGGAAGACCCCGCCGCAGTTGGGGGCTGAGCTGGGGATATCGCCGCAGACGATCAGGAATTGGCCGCGTCAGATCGATGTCGACTCGGGCGCGCAGGCGGGGCTGACGTCGCCGGAGCGCGACGAGCTCCGCCGGTTGCGCCGGGAGCTGCGGATCGTGACCGAGGAGCGGGAGATCCTCAGAAAAGCCGCGGTCTTCTTCGCCAAGGAAGGTGGGAACCGGTGACGATCTTCCGGTTCATCGCTGCCAAGAAGACAGAGCACTCGATTCAGATCATGTGCCGGGTGCTCGAGGTGTCCCGTTCGGGGTATCACGCGTGGGCGGTCCGGGCGCCGTCAACGCGGGCTGTCGCCGACGAGCAGTTGACCAGCCCGATCGCGGTGATCCACCAGGAGTCGCGCAAGACGTACGGCTCACCTCGTGTGCACGCGGAGCTGCGGCTCGCTGACGGCGTCGAGGTCGGCCGTAAGCGGGTCGAGCGGCTGATGCGCACCGCTGGCCTGTCGGGACTGCTGAACCGTCGTAAGGGGCGCACCACGATCAGCGTCCCAGGCGTGCGGACCGCACCGGACCTGGTGGAGCGCGACTTCAACCCCACGACCGTGAACCGCCTGTGGTGTGCCGATATCACGCAGATCCGGACGTGGGAAGGCTGGCTGTACGTCGCGTCGGTGATGGACTGCTATAGCCGCCGGATCGTCGGGTGGGCGATCGCCGATCACATGCGCAAAGAGCTCGTGATCGACGCGCTCACGATGGCCGTGGCACGCCGCCGGCCCGACGCGGGTGTGCTGCATCACTCCGACCACGGATCGCAATACACGTCTGTGCTGCTCACCACCCGGTGCGCGAGCATCGGCGTGGACGTGTCCCACGGCTCCCGCGGGGATTGCTTTGATAACGCCGCGATCGAGAGCTTCCACGCTTCGCTGAAGAAGGACCTGATCCACCGCCAGTCCTGGCCGACGAAGACCGAAGCCAGGACGGCGGTGTTCGAGTACATCGAGGCGTTCTATAACCGGCGGCGTCGGCACTCCAGGCTCGCGATGCTGTCC
>JBPCRJ010000161.1:0-54919 GCA_050996975.1 Solirubrobacteraceae bacterium | reverse complement strand
CGGTCCAGGTTCGACGGCCACACGCGGCCCACCGCGCTGTTGACCGCGATGGCGCCGTCCTGCGCACTGACCCAGACCACGGTGCTGTGGATCGAGCCGTCGGCGTTGAAGGTGGAGATGACGGCGTAGTTCGGTTTCGTTAGCAGCTCGCGCACTGCCGGATCGTTGAGAGTGGCCATGGTCGGGACTCTACCGCGACTGGCCTCGCCGACCGCGCTCTCTTACCATGTGCGCGTGCCGGATCGCATCGTCTACGTCTCGCGATTGACCCGTCTGCCGTTGGTCGGGGCCGACGGCGCCGCCGTGGGGCACATGGCCGATGTCGTGCTCGATCTCGGCGGACGCCCGCCGCGGGTCAACGGGTTCGTGGTGGTGGTCCAACGTCACCACGTGTTCATCGGCGCCGGGCGGGTGGGGGAGATCGAGCGCGATGGCGTACGCCTGCGGCGCGGCTCGGTCAACCTGCGACAGTTCGAGCTGCGTCCGGGTGAGCGCCTGCTGGTGGGCGAGTTGATCGGGCGCCGCCTGCGCGACCAGCGCGTCGTCGACATCGGCCCCGCGCCGACGCCGGAGCCGTTCGGCTGGGAGGTGACCACGGTCGCCCTCGGCGGCTTGCACCCCGCCGAGATGGCCGCCGCGATCCGGCAACTGCCGGTCACTCGCCGGCGGGTGCTGGCCGAGGCGCTGCAGGACGATCGCCTCGCCGACCTGCTCGAGGAGCTCTCCGAGGACGAGCAGGTCCGTCTTGTCGAGGGCCTCGACCACGACCGCCTGGCGCGAGTTCTCGACGAGATGGAGGCCGATGACGCCGCCGACCTGCTGGGAGAGTTCTCCGCCAGCCGTCAAGCGGAGCTGCTCGGCGCGATGGATCCCGAGGAGGCCGAGCCGGTGCGCCGCCTGCTCAGCTACGACCCTGCTACCGCCGGGGGGCTGATGACACCCGAGCCCGTGATCCTCGCCTCGACGGCCACGGTGGCCGAGGCGCTGGCGCGTGTGCGCAACCCCGACCTGCCCGTCCCGCTGGCCGCCCAGGTGTTCGTCTGCCGGGCGCCGCTCGAGACTCCGACGGGACGCTATCTCGGCGTGGTCGGCGTGCAGCGGCTGCTGCGTGAGGCACCAAGCAAGCCGCTCGCGCGCTGCCTCGACGAAGACTGGGAGGCCGTCGACGTCGGATTGAGCGATCGCGAGGTCGCGGCGCGTCTCGCGGCCTACGACGTCGTCTCGCTGGCGGTTACCGACGGCGCCGGTCGCCTGCTCGGCGCGGTGACGATCGACGACGTCCTGGACCGCGTGCTCCCTTCGGACTGGCGCGTCACGCACGCAACGATCGGCTGACGGGCTGATGGCCCGCCACGATGATCTCGGCAGTCCCCGCGGCACACCGGGCGGGCCCGTCTACGACCCCGAATCGTTCGGGCGCTTGGCCGAGCGGCTGGCTCGCTTCCTCGGCACCGGCCGGTATCTGGTCGGCCAGTCGATCGTGGTGGTCATCTGGATCGCGGTCAATGTGGTGGCCGGGGCGGCGGGGATATGGGACAAGTACCCGTTCATCCTGCTCAATTTGGTCTTCTCGACCCAGGCCGCTTACGCCGCGCCGCTGATCCTGCTGGCGCAGAACCGCCAGGCCGATCGCGACCGCGCCGAGACCGAGCGCGATCGCGAGGTCAACGCCCGCTCGCTCGCCGACACCGAGTTCCTCGCGCGCGAGATGGCCGCAATCCGGGTCGCGCTGGAGAGCAAGGCCGACCGCGATGACCTCACCGCGCTGCTCTCGGAGCTCACCCACGCGATCGAGCGGCTGCACGACACCGAGCTCGGCCGGCACGACACCGAGCTCGGCCGGCACCACAGCGACGTCGACTGAGAGGCAGTCACCCCAGTCAGTACATCCTGCTCACGCGTCAAGCTCTCGGAATGATCGTGCGCGCTGAGGTTCCGCTCCTGCTCTTGCTCGCCGCCGAGCTGCTGCTTCTGCACCGCGGACAGCGGCGGCTGTTCTGGCGCCTGGGAGGTGCCGGGGCACTGCGCCCGTTCGCGTACCTCGCGGTAATGCCGGGAACCGTGCTGCACGAGAGCTCGCACGCGCTGGCCTGCCGCGCGCTCGGCGTGCCGGTTGGGCGCACGCGCCTCTTCCGACCGCGTCGACGCCCGGACGGATCGGTGCTGCTGGGCTCGGTGAGCCACGCGCGCACCGGGCCGCTACGCGGTGCGCTCATCTCGGCCGCGCCGCTGGTGCTCGTCCCCGCCGCGCTCGCCGGGGTCAGTGCGGCACTGCTCGGCCCCCGGGTGCTCGGGCACTTCCCCCATGGGCTCTCGACGGTCCCGGTGTGGCGCCTTGCGCTGTGGGGGTGGTCCTCGCTGTCCTGCGCGCAGGCGGCGTTCCCTTCGTCGGGCGATCACATCGGGGTGCTAGGAGCGCTGCTGATCGGGCTGGTGCTCACGATCTTGCTGGTCGCGCTCAGCGCCGCAGGGGGTCCAGGGACCCTGCACAGAGCTCTTGCGTTCGCCACCGTGCTACTCGCGTTGCCCGCTGCGGTGGCCGCCGTGGCGCTGGTGGTCCTACGGGCGCGGTAGGGGATCGTGGGCAGTAAGAACCCCGCTACGTGCCCCTCCGACTCAATCCCCTCCCTTACCAGTGCACCCCGCGCATGAGGTTGGCCAGCGCGAGCTGCTCGGTCGAGGCATGCTCGTCGGGATCCTGCTCTCCGCGGGAGGCGGCGGACTCGGGAAACACCTTGTACGCGGTCGACAGGATCTGGTCGACGGCTTTGGGGAACAGCGTGTAGGCGACTTCGCCGAACGTGCCCAGTCGCGTCCCGATGTGCTTGGGCCTGGCGCGGATTGCTTCGCAGATCTTCTCGGCGGCCTCGTCGGGGGAGATCGTGGGGAAGGCGTCGTAGATCTTCGTAGGGGCGATCATCGGGGTGCGCACGAGCGGCATGTGGATCGTGGTGAAGTGCACGCCGTCGCCGACGCACTCCGAGCCGACCACGCGCGTCCAGGCGTCGAGCGCGGCCTTGGAGGCGACGTAAGCCGCGAACCGAGGCGGGTTTGTCTGCACCCCAATCGAGGAGATGTTCACGATGTGGCCGGCGTGGCGCTCACGCATGTGCGGCAGCAGTGCGATGGTCAGCTTGATCGCGCCGAGGTAGTTGAGCGCGATCGTGCGCTCGAAGTCGTGGAAGCGATCGTAGGAGAGCGCCACCGAGCGCCGGATCGAGCGCCCGGCGTTGTTGACCAGGATGTCGATCGCCGGATGGTCGGTCAGCACGCGTGCGCAGAGATCCTCGACCGCGCCGGGATCTGCGATGTCGGCTGTGTAGCAGTACGCACTGCCGCCCGCGTCCTCGATCTCCTGTCTTGTCCGCTCGAGCTTCTCGGCCCCTCGCGCCACCAGCAGCGGGATCCCGCCGGCGCGCGCGATCCTGAGCGAAGCGGCCCTGCCGATCCCGCTCGAGGCGCCGGTGATCAGCACCGTCTTGCCGTTCACCGCGCCGGCAAAGGTGCGGTCCTTGAACAGGTCCGGGTCGAGGTTGCGCTCCCAGTAGTCCCACAGCTTGGCGGCATAGTCCTGCAGCGGCGGTACCGAGATCCCGCTGCCGTTCAGGACTCGGTCGGCGTCGCGGGTATCGAGCTCGGGGCTCAAGGCGAGATGGCCGAGCAGCTCGTCGGGGATCCCGAAGTCGGCCAGGATCGCCTTGCGCACGCCACGCGCCGCGGGTAGCGCCATCAGCATCGAGAACGTGCCCTTCGGCAGCGCTTTCAGCAGCCGCGAATCGATCCGCAGCGTCAACTGCGGTGCGTGTGCGGCCGCAGCGATCGTGTTGATGACGTCGCCCGAGCGCTGCGATTTGCGGTTGGCCAGGTGGAATGCCTGCCCGTTGAGCCCTGGCTGATGCGCGATGTGGTCGATCGCTGCCGCGACGAAGTCGACCGGGACGATGTTCGTGTAGCCGAGCTCGGGTCCGACGAGCGGAAACCAGGCGGGGAGGTAGTGCCTGGCCATTTTGATCGCAGTGAAGAAGTAGTACGGCCCGTCGATCTTGTCCATCTCGCCGGTCTGCGAGTCCACGACGACGATCGCGGGCCGGTACACCCGCCACGGCACCTCGGTCTGGGCGCGGACGATCTTCTCGGACTCGAACTTGCTCCGGTGGTAGGGGTGGTCGAGCTTCTGACCCTCGTCGAACATGTCCTCGCGGAACAGACCCCGGTACCGGCCGGCCGCGGCGATCGAGGACACGTGGTGAAAGCAGCCGACGTCGAGCGCGCCGGCCAGCGCCACGGCGTGGCGGGTGCCCTCGACGTTCGCAATCCGGTCTCGCTCCTCCGCGGCGGTCATGTCGTAGACGGCCGCGAGATGGAAGAAGTGCTCGATCCGCTGATCGGACAGCTGCGCCAGCGTGTCGTCGGACACTCCCAGTCGCGGCGCTGCCAGGTCGCCGCTCACCGGGTGGATCCGCTCAGCGGCGCGGGGACCCCAACGCTCGATCAGCGTCTGCAGGCGTGCCATCGAGCCCTCGCGAACGAGCACGTGGATCTCGCCCCCAGCCAAACCCGGTTCGCGCTCCAGCAGGCATGCCACCAGGTGGCGCCCGATGAACCCGGTCGCACCCGTGACGAAGCAGCTCGTCCCCGGGCCGGCGACGAAGCTACCAGCCGCCGTGCGGGTCACTGCTCGCCGCGCGGCGCTTGGCGGCGTCCATCTTGGCGTGCTTTCGCTTGTCCAGCCGCGATTGGAGCAGCGAGAGGAACAGGATCGCGAGCGGGAAGAACAGGATCACCCCGAACATCGCGTTCGTGATCAGGGTGTCGCTCGTCTCGCCATACCAGCCCTCGCCGAGGTCGGCCCGCGCGAGCGCCGACGGAGCGCTGCTGAGCAGCGTGAGCGTGACCACCAGCAGCACGGTCGTGATCCGGGCGCGACGCATCTCAGCGCAAGCCTACCGGACCGCTACGCCGACTTCACGTGGTGGGCACGCTCAGCGGCGGCCCGCCACGGCGGGCCTCGCCCGCTCCGTCCGCGCCCTCGCCCGGCACATCCCCCGCCGGCCCGCCCGGCAGGACCGTCGCGATCGCGGACAGCAGCACGGGGTTGTAGATGTGCGCGCGGCTGGTGATCTCGAGGTGGTTGATCGGAACCTCGAACACCTGCGCGTCCAGCGCCGCCGCGAGCTCGCGCTGGCGGCCCGGCGGGACGGCGTCGTCGGTGGTCGTGATCACCGCCGCCACCGGGGCGCGGATCGACGCCAGCCACGAGCGGGAGTCAAAGCGCCCGAGCTCGCGTCCGGCCTCGGCCAGGTCGCGCGCGGAGTGGCGCATCAGCTCGGCCTGGAGCCACACGGTGAGCGGAGACTTCGGCAGCCCAACGAGGGCAAGCCCGTACTTCCAGGTCGGGCGGGGCGCCATCGAGAGCGCCAGCCCCAGCGCCCCCATCGCCTTCCACGCTCGTCGCATGCGGGGGTCCTGCCAGTGCGCGGTGGTGCCGCTCAGCACCAGCCCGCTGACAACGTCGGGATGGTCGCGCGCGACCAGCAGGGCAATCGCGCCACCCATCGAGTAGCCCACAACCGTCGCGGGTCCGGTGCGCAGCACGCGCAGCGCGGCGGCGGCGTCAGCCGCGCAGTCGGTCAGCCGGAAGGGCTCGAGCTGGCGTAGGCCGCGTCCGTGTCCGCGATGGTCAATCGCCAGCACCCGATAGCCAGCATGGGCAAGATCCGAGAAGCTGCCGTGCCAGTTCATGTCGGCGCTCGCCATCCATCCGTGCAGCAGCATCACCACGGGTCCATCGCCACCCGTGTCGCGGAGGAAGAGCTCTCCGCGGCCCGGCGCGATCACCGTCCGTGCCGGGGGTGGCTCGGCGGGCGGCACCGGCGCCGGGCCGGATGACTCGGACGGCAGGCGCCAGCGCACTTTCACAACCCCGATCCTACTCAGACGCCCGACCCCTCCCGCCCGGATGCCCGCCCGCGGCCGCCCGAGCCCGCCCGCGCCCGCCCGACCCCTCCCCCCGCGGACGCCCGGAAGCCCGACGCCCGCCCGGGCGGCCGATGCTTCCTACCATGCTTGCGATGGCCGTCCTGATCGCATCCGAGCTGGGCAAGGACATCGCCGGCGAGCCGCTCCTGCGAGGGGTGTCGTTCAAGCTCGA
The DNA here is from genome assembly GCA_050996975.1 of Solirubrobacteraceae bacterium. Classification (GTDB taxonomy): domain Bacteria; phylum Actinomycetota; class Thermoleophilia; order Solirubrobacterales; family Solirubrobacteraceae; genus Palsa-465. The sequence continues at coordinate 48,768 of JBPCRJ010000161.1, read as the reverse complement.
GCGCCGCGACCGGATGACGCTGTCCGGTCGCAACGGCTCCGGCAAGACGACGCTGCTGCGGATGCTTGCGGGCGAGGCGTCGGTCGACCTCGGCGAGCTGGTGCTCGGAAAGGGGATCAAGGTCGCGCTGCACGACCAGCGCCCCCCGCGAGATCGCGGACTCTCGCTGCGCGACTACGTGCTCTCCGGCGCCCGAGAGCTGATCGCGATCGAGGACCAGCTCTCCTCGCTCGAGCAGGCGATGGCCGGCGGCGCCCACGATGAGTCGACGCTGAATCGCTACGCCCAGGCGCAGGCCCGGCTCGAGCACGCAGGGGGCTACCGCTGGCGTGACCGGGCGCTGGCGACGCTGCATGGACTCGGCTTCCGCGACGACTCAGATCTCGACCGGGCACTGGATACGTTCTCCGGCGGAGAGCTGACTCGCGCCTCGCTCGGCCGCGCGCTGGCCGGCGACCCCGACCTGCTGCTGCTCGACGAGCCGACCAATCATCTCGACATCGAGTCCCTGGAGTGGCTCGAGCAGCATCTCGTCGGTCTCGACGCCGCGATCGTGCTGGTGGCGCACGACCGCTGGTTCCTGGAGGCCGTGGGCACCGCCGTGCTCGAGCTCGAGGGGGGACGGGGCAGGTTCTTTGCCGGGCCATGGCATGCGTGGCGGCGCGAGCGGGCCGCGCGCGAGCTCGCCCTCGGGCGGGCGGTGGAGCGCCAGCAGGCCGGGATCGAGCGCGTGGAGCGATTCTTGACCCGGTTTCGCGCCGGGACGCGCGCCCGGCAGGCCCAGTCACGCGCGAAAAAGCTCGACAAGCTCGAGCGCGAGCCAGTCGCTGGTGCGCCGGGCGGCTCCCGCGGTGCGGGCACCGCGGCGACGCTGCAGTTCGCGTTCAAGCCCCCCGAGCGCAGCGGACGGATCGTGTTCGAGCTCTCCGAAGGCGCGATGGCGGTGGGGGAGCGGCGGCTGCTCTCCGGCGCCGAGCTGTGGCTCGAGCGCGGCGAGCACGTGTCGCTCGTGGGCCCCAACGGCGCCGGCAAGACGACCCTGATCGACGCGCTGGCGGGCCGGCGGGAGCTGAGCGTGCCCCAGCCCTCGACCCCCCCGGCGTCCGCCCGGACAAAGCCCGCCCACGCCCGGACAAGGCCCGCTCAGTTCCCGACCAAGTCCCGTCCCGCCCCGGTCCCCGCGAGCGGCCCCTCGGTCGTGGGGAGGCTGCGGACAGGGCACAACGTACAGATCGGCTATCTGTCCCAGCACGCGGAGGAGCTCGCGGAAACCACCGCGCGCACGGTGCTCGAGTCCGCCCAGCACGCCACCGGCCTGACGCCGAACCGGGCGCGGGCGCTACTGGGCCAGTTCCTGTTCTCCGGCGAGGAGGCGGAGAAGCCACTCGACGGGCTCTCCGGTGGGGAGCGGCGGCGCCTGTCGCTGGCGATTCTGATTGGGAGCTCCCGCCCACCCAACGTGCTGATCCTCGACGAGCCCACCAACCATCTCGACCTCGAGAGCCGCGAAGCCCTCGAGCGGGCGCTGGCGGGCTTCTCCGGGTCGCTGCTGCTCGTCTCCCACGATCGCGCGCTGCTCGACGCGGTCGGAACGCGCACGGTCGCGTTCGAGGACGGCGGGCTGCGCAGCTACGTCGGCGGGTGGCCGGAGTACGTGCGCGTGCGTGCGGAGCGGGCTACGAGCGAGGCGCTGAGCGCGCGCAAGACGACCCGCGCGACGGCGCGCGGTCAGCGCGCGAGCACGCCGCCCCACGACCGGCGGCCCGCGGGCAAGCGCGAGCACGGCCGCGACCGGATCGAGCAGCAGATCGAGGCGGCCGAGACGGGGCTGGGCGCGCTCGAGGACGAGCTCTCGGATCCGGCCGCGTGGTCTGACCCCCAGCGAAGCGCTCGATCAAGTGCGCGGCTACGGGAGGCCAAGGTGGTGCTCCAGACGCTCTACGAGCGCTGGGAGCCGCAGGAACAGGGGGAATAGGGGCCGCGCTGCGCGCGGCGGCGTATCCTCGATCCGATGCGGATCAGCGCCAACTTGCGAAACGCGGTTATCGTGCTGGCGATCGCGGCGCTGGTCGTGCTGGTCCCGGGCGGGGGGACCGGCGCGGGAGTCGCGGTCCAGGCGGTTTCGCTCGCGTTCCTCGCCGCACTCGGGTGGTACGCCTCGTTGATGTACCGCCAGCACCGGGTCGAGCTGTACGCGCTCGGCGACCGTCGGCGCGCAGCTCTGTACGCGTCGGTGGCGGTCGCGGCGCTGACGCTCACGGCCACCTCGCGCCTGTGGCACACCGGCGCCGGATCGATCGCGTGGCTGGTGCTGATTGCCGCCGCCGTGTACGGGGTGTTCGCGGTGGTCTGGTCGGCGCGCAGGGACTAGCCCCAGAGCGTGAGCCGGGCACAGCGCAAGGTCCTCGCCTCCTGGCTGAGCGCGAGCGGCGCAATCGTGCTGCTGGTCTCCCTGTTCCTGCCCTGGACGCACCAGCTGTCGACCCATCTGCTGGGGATCGCCGGCGCCGCGGCGGCGCTGCGGGGAGTGCCGAGCGATCCGACCGCATGGCAGGTGTACTCCAGCGTCGACGCGCTGCTCGCGCTGATCGCCGCCGGGGTGTTCGTCGTCGCTCTGGTCGGTCCGCGGCCCAGCCGGATCGTTGCCGTTCTCGCTACCGCGCTGGCGCTGGCGTTCGTTGTCCACGCCGCCGTCGTGCCGCCGACGAACGGCCTCGAGAACGTGTTTCCGGCCCTTCTGAGCGAGAGCAACCTGCGGCGGGCGGTGAGTCCGGGACCCGGAGTGATCCTCGCGATCATCGCGCTGGTGGTGGCGACCGTCGGACTGGAGCTGTCGTTGACCGCCGACTGACGCCGCGCGCTGCCCCGAGCGGCGCGGGAGAGGGCGGGCCGGCTGCCGCGCGCTGTCCTGACCGACGCCGGAAAGGCTGGCCGCGCGCGCCGGTGACCCTGAGGGGGGCGCGTGCGCCTATGCTCGAAACCAGTGTCGATCACGCCAGCAGACAAGCGCCGCGAGCTCGCGGACGAGCCCGGCGTCTACCTGTTCCGCGACGCCCGCGGAAAGGTGATCTACGTCGGCAAGGCGAAGTCGATCCGCAAGCGGGTGGCTTCGCACTTCTCCAACCCGAGCACCCGCGCCGGCAAGGATCTCGTCCCGATGATCGACCACATCGAGGCGCTCGTCGTGCACACCGAGGCCGAGGCGCTGCTCGCCGAGCAGAACTTCATCAAGCAGTACAAGCCGCGCTTCAACATCCGCCTGCGGGACGACAAGTCCTACCCGTACATCGCGATCTCGCTCGACGAGGACTTCCCGCGGGTGTACTTCACCCGGGAGCGTCACCGGCGCGACCGCGCCTACTTCGGGCCCTACAGCAACGCCAAGCGGGTCCGCTCAACGCTCGAGGTGCTCGGCAAGGTGTTCATGTTCCGCTCCTGCGACGGGCCCACGCCCGGCCGGCGCAGCGGCTCGCCGTGCCTGGATTACTACATCAAGCGCTGTGAAGCGCCGTGCGTGGGAAACGTCAGCCGGGAGGACTACCGGGCCGGGATCGACGGGGTGGTCGATTTCCTCTCTGGCCGCTACAAGGAGATCGAGAGCGGCCTGGAGCGGGCGATGCGCGAGGCGGCCTCCGAGCAGCGCTTCGAGGATGCCGCCCGGGAGCGCAACCGCCTGCGGGGGGTCCGCTCACTGCTCGAACGCCAGCGAGTGTCAAACGAGGCGACCGGAACGCTCGATGCGATCGCGGTCGCGGTCTCCGAGCGCGAAGCCAACGCGCAGGTGTTCCAGATCCGCGACGGCGTGCTCTCCGATCGTCAGAGCTTCTACCTCGACAACGAAGCCCAGGAGGGCATCGCCGAGGTGGCCGAGGCGTTCATCCTCCAGTACTACGCGAGCGCGATGATGGTCCCGCCGCTGCTCGTCGTGCAGCGCGAGCTCGGGAACGGGCCCGCGCTCGCGCAGGCCCTCAGCGCCCGGCGCGACGGGCCGGTCGAGATTCGCGCCGCGGAGCGGGGCGACAAGCGGCGGATCCTCGAGCTCGCAGAGCGCAACGCCCGGCTCGCGCTCGATCAGGAGCAGCTGCGCTCCGAGCGCCGGCGCCAGCAGCGGGTGGAGGCGCTCGACGGGCTCCAGCAGGCGCTCGGCCTCGACACGATCCCGCTGCGCATCGAGTGCTTTGACATCTCGAACCTGATGGGCACGAACACCGTCGCCTCGATGGTGGTCTTCGAAGGCGCGGCGCCCAAGAAGTCCGACTACCGGCGCTTCAAGGTGTTCACGGTGGGTGACGCCGAGCCGGACGGGGCCAACGCCGGCCCCGACGACTTCGCCGCGATGGAGGAGGTCCTGGGCCGGAGGCTGGCGCAGTGGGTGGACCAGCGCGAGGTCTCCCCGCACGACAAGGACCACGACCCGAGCTTCGCGACGCTCCCGAACCTGGTCGTGATCGACGGGGGCAAGGGCCAGCTGTCGGCGGGGCTGCGGGCGCTGCGGGGCTTCCGCGAGCGGGGGGTGGTGGTGGTGTCACTGGCGAAGCGGGTCGAGGAGGTGTTCATTCCGGGGCGAGCGGCGCCGCTGGCGCTCCCGCACGACACGCCCGAGCTCCAGCTGCTCCAGCGGGTCCGAGACGAAGCCCACCGCTTCGCGATCACCCACCATCGGATCAGGCGCGACCGCGCGATGAAGGCCTCGATCCTCGACGAGCTCCCGGGCGTCGGCCCGGCTCGCAAGCGAGCGCTGCTGCGCCATTTCGGCTCCCCCGACGCGATCCTGTCCGCCTCCCGTGAGGAGCTCGAGGGAGTGCCGGGCGTGCCGGGGAAGATCGCGCGCGAGATCTACCGCGAGTTGCACAGGACCGGGGTGTAGCGGACCGATGGGTACCGCCCGATCGAGCGCAGCGGCTTGATCGACCTCGGGCTCGCCGAGCGGATCGACTGGCCGTAGCCGGGCCCCGGCTACCCCGTCAGTAGCGCGGCGCTCGCGGGCGGCAGGTCGATCGTGTACGTGCCGAAGAGCGGCACCGCGGGTGTGGTCTGGGGCGCTTCCGGGAGCGTGCCCGCGCCCGTCAGCGAGCCGAAGGTCCGGCCGCCAAGGCTCACGTCGGTGGTCGAGTTGACGGTCGGCGCCTGCAGCCGCTCGAGGCTGCCGACGCCCGACGCGCCCGGGATCTGAAGCTGGACCTCGTGGCTGAAGCTGAGGTCCTTGTTGATCAGCGTCGCGCGGATCCTGCCATCCGAGCCACGGGTCGCCCAGATCTTCACCGGGCCGCCGGGAGCGCTGACGGGGACCAGCCTCGAACCGGACGGGGCGGCCTGGGCGAACATCAGCAGGCCGTAGTACTCCGGGCGCACGAACGCCTGCCACGCGCCGTGGGAGTGCGTGAACGAGAACAGCTGGTACGCGGCGCCCGGCAGCGTATGCAGGTTGACGCCGTCGACCCCCACGCGGGCCAGGCTGAACAGGGTGTCGAGTGCCCACAGCGCCGAGGCGAACGTCTCGCTGACGCCAGATCGGCCTTCGCATGCGGCGGAGTTCATCTCGTCGATCCGGAACGGCAGGCGGCGGTGGTGGGCCTCGGCCACGTACGGGATCACGCTCTGGGCGAGCCCGACCGAGGACCGGTCGCTCAGCAGGTTCGGGATCGAAGCGAATGAGGGCGAGCTGGGATCCCTGATGCAGCCCCGCAGCGGATAGCGGTGGAGGGTCACGAGCCGCGTTCTGGTGGCGTGCAGGAACTGCGGGAGTCCGCCCAGCCAGCCGGACCCGGCAAACGCCGGTCCCGCGAGCCCGACCTTCGGAAGCGCGGCGCTCCACAGTGCGAAGTCGTGCGTGAACGCGGCGAGGTCGTAGCGCCCGGAGCGGGCGTGGACCGCGCCGTAGCGGTTGAAGTACCACGGAAGCAGGGTGTATACGTCGGCCTCATTCCCAATCTCGAGCGCCTCGATGTACCTGCGGCCGATGCCCTGGAGGAATGCGTGCGCCTCCGCGGCGGCAAACGACGCTCGACCCGCCGCCAGGTTGACCCCGAGGATCAGGTGCGCCCCGAGCGCGCTGGCCAGCGCCCGGGTGGTGCGAAGCCAGCCATCGGTCAACCCGTACGTGACCCCGCGCGGCGGGATTACCCCCGGGATCGGCCACCAGGTCGCGTCGGTGCTGTTGCCGCCGATGCGCACCACCGGCCCATGGCCCGGCGTCAGACCCCGAAGCAGGTCTAGGAACACGGGATTGACCGCGCTCGGATCACGACCCGTGTACAGGTGCAGCGCCCGGTACTCGAGCGAAACCCCGACAAATCCCGGCGCGACCCGCGGGCCGCCGCCGGTGGGGGAGACGCTTGCCAAGATGTCGGCCTGACTGGCCTGGGCGCGGCCGTGGGCTCGGGCCCGGCCGAGAGACTGGGCCCTGGCTCGTGCGCGGGGCTGAGCTCCGCGCGCGGACGCGGGCAGAGATCCGATGGCGAGCAGCGCCGCGATCGCAAGCGCCGCCACGAGCACCATGCGAGCGGCGCGATGAAGCACCGCGGCATCGTCGCACAGCGGACGGTCCTCCGCGCCGCGCGCCCGCGCCCGGTGCAGCGGGCGACGCCCCGCTCGCGCCCGTCCGGCGCAGCCGTCAAGCTTTAGGCCATGGCTGTTGCATCCGCCCTCACCGACCTGGTGATCATCACGGGATTCTCGGGTGCGGGCAAGTCGACGGCGATGGCCGCGTTCGAGGACGAAGGCTACTTCTGCGTTGACAATCTGCCCTCGGAGATGATCCGCTCGCTGATCGAGCTGTTCGTGCACGAAGGGTCCAAGGTCGCCCGCGCGGCCGTCGTCTCCGACGTCCGGGGCGGAAGCTATTTCGAAGGGCTGGCCGCGATGCTCGACGATCTGCGGGCGGGCGGGCTCGGGCACCGCGTGCTGTTCCTCGAAGCCGACGAGCAGACGCTGCTGACGCGCTACAAGGAGACGCGCCGCCGGCACCCGCTCGCGCCGGGGGGAAGCGTGGCGGACGGGATTGCCCGTGAACGCGAGCTCCTGGCGCCGCTGCGCGGGCGGGCCGACGTGGTGGTCGACACCGGCGGCCTGACGGCGGCGATGTTGCGGCGCAAGCTCGCCGACGAGCTGCTGCCCACGCGGACTCCCGGGCGGCTCGCGGTCACGTTCGAGAGCTTCGGCTTCAAGTACGGTCCGTCGCGGGATCCCGACCTGATGTTCGATGTCCGCTTCCTGCCCAACCCGCACTACGAGCTGGAGCTTCGCCCGCTGACGGGCACCGATCACCGGATCGTCGAGTTCATCAACCGCGAAGGGGAGCTGGACGCCTTCTACGAGCGCCTGTATCCGCTGCTCGACTACCTGCTGGCGCAGTATCTCGGCGAGGGCAAGGCGCACCTCGTCGTCGCGCTCGGCTGCACCGGCGGACGGCACCGGTCGGTCGCCATCGCCACCCACCTCGCCGAGCGCTACCGGGTCGGACCCGAGTACCTCGTGGAAGTCGTTCATCGCGACGTGGATCGCCCCGTCTGAGATGGCGGCGTGAGCGGATGATCGACCACGTCGGCTATGAGGTCCGGGACCTGCGGCGCTCCGCCCGCTTCTACGACGCGGTGCTGTACGCGCTGGGCGCGCGGCGGATGCTCGAGTCAGAGCATGCCGTGGCTTACGGGGTCAACGGGCCGGAGGTGTGGATCGTCGTGCGCGGGCGCCCCCCGGGAGCCGGCTACGGGCACCTGGCGCTGCAGGCCAGCGGCAAGGCGGCCGTGGACGCCGCCCACGCCGCCGGGCTCGCTCATGGGGGCGAGGATGATGGGGCCCCAGGCCGGCGTCCCCGGTACGGACGCCGGTACTACGCCGCGTACCTCCGCGATCCCGACGGACTCCGGGTCGAGGTGGTGTCTCGCCGCTGACAGGGTCGAGGTGGTGTCTCGCCGATGAGCACCGTTTGGGTACCCTTCGGGATGAAGACGGTTTAGGTACCCTTCGCCCGGCCGACGGGAATCGCGTTGCCGATCGGCGGTTTCTTGTTGCCGCCCAAACGCGGACGGAGGGTACGGATATGTCGGTACAGATCGGGATCAACGGCTTCGGACGGATTGGTCGGAACGTCTTCCGCGCCGCCTACGAGCAGGGCGCTGACATCGAGTGGCTCGCGGTCAACGACCTCGTCGAGCCGGACATGATCGCTCATCTGCTCAAGTACGACTCGAGCTACGGGCCATTCCCCGGCGACGTGCAGTCGACCAAGACGGGTCTGCGCGTCGACGGCAAGGAGATCCGGGTGCTGGCCGAGCGCGATCCCGCTGCGCTGCCCTGGGGGGAGATCGGCGCGGACATCGTGATCGAATCGACCGGGCTGTTCACCGACCGCGAGGACGCCGCCAAGCACCTGGAGGCGGGCGCGAAGAAGGTCGTGATCTCGGCGCCGGCGGGCGACCCCGACGTCACCGTCGCCCTTGGAGTGAACTTCGAACAGGCCTACGACCGCGACCGGCACCACGTGATCTCCAACGCCTCCTGCACCACCAACTGCCTGGCGCCGGTGGCCAAGGTGCTCCACGAAACGTTCGGCATCCGGCACGGCCTGATGACGACGATCCACGCCTACACCGCCGACCAGAGCCTGCAGGACATGCCCCACAAGGACAAGCGTCGCGCCCGCGCGGCGGCGGTCAACCTGATCCCGGCATCGACGGGAGCCGCCAAGGCGATCTCGCTGGTGATCCCCGAGCTGAAGGGCAAGCTCAACGGGATGGCGGTGCGGGCACCGGTACCGACGGGCAGCGTCGTCGATCTGACGATCGAGGCGGGCCGGGAGACGAGCGTCGAGGAGATCAACGAAGCGTTCAAGGCGGCCGCCGCCGAGGGTCCGCTGACGGGCCTGCTCGCCTACACCGAGGATCCGATCGTCTCCTCGGACATCGTCAAGAACCCGGCCTCGTCGATCTTCGACTCACAGTTGACGGCGGTGATGGACGGCACGATGGTCAAGGTGATCGCCTGGTATGACAACGAGTGGGGCTATTCGAGCCGCGTCGCCGACCTCGTGCAGCGGATTCTGTGAGGACGCTCGCGGAGCTGGGCGACTTGGAGGGCCAGCGAGTGCTCGTCCGGGTCGACTTCAACGTGCCGCTCGACGACGGCGCGGTGACCGACGACGCCCGGATCAGGGCGGCGCTGCCGACGATCGAGGAGCTCCGCGGCCGCGGCGCCCGGCTCGTGCTCGTCGCCCATCTCGGCCGCCCCAAGGAACGCGAGCCGGAGTTCTCGCTGCGCCCGGCCGCCGACCGTCTGGCCGAGCTGATCGATGCCGAGGTCGCGCTCGCGCCCGCCGTCGTGGGGGATGAGGTGCGCGCGCTCACCGAAGCGCTCGAGCCGGGCGAGGTGCTGATGCTCGAGAACGTTCGCTACGAGCCCGGCGAGACCAAGAACGATCCGGAGCTCGCGGCCTCGCTCGCGGAGCTGGCCGAGGTGTACGTCAACGACGCCTTCGGCGCCGCGCATCGCGCCCACGCCTCGACCGAGGGCGTCGCCCGCCTGCTCACCGAGCACGCCGCCGGGCTGCTGCTCGAGAAAGAGGTGGAGACGCTGACGAGACTGCTCGAGGATCCGCAACGTCCGCTGGTCGCGGTGCTCGGTGGTATCAAGGTGAGCGACAAGATCGCCGTCATCGACCGCTTCCAGCAGGTCGCCGACACGATTCTGGTCGGCGGTGCGATGAGCTTTCCGTTCCTCGCCGCGAAGGGTCACGAGGTCGGAGATTCGCTGTGCGAGGACGATGACGTGGAGCTCGCCAGGACGGCGCTGGAGGCCGATCACGACTCCCACGCCACGCTGGAGCTCCCGTGCGACCTGGTGATCGCGCGCCGCCCCGAAGCCGACGCCGAGGTCAAGGCGCTCGACGGGGTCGAGGTCCCCGACGGCTGGATGGGAATGGACATCGGCCCGAAGAGCGGGGAGGCCTTCGCCGCCAAGATCGAGGCGGCCGGGACCACTTTCTGGAACGGACCGATGGGCGCGTTCGAGCTCGAGCCGTTTGCCGCCGGCACGCGCACGGTGGCCGAGGCGGTGGCGGATGCGCAGGGCATCACCGTCGTCGGGGGCGGAGACTCCGCCGCGGCGATGGCGCAGTTCGGCTTGGACGAGCAGGTCACTCACCTCTCGACCGGCGGTGGCGCGGCGCTGGAGCTGATCGAGGGCAAGGCGTTGCCGGGCGTGGAGGCACTCGGATGACGCCGGGGTCTGGCCGTACCCCGATGATCGCGGGGAACTGGAAGCTCAACAAGACGGTTGCCGAGGCTGAGAGCTTCATCGGCGCGCTGCTCCCCCGGGTCTCGAGCGTCGATCGGGTCGACGTGGCGATCTGCCCTGCGTACCTCGCGCTCGGGGCGATGGTCGACTCCACGCGGGGGTCACGCGTGGCCGTGTTCGCGCAGAACATGTACCACACGCCCGAAGGTGCGTTCACCGGAGAGGTGTCGGCGCCGATGCTGGTCGAGGCGGGCGTCGGGGGGGTGGTTCTCGGACATTCCGAGCGCCGGACGCTGTTCGGAGAGACCGACAAGGCGCTGGCGCTCAAGGTGCCGGCCGCGCTCGAGGCCGGGCTGGTGCCGATTCTGTGCGTGGGCGAGACCGAGGAGGAGCGTGACCGCGAGGACACCGAGCGCAAGCTCCGCCACCAGGTGCAGGAGGATCTGGCGCGGGTGCCAACCGAGCAGCTCGGCGAGATCATGATCGCCTACGAGCCGATCTGGGCGATCGGGACCGGACGCGTCGCGACTCCCGAGCAGGCCCAAGAGGCGATCGCGTTCATTCGCGCGCTGGTCGGCGACCGCTCAGCCGAGCAGGCACAGCGCACACGCGTCCTCTACGGGGGCAGCGTCAAGCCCGACAACGCGGCGAAGCTGCTGGCGCTGGAGGATATCGACGGCGCGCTCGTCGGGGGCGGGAGTCTCGACCCCGAGACGTTCGCGGCGATCGTCGCCGCCGCTGGTTGATGACCCTGGCGAGCAGCGGCGGGCTGATCAGGCCGCCGCTAGGGGCGGCGGGTTGATGCACCCTGCCCGGGGCGGGTGGATGACTTTGGCGGACGGGGCGGCGAGCGTGCCGGCGCCGTGCGCGGCGCTGATCGTGCTGGATGGTTGGGGGCTCGCCCCGTCCGGCCCCGGGAACGCGATCTCGCTGGCGCGCACACCGGTGTTTGACCAGCTGTGGTCCACGTATGCCCATACCGAGCTGACCGCGTTCGGTGGCGCGGTCGGGTTGCCCGAGGGGCAGATGGGCAACTCCGAGGTCGGGCACCTGAACCTCGGCGCGGGCGCGATCGTGATCCAGGACCTGACGAGGATCGACGCGGTGGTGAAGCGCGGGGAGCTGGGCGCCAACGCCGTGCTGCGGGCTGCTTTCGGGGCGGTGGGGGATGCGGTTGGGGCAGCGCGGAGTGGTCGCGTTCACCTGATCGGGCTCGTGTCAGAGGGCGGGGTGCACTCGGGGATGGGACATCTCGAGGGACTGATCGGCCTCGCCGCTGATCTCGAGGTGCCCGATCTCGTCCTGCACGCGTTCACCGACGGGCGCGACACGCTGCCCAGGTCCGGGGCCGAGTATTTGGCGAGGGTGCAGGAGTGGATGCGCGCGGCCGGCGCTGGGCGCATCGGGTCGATCGTCGGGCGCTACTACGCGATGGATCGCGACCGGCGCTGGGAGCGGGTCCAGCTCGCCTACGACCTGCTGGTGCACGGACGGGCCGATCGGCACGCTCCCAGCGCGGAGCAGGCCGTGCTCGACGCCTACGCGCGCGGAGAGACGGACGAGTTCATCACCCCCGTGCTGATCGGGGCCGAGGCTCGCATCCGCCCCGGCGACTCGGTCCTGGCGTTCAACTTCCGCCCCGATCGGATGCGCGAGCTCGTCCGCGCGCTGGCGGAGCCGGCCCTGGGCGATCTCGACCGCGGTGGCGCGGCGGCGATCGCCGGGCTCGCCACGATGACCGAGTACCGCGAGGGTTGGCCGTATCCCGTCGCGTTCCCGCCCGAGCGCCGGGGGAGCACCCTGGCCTCGGTGATTGCGGCGCGTGGCGCCCGCCAGCTGCACGTCGCGGAGACCGAGAAGTACCCGCACGTGACGTACTTCTTCAACGGTGGGGATGAACGTCCCTGCGCGGGGGAGCGTCGCGAGCTGGTGCCCTCCCCGCGCGAGGTACCCACCTATGACCACAAGCCCGAGATGAGCGCACGGGAGGCCGCGGCCGCGTTCGTGGCGGCTTGGCGCAGCGACTCGCCCGCGTTCGGGATCATCAACTTCGCCAACGCGGACATGGTCGGCCACACCGGGGTGATCGAAGCGGCGGTCTCCGCCGTCGAGGTGGTCGACGAGTGCCTGGGGGCGGTCGTGGCCGCCGTGCACGGCTCCGGCGGCGCGTGCATCGTCACCGCCGATCACGGTAACGCCGACCACATGCTCGAGCCCGACGGCAGCCCCAACACCGCGCATTCGCTGAGTCCGGTGCCGCTGGTGCTGACGGTCCCCGGGACCGAGCTGCGCGGCGGAGGCGTCCTCGCCGACGTCGCCCCGACGATGCTGGCGCTGCTCGGGATCGAGTCGCCGCCGGAGATGACGGGCCGGTCGTTGATCGCCTGAATTCCTCGCCCGAGGCCACCGGTGACGCCAGCGTGCGTGCGGGACGCCGTTCGCCAGGCGTGGCCGAACCTAGGGCCGCCCGGCCCCCTAAATAGGCTCTCACCGTCGATCCGGGCTCAATACGCGCGGCGAGGACGCCCGGCGTGCTCGGCGGCGGCGATCTCGTGCGCGAGCGCGGGCGCCTCGTCGGGCTTCAGCGTGGCGATCGTGACGCGGATCCCCGGGGGGGTCTCGATCCGGAAGTGCTCGCCGGCGAGCACCAGCCATCCGGCGTCCATCAGCGACCGGGTGACGGGTGCCTCCTCGCGCACCGGCACCCACATGTTCAGCCCCGAGCGTCCATGGGCGCGGATGCCGTGCTGGCCCAGCGCGTGCACGAGCGCTGCGCGTCGAGACGTGTAGGCGTCTCGGGCCCGGGCCGCCTGCGCTTCGAGCTCGGGATCGCGCATCAGCTCGGCGACGATCGCCTGCGACACGTGGCTGACCCAGCGAGGGCCGAGGGACTGGCGACCCTCGACCCGGGCGATCGTCGTCTCGTCGCCGGCCACCAGCGCCAGTCGCAGGTCGGGATGCAGGAGCTTCGACGTCGAGCGGATCACTGCCCAGCGGGGCCATGACGGCGCAATCAAGGTGGAGAACGGGGCGCCCGCGACGCTCCCCGCGTGATCGTCCTCGATCACCAGCAGCTCGGGCCGGCGCTCGAGCAGGCCGCGCAGCGCCGCCGTGCGCTCGGGGTCGAGCGCCGAACTGAACGGGTTCTGGGCGCGCGGGACGATCAGCACGGCCGCTGCGCCCCTGGCCAGGGCGGCCTCGAAGGACTCGGGGAGCATGCCGCACTCGTCCACCGCAACCGGCACCTCGACGAGGCCCAGCGAGAGGAGGAGATCGCGGATCGAGACGTAGGTCGGGTCTTCGACGATCACCCGGTCACCGGGGCGCAGGTGGGCGCCGAGCACGCGCTCGATCGCGTCGAACGTGCCGTTCGTGATCGCCAGCGCGCCGGACGGGAGGCCGTCCGCCTCGAACGACGCCGCCGCGAGCTCGATCAGCTCGGGATCGGCGGCCTCGAGCGCGCTCATCCGCAGCCGGCGCTCGAAGTCGATCCGCGCCACCGCGGGCGCCAGGGGCGGCAGCAGGGCGGGATCCGGCAGCCCGCTCGTCAGGTCGCGGAAAGGACTGGTCGTGGTCGTGTCCGCGCCCAGTGCTCCGCGGCGCGCGGGCGTGGGAGCCCGTAGTGCCGGACGCCGAGCGACGCGGGTGCCGTGCCGGCCGTCGGCGACCACGAGGCCCCGGTGGCGCAGGATCCGGTACGCCGAGCCGATCGTGGCGGGACTGATTCCGAGCGCTCTGGCGAGCGCGCGAATTGTCGGCAGCAGATCACCGCCGCCGAGCGCGCCCTCCTGGATTGCCCGCTCGGCGCTCGCGGCGATCTCGACCGCCGTAGAGCCGGCGATCCGATATTGTCCTAGCTCAGGCATGACTTCGTACTATAACAAAGTGCCGCGGGTCGCGTCCGCCCCGATGACTCCCGCGTCGGGTTCGGTGCCCCCCGGGCACGCGGTCACAATCCGCCCGGCGTTTCCCGACGACGCGCAGGCGCTGGCGCGGTTGGCGGCGCTGGACAGCGCACAGTCGCCCCCCGCGCCGGTGCTCGTGGCTGAGATCGACGGCGAGCTGCTGGCGGCGATGTCGCTCGCCGACGGATCGGTCGTGGCGGACCCGTTTCACCGCACTGCCGCCCTGCTCGAGCTGCTGAGCGCCCGGGGCCGCCAGCTCACGCGGGTGAGACCGGCCTTGCGGACGCGGGCGAGCGCGGCCTCGACGGACCGCGCTCGATGGTGGAGGGTCGAGCGACGGTGGGCGGGCTGACAGACGTACAATCAGCGTCTTGCATGTACTCTTTGTGCATGGCAAGCCTGCCGCTCACCGTTTCCGAGGCGCGTCGCCAGCTCGCGACGATCATCGATCGTGCTCGCTCGGAGCACGAGCCGGTGTACCTCAAACGTCGCGGGCAGCGCGTCGCGGCCGTGATCGACGCTGACGACCTCGATCAGCTCCTCGAGCTCGCCGAGGACATGGCGGACATCCGAGCCGCCGAAGCGGCGCGAGCCGAGATGCGGGCGACAGCCCAGACCCCGATTCCGTGGGACCAGGTCAAGGTCGATCTCGGCCTCACGTGAGCTACGAGATCACGCTGGCGCCGGCGGCGGCTCGGCAACTGCGCAAGTTCGGTCCCCAGGTCCGGCGGCGAATCCAGGCGGCGCTCGAGCTCCTCGCCGAGACTCCGCGGCCGCCGGCGGCGACGCGCCTCGTCGGCGGTGCAGGGGAATGGCGGATACGAACCGGCGCCTGTCGAATCATCTACGAGATCTCCGAAGGCCGGCTGCTGGTGCTCGTACTCCGCAGCGGCCACTGGCCAATCGCCGACGATCCCGACGGGGGTGGCTCGGACCGTCGAGCCGTTCCTGCGCGATCAACCAGTGCAAGCGGACTTCGCTTAGCTCTCGCCTCACCTACGCCTCCCTCGAGCCCGGGGAGGGCGGTGAGGGTACGCGCATCAGACGATTAGTGCACCATACGGCCCGTACCGTCTATGCCCAATCCTCTAGGACTACTGTCTCAGCTGCCAGGAGAGCGACGCCCGGTATGGCGGTGAACCGCAGCCAGCCTCGCGGCACGGCCGAAGGTGGGGCAGCCTCGCCGGTGCCGATGCGCCGTCTCGCACTACCTGACCGGCTGCAAGCCGCGCAGCGCGAGTTTGACACCGAGCTCAGCTACCTCAACACCGCCACGCTCGGGTTGCCGCCCCGGCGCGCGTGGACCGCTCTGCAGAGCGCTCTGACCGAATGGCAGGCAGGCACGGTGAACCCGGTCGAGTACGACGTCCCGCTGGCCGCGGCGCGGACGGCCTACGCCCGGCTGGTCAACGTCGAGCCGGGCTCCGTCGCCGTGGGCAGCCAGGTGTCGGTGTTCGCCGGCCTTGTGGCCGCGGCCCTGCCGCGGGGCAGCGAAGTGCTGGTCGCCGCGGGTGACTTCACCAGCATCCTGTTCCCATTCCACGTCCAAGCGGGGCGTGGCGTCACTGTCCGGGAGGCTGCCCTGGAGCGGATTGCCGACGAGGTCACGTCCCGCACCACGCTGGTGGCCGTCTCCGCGGTTCAATCGGCGGACGGACGCCTCGCCGACCTCGATGCCCTTCACGACGCGTGTGCGAGCAGCGGCACGCGGGTCCTGCTGGACACCACCCAGGCGGCGGGATGGCTTCCGATCGACGCCGGCCGGTTCGCCTATACCGTGTGCGGCGGCTACAAGTGGCTGCTGGCGCCGCGCGGCACCGCCTACTTGACGGTCGCCACTGGGCTGCTCGACGAGCTGATCCCCCACAACGCGGGCTGGTACGCCGGCCAAAATCCGTGGGAGAGCATCTACGGCTACCCGCTGCGCCTGGCCAGCGACGCCCGCCGTTTCGACGTCTCGCCCGCGTGGCACTCCTGGGTGGGGGCCGCCCCCGCGCTCGAGCTGCTGAGCGGGGTCGGCATTCCCGCCCTCCACGCTAACGCTGTCGGGCTGGCCAACCAGTTCCGGGCCGGCGTCGGGCTGCCCCACGGCGACTCCGCGATTGTCTCCGCGCTGGCCGACGGACAGGCCCCGGAGCTGATGGCTCGTGCGGGCGTCGTCGGATCGGTGCGCGCCGGCCGGCTGCGGCTGTCGTTCCACGTCTCCACCAGCGCCGAGGACGTGGCCCGCGCGGTCGAGGCGCTCTCCGGGCACCTCAGGCCATAGTCGGGAGGGGGCCGTCGGCCGCCGGCCGCGTGCGCCACGCCTCGAGTGCGACGACCAGCGCGAGCGCGGCGATCACGCTGCCGAAGATCTCGAACGTCGCGTACAGGCCGAGGGGGGTGACGAGCACGCCGGCGAGGATCGCGGGTAGCGATAGCGCTGAGTAGGCGACGACGTAGAACGCCGACATCACCGCACCCCGGTGCTGGGGAGGGACCGCGGCCGAGAGGGCGCGGAGCGCGCCGAGGAACGCGACCCCGAAGCCGGCCCCGCCGATGATCGCACCGGCGAGATAGAGCGCGCCGGAGGCCGCCGAGGCGGCGATCACGATCGTCACCATTCCCGCCGCCAGGGCGACCGATCCCGCGGCGGCACCCGCCCACGGCGCCATCCGCCGGAACGCGAGCTGAGAGAGTGCGGCGGGTCCGGCGAGAGCCAGCACGCTGACGCCCGCCACGAGGTGATCGGTGGTGTGAAGCAGGCTCCCCGCGAGCTGCGGGCCGAGCGACAGGAACAGGCCGCCGATCGACCACGATGACGTGACCCCGAGCGCCGCGAGCAGGAACGGTCGACGTACGGCGGTGGGGATGTTCGGGCGCTGGGGGGTGAGCCGGAAGCGCAAACGGTTCGGAACGGGCTCGGGCATCCGCAGCGCACAGCCGAAGGCGATCGCGAAGAGGACGAACAGCGCCACGTACGGCAGCACGCGAGGGGCCGGCAGCAGTTCGATGAAGATCGCCGAGACGAACACCCCGAGGCCCATCCCGCCGGCGCTCACGACGCCGTTGGTCAGCCCGACCCCGGCCGGGTCGCGGCGCGGGTGCAGGTCGAGTAGCGCGGCGCTCGCCGCCCCCAGCGCAAGCCCCGTGGCCAGCCCCTGCAGGGCGCGGGCGGCGAACAGCCAGGCGACCGAGTTGGCCAGCATGAACAGGATCGTGGTCCCCATCAGCATGCCGAGCGCGGCGAGCAGCACTGGGCGCCGGCCGACCACGTCGGAGACCCGGCCGGCGAGGAGCAGGCTGGCGAGGACCCCGAACGCGTAGGTGGCGTACACGAGCGTCAGGACGAGGGGCGAAAATCCCCACAGCGCGCGGTACGCGCCGTACAGCGGCGAAGGCGTTCCGGACGCGAACAGCGCCAAGCCGATTACGGCCGCTACGAGCACGTAGGCGAGGCGCGGTGAGAGCATCAGGCGCGCCCGGGCGGGTGGGGCCGCGGCGGTGGAGTGTCCGGGCGTCGTGGTGCAGCCGGCGCTGGCGGTCATGCGGTGGTCACCCTCTTATATTTCCAAGTTCATGGAAGCTTGGAAGGTGTTATAGCATCTCCTCGATCGCGGCTCCCGTCACACCACGAGAGAAGATCCATCACCCGCCCGCTTCGTCGCTCGATCTGGCGACGGTGATGCGCACCGTCGGCGATCCGGTGCGGCTGGAGATCGTTCGTCTGCTCGTCGACGGCAAAGAGCGGATGTGCGGGGAGGTCTCAAGCGCGATGGGTCTCCCCGTGTCCACCTGTTCCTACCACATGCGACTGCTGCGCGAGGCCGGTGTGACCAGAACCCGCTGCGAGGGCACGCTGCGGCTGGTCTCGCTGCGTCGGGAGGATCTCGAGCAGCGCTTCCCGGGCCTGCTCGAGGTGGTCAATCCACCGGCGGGAGCGCAGTAGAGGCAAGCCGCGCGCTGAGCCCGCCCACGCTCGTCAGCTACCCAGCGGCGGAACCTCGATGAACCCCGCGGCTGCGAAGTCGCCGTCGAAAGCGAGCGCTTCGCGGACCCGGAGCGTGCGCATCACGGCGAAACTCGCGGCATCGACGAACGAGTATTCGCGCTCGTCGCGGCGCCGGAGCCACGCCCAGGCATCCTGCTCGAGCCGTTCGTCGACGTGGTGCACGCGCAGGGCTGCGAGCGCGAGCACCCGGTCGATGAACCCGAGTGCGATCCGATGCCCTCCGGCCCGGCGAAGGAACGTCCATGTCTCGCCCAGCACATGGTTCGTGGTGAGCAGGGGCCGGGTCTCGGCTCGCCACAGCGCCGCCGCCTCGCGATGCCGAGCGTCCCGGCTCGCTTGCAGCGCGACCCAGAACGATGTATCGACGAACCTCACGTCGGGTAGACGATGTCGTCGACCGCGCTCGACGCCGGCAGTTCCTGCTCGATCCAGCCGACGATGTCCTCGGCCGCAGTGGGCCCACGCCGCTCACCCGGCAGCTGTGCGGAGATGCACGCGCGGATCACCGCGGCCTTGGAGATTCGCCGTCGCGCAGCTTCGAGCGAGACCGCGTCGTCCAGCAACTCATCGATGTAGATCTGAAGACGCCTCACCTGGAGCGAAGTATACATCGCTTGCGATGAGGTATACGTCATCACCGGATCAATTCTCACCGTACGCCGGATCAATCCTCCGGGTAGGGATACCCGCACCTGCCCCCGCGGGGCTGCCCCATGGCGCGCCGACCGTCCGGATGGGAACCTCGGCGCATGCTTCTCCGCACAGCGAACTCGGCGGGAAGCGGGCTGCGCCTGCTGACCCGCGAGATCTCGCCGGCGGCGCGATCGGAGGCGACCCGGACAGGCTGGGTCACGCCACTGCTCTGGGTCGCCGGGGCCGGCGTCTTGGCGGCGGTGCTCGCGCTCCACGGCCGCGACTTCGCCACCGCCCTCGACCGAGCGCTACAGGCAAACTGGCCGCTGGTGGCGGTGGGAGCGCTGTTCGAGGCGGGGTCGATTGGCGGCTACGTGGTGCTCCTGCACCGCGTGGTCTCCGGGGCGAGCCCGCGGTTGCGCCTGAAGGACTCCTATGACATCGCCCTCGCCGGTACCGCGGCCACGAGGCTCCTGCCGACGGCCGGCCTCGGCGGCGTCGCGGTGACCGTGTGGGCGCTGCGCGCCCACGGCATCCGTCCCCAGGAGCTCGGGGAGCGCGTGCTCGCTTTTCTGCTGCTGCTCTACGCCGTGTACATGGCCGGCCTCGTCACGTGTGGGGGCGCGGTCGCGCTGGGCCTCGTGCACGTCGGTCGGGGACGGGCGCTGGGGCTTGTGGGAGCCGTGATCGGGCTCGCCGTCGCCCTCGCGGTGCTCGGCCTCGTCGCGGCGCCGGCGCTGCTCGGGGGCGTCCTTGGCCGCATCGGGCAGGGCTCCGGTCGGCTGGCCTGGGCCGCGCGGCGCGCCGAGGAGCAGCTGCCCGTCCTTCGCTGCGCCATGCGGCGCAGCTGGCTCGAGCTTCGCCGACCCCACCCCGCGTTGCTCGGCGCGCTGGCCTGGTGGAGCTTTGATATCGCGGTGCTGTTCACGACGCTGCACGCGTTCGGTGTGACGCTGGCGCTGCCGGCGCTGGTGCTGGCCTACTTCCTGGGGACGATGCTCAACGTGCTGCCGCTGCCCGGCAGCCTCAGCGGCGGGCTGGTCGGCGCACTGCTCGCACTCGGCGCGCCGGTCGGGGCCACGATCGCCGCGGTGCTGGCCTACCGCACGGTCGCGGTACGGCTGCCGGCCGCGTCTGGGCTCGCCTCGATCGGCGCGTTGCGCAGCTCGGTGGCGGGATGGCGGGCTGAGGCGCAGGCCGCTTCGCCCGGCTGATGCAGCGGGCAGCCGCGCGTTCGCGTCCGCCACAATGGCTCACGAGATGAGGACAACGGTCCTGATCGTCGATGACCATGCGACTTTCCGGGCCAGCGCCAGGTTGCTGCTCGAGGCGGAGGGTTTCGAGGTCATCGGCGAAGCCGAAAATGGTGGATCGGCGATCGAGCAGCTGACCGCGCTTGACCCCGACCTGATCCTGCTCGACGTCCAGCTGCCCGATACGGACGGCTTCGAGGTGGCCGCTCGCGTGACCGCAGCGCGCTCGGCGCCGGCCGTGATCCTGATCTCCAGCCGGGACGGCAGTGACTTCGGTCCGCTCGTCGAGTCCTGCGGAGCGCTTGGCTTCGTGGCCAAGGCCGATCTTTCCGGAGATAGCGTGCGCGCGCTGCTCGCGGCCTGAGACGCTACGTTGACCGGTGCGGATGTCACGGGCGAGACGCTGCGGGTCCTCGTCGCCGACGACTCGGTCCTTCTCCGGGAGGGCCTGGTCCGCCTGCTGGAGGAGGGCGGATGCACGGTCGTCGCCCAGCCGGTGACGCCGAGGACCTGCTGCGCAAGGCGCGTGCCCACAAGCCGAACGTGGCGATCATCGACGTTCGCATGCCGCCGGACAACACCGACGACGGGCTGCGCGCCGCCGTGCGTATCCGCCGTGAGCAGCCAGATACCGGCGTGCTGGTGCTCTCGCAGTACATCGAGGAGCAGTACGCGATCGAGTTGATCGGCGACTCCGACCAGGGCGTCGGTTACCTGCTGAAGGAGCGCATCACCGACATCGACGCGCTGCTCGACGCGGTTCGCCGTGTCGCCGATCGCGGTTCGGTGATCGACCCGCACGTCGTCAGTCAACTTCTCCGGCGTCACCGCAAGCAGGATCCGCTCGAGGAGCTCAGTCAGCGTGAGCGGCAGGTCCTCGGGCTGATGGCCGAGGGACGCTCCAACCATGCGATCGCGGCAAGCTTGGTGGTCAGCGAACGAGCGGTGGAGAAGCACGTGACGAGCATCTTTGCCAAGCTCAGGCTGCCCCTCGCCGAGGATGACCATCGCCGGGTGCTAGCCGTTCTCACCTTCCTCCGCGCTTGATCGCCACGACGGGGGCGAAGCCGTGCACCGTCCATCGATCGATCGCTCCGCCCCCGCTCGGATGATCGGCATGAGATCGCTGCGGCGCCTGCGCGGATGGCCTGCCGCCGTCGTCGCCTCCGCCGTGGTGGTCGCCGTCGCCCTGCTCGCGCTGGGCGTCGACTGGCTTGCCACCCGGCACTCCGGGATCACCGCCTATGCCGTCACCCGGCCGCTGACGCGGATCGAGCTGCGACTGTCCTCGGGCACGGCGCGGATCGTCGGGGACAGCTCATCGATCGTGCAGGTGCGGCGAGCCGACGAGTTCTCGTTCGGGCACGGCGCCAGCGAACGGCGTTCGCTCGTCGACGGCGTGCTGCGGATCTTCTCGCGCTGCCCGCGCATCATCCTTGGCTCCTGCTCCGCTTCCTACGAGCTGGCGGTGCCCGAAAGCGTCGCGGTCAACGTGCAGAGCACCAGCGGCGATGTCCGCCTGACGGGGTTTCGCGGCGGAGCCGCGGTTCAGACACGCTCGGGTAACGTCAACGTCGACGCGTACTGCGGCTTCACCTTGTCGGCCAAGAGCGTCTCGGGGAACGTGCGCGTCACGACGGCTTGCGCCCCCGAGCGCCTCGAGCTGCGCTCGGGCAGCGGTAATGCGACGGCGCTCGTGCCGCCCGGGCGCTACCAGATCCGGGCGAGCTCGGGGACCGGTGGGCAGCGCGTGAGCGGCGTCGTCTCCAGCCCCACCGCCCCGTTCACGATCGACGTGCACAGCACAAGCGGCAACGTTGCCGTGGAGGGCGGCCTGTGAGACCCGATTCCCACGGTGAGCGGGTGCTGAAGGAGCTGGCGTACGTCGCGCTCGGCCCGCCGCTCGGCCTCCTGTACACGGTGCTGATCGCGGCTGGGCTCTTCCTCGGTGCCGTGCTGGGAGTCGTTTGGATCGGCCTGCCCCTGCTGCTTGTGGCCTCGGCCGCGCTGTGGCGCTGTGCCAAGCTCGAGCGCACGCTCGCCAACCGGCTGCTCGGGACGCGAATCCCGCCGCTGCCGCCGCTGCGCGCGGGTCACGGCAGCGCCTGGCAGCGAATACGCCAGAGGCTGAGCGGCGGGCCCTTCTGGCGCGCGTTCTCGCTGCTGGCGCTGAAGCTTCCCGTCACCGGCCTGGCCGCGGTCGTGATCGTGCTCGGCATCGCGCTGATGGTCTCGCTGGTCGTGCTCGGTCTGCGCGGAGTGACCGGTGCGCAGCCCGGGTTCGTGGGTCCCTTCACCCTCGGACCGGTGCTCGGGGTCGTGCTGTGCCTGCTGGCCGTGGCGGTCGCGATCCTGACGGGGGCGGTGGCGGATGGCGCGGCGTTCGGCCTGCGGGCGCTGGCCAGGGCGCTGCTGGTCACGAGCGTTCCGGCCGGCGCCCCAGTGCGCGAGCGACTCGCCGCGAGCCTCGGCGACCACACGCTGTCGATCGCCTACTGGCTGGCGGATCGGAACGTCTTCGTCGACGAGCGCGGGCACCCGGTGCCACTGCCCGAGGCCGGCTCTGACCGAGCCTGGACGGCCGTCGGCTACGACGGGCGACGGGTCGCCGCGATCATCCACGACGCGAGTATCGAAGCCAGTCGGGAGCTCGTGCAGGCGGCCGCCGCCGCGGCGTCGCTGGCGCTGGACAACGAGCAGCTGAAGGCGGATCTGCGTGCGCGCGTCGCCGAGCTCCGGGCATCGCGCGTGCGCATCGTCGAGGCCTCGGACTTCGCCCGGCGCAAGCTCGAGCGCGACCTGCACGACGGGGCCCAGCAGCAACTCGTAGCGCTGGCGATCGAGCTCAGGCTGCTGCGCGGCCGCGTCGGCCCTGACACCGAGGCCAGCGAGATGATCGGACGAATCGACGAGCGGCTCTCCGCGGCGCTCGACGACCTGCGGGAGCTGGCGCGCGGCATCCATCCCGCGATCCTGAGCGATCGCGGGCTCGAGCCGGCGCTCGCCTCGCTGGCTGAGCGCACGCCGTTCGACGTCGCCTGCGAGCTCGAGCTGCCAACGCGGCCGCCGGCTCCCGTGGAGGCGGCCGCGTACTTCGTGATCGCCGAGGCGCTGACCAATGTCCTCAAGTACGCGCACGCCAGTCTCGCCACGATCCGCGCCCACGAGGACGGCGAGGAGATCGTCGTCGAGTGCCAGGACGACGGCGTCGGCGGGGCGAACGAGTGCGGAGGCTCGGGGCTCTTGGGGCTGCGCGACCGAGTGGGCGCGCTCGACGGGACCTTCAGCGTGATCAGCCCCCCCGGAGGCGGGACGCTGGTGCGAGCACGGATTCCCGGCCGCAGCCGAGCGGCGGAGAGCCTTCTCGGCTGAACTGGTGGTACGGATAGCCGTACCACGCCACACCTGCTCACCCCCTGGTTCAACTGCTACCCTGAGCAGGAGACTTGCCCACCTGCTGCCTGACCACAAACACACACATCGGAGGAGATTGACCATGTCCATGCATCGCAAGCTCGCCTACGGCCTGGCGGCCGGTTGCGCGCTGGCCACCGCGGGGGGCGGCGTGGCGCTGGCGGCGAGCGCCGGGAGCACCGCCGCCGCACTGCCGCAACTCAACGTCACCCTGACCGGCAAATCGATCGCCATCAGCGGACAGGAGGTCTCCGGTGGGGTCCAGGTGGTCGCCCACACCACCGGTGAGCCGGCCGGGGAGCCGATTTTGGTTCGCTTGAACGACGGCGTCAGCTACGGCCAGGCGTTCGCGCAGTTCAAGGCGATCGGTCACGATCCAAACGCTGTGCGCCGGGTCGGCGCGACCGTCTTCGACGCCACCGCGCCGAAGGGAACGACCGACGTGCAGGTCAACCTGCAGCCGGGCAACTACATCGCGGTCGACGTGGGGGGGCAACACGGATCGGGCCCGCCGTCGGGACCGCCGCCGAGCACGACGTTCACGATCAGCCCGTCGGCTCATCCCGCGGCGCTGCCGGCGCCCGCAGCCACCGTGCGAGCGATCGAGTTCGCCTTCCGCGGCGCCGGGACGCTGCGCTCGGGGTCGATGGTGCGCTGGCGCAACGACGGCTACGTGGTGCATATGTTCTTCATGATCAGGACCACCCGACGCTTTCCTGCGGCACGAGTCGCGCGGCTCCTGCGCCAAGGCAAGGACATGCAGCTCCCGCAAAGCCTATTCAACACCACAGCGGGCGCTGGCTCGCTGTCCTGGCAGGCGTATCAGCAGCAGCGCCTCGACCTGCGGCCCGGTACCTACGTGCTGGCCTGCTTCATGGACACGCAGGATCACCGCGAGCACACCCGGCTCGGAATGGAGCGCATCATCAAGGTCGTGCGCTGAGCTGAAGGCCACCGTCCGCCGCCCGGGTGATCGGCCCGGGCGGCGGCCGTTCGGGTGATCCGCCGGGGCGGCCGCCGTTCGGGCTCAGCGAGCTGCGAGCTCCGGAACCACAGGCACGGGCATTTCTCACCGATCGATTCTTCCCGCGCGGGCTGCTCTCAAGGCTGTCCGGGCAGCGGCGGACGACCTAGCCCGCGATGGTACGGATAGCCGCACCGCGGAACACTGGCTCGCTCCATGGCCCGGCCGCTGTTCCAGCGAAATACTTGGTTTGATGCTGTTGCTCGGACCCCGACCGCAGCGGTTGCCCGACCGGGAGGTCTGGACCGCGAGAGCGGATCTCGACGCCGAGGTTTCCGAGGTGCTGGAAGCCCTGACCGACCCGGTGCTGATCGCGCAGTGGGCGCCGGTGGACTTCGACGTCGACGGGCTGGCCGGAGGCGGGCTGCGCACCGGCAGCCGCGCGCGGGTCAGCGGAACGATCGGCGGCCTCCGAGTGACGTTCGAGGTCGACGTCGCTCGCGCGGACGAGCGCCGACTGGAGCTCGTCGCCCGGGGGCCGGTGTCGATCGAGGTCGTGTACAGCCTCTGTGATCGGGGCAGCGGCGTGACCGTGGAGGCGCGGGTCGCGCTGCCTCCCCAGCGCGGCCTGACCGCACAGGTTCTGCGCGCGGCGGCGAGTGCGCTGCTCAATCACGGCGCGCTCGCCGGTGCGCTCCGGCGGCTCGACGGTTCGCTGTCGCGCTCGGCCGATGATCGGCTCGTGGCCGTGTAGAAAAATCGATCGCAAGTCAGGCGGCGTTCGCCGGCGGGCGCGGACTCACAGCAGTCCGTTGGCGCCCAGGAACTGCCGGGCAACCGCCGTCGGGCTCTGCTCGTCGAGATCCACGTCGGCGTTCATCACGCGCAGCGCCTGAGTGCTGAGCTTGGCGCTGACAGCGTTGATCGTCTGGCTGAACGCCTCACCCTCGCGAACGAGTACGTCGTCGCGGACCACAAACGTGACGTTCTGAAAGCCGAAGATGCCCCGCGGATCCTTCAGCAGCGTGAAGCGGTCCTGGACGAGGTGGCCATCGGTTGTGAACACGGCGGCGACCTGCGCGCGCCCCGCCTCGAGCGCCCGGTATTGACTGCCGATCTTCCGCGGGAGAAACCGGAGCGCGCTTACGCCGTAAGCCTGCCTGAGGCCGATCATGCCGTCGAAGCGCGTCCTGAACTCGGGTGGGCCGGCCAGCACGGCCGAGGAGCCGAGTCGGGCCAGGTCCGCGAGCGAGCTCAGTCGATGCCGGGTCGCGTACGCGGGCTTGGTGATGAGCACGTCGGTGTTGTGCGCCGAGGCCATGCCGAGCAGGGTCGCGCCGTGTCCCCGCTCATAATCCGCCGCACGCCGGTAGGCCTCGGCTGCGCTCGGCGGCGGGGCGGTCTGGTGGGCAAGCGCGGAGAGGATCGTCCCCGTGTACTCGGGATACCCGTCGATCTCGCGATCGTTGAGCTTGCGCGCGACGACCTCGGAGGCCCCGATGTTGTCTCTCGGGGTGACCGCGAAGCCCTGGGCGCGCAGCGCCTGGGCGTAGAGCTGTCCCAGAATCAGCTCCTCGGTGAAGTTCTTGGTGCCCAGCGTCACGGCCGGCTTGCCGGCCCCCGGGCGTGGGTGGGGTGCGCTCCCACCGCGGGCGGAGTGGCTCGCCCCAGGGCCACGCTTGGCCGCACTGGATCCGCACGCCGCAGCGCCGGAGACAGCCAGGAGCGCGGCCAGGGCTCCGCTGAGGACTCGTCTGGATCGCGCGGACCCCACTACGCGCCCCAGCGGAAACCCACCTCGCTGGGCATCGGCGGCAACGGGCTGGGCGGCAATCCGGGCGGCGGATCGTTCTCGTTGTAGCCCACGGGCGCGAGGTCGTTCGGCGTGTCGGGGTGAAACAGCGACGCGAGGTACTGGGCCTGGCCGCGGCCCGGCCCGAGCTCGAACTGCCCGCCTCCGTACGCCCCGATCCCGTGCTCGGCACAGTAGTCATAGGTCGCGCACAGCCGCTGCAGGCCGCCGATGCGGGACGGCTTGAGGTTCACCATCCTGGGAGCGAACGGTAGCGCCTCGATGTCGGCGATCGAGTGGATCGGGGCGTCCCAGGTGATCCGGTCGTGGTGAGGGGCGAGCATCTGCGCGCTCTCGGGCGTGGTCACGTCGGGATCCTCCAGCCAGGCATCCGGGAACGCTTCGAGGACCCGGCGGTAGAGCACCGGGTCGGTGGGCTGGTCGACGACGGTGCCGCGGTAGAGGCTCTTGAAGTCGACCGAGTCGACCGATCGCGTTTGTACCAGCGCTGCGATCAGCTCGGGGTCCCACGAGCTGGTCGGATCGAGCTTGAAGCGCAGCGCCGGATAGCTCCTCAGGCGGCGCGTGATCAGCTCGAGCGCCGGCGGCTCGCCGAGTCGGAGCGAGACCACGAACGTCACCGGGCGGGCCTCGCGGCCGAGCACCTCGTGCAGGGCACGGCCGGCCTGGTGGAGCGCCAAGTCGAGCGCGGCGCTGTGAAACGTCCAGCGCCGGTAAAGCCGCGAGACATCGCGCTGGGGCTCGACCGGAAATAGGTCAAGTGAGTCGATCAGCTCGCAGAACTCGCCGAGCGCGTAACTTCCAGCCAGTGGCTGGACGGGGCCGGCGTGTTGCATTGCGGTGTGGTCCGGAGCCTCGTAGACGACGTCCTCGCCGACGCCCTGAAGGCCCCCTCCGCGGAGGTGAACGATGGTGCTGAGGCGCTCAAAGCCGCTGGACACCTGGGCCTTGAGGCCTTCCAGCGTGTAGCCGTCGACCTCGAGCGGCAGCTGCGCGAGCAACTCGAAGGTGCTCACGGCTCCCGTCCCCCGGGCTCCAGCCGCGCGACCAGCTCCTCGAGCCGGAGCTCCTCGAGTCCCCGGTTGACCGCCTCGAGCTCGAGCGCGCAGAACTCGACCAGATCGCGTCCCTCCCCGACCAGCTCGAGCGTCTCACGCAGCCCCGCCTCTCCGGAGTCAAGTCGGCGGATGATCTGCTCGACGCGGACGACGGCGGACTCGTAGGTGCGCCCGATCACCGAGACGTCCTCACCCGTCATGCGCTCGCCTGCGCGTCGCGTCGATGCGCTCGTCTGGGCTTCGCGTCCGTGCGCTCGTCCCGGTTGACTCACCGGCGCGCTCCGCCTCTGGGTTCACGCGCGCTTCCACGAAGTCGTCGTGGAAGCGTAACCGCACCTCGCTCGCCGTTCTGGCCGCGGCCGCCGACGTCAGCGGCTCCCCCGCGCGGTCGGCCACCAGCGCGTATCCCCGCGCCAGCGTTCGCGCGGGATCGTGCGCGGCGAGCGCCAACCGCAGGCGTTCGAGGTCGCGACCACGATCCGCGGCACCAGCGCTCCTGGCGCGTGCCGCGCTGCGCGCCAGGACGAGCAGATGCACTCCCGCGAGCTCCGCGCCGCTGTCGGCGGTGCGGTGGGCGCTGGCGCGCAGCTCACGCAGCAGCTGGTGCAGCTGGCGGCGGTGCCGGGCGACGTGCTCGGTCGGCGCGCGCGAGAGCTGGCCGAGCGTCCGCGCGCGCCCGACGATCGCCTGGCGCCCATGCCGATGCAGTCGGCGCGCGTGTGAGGCGGCCTCCGCTCGGGCGGTGCGACAGTCGATCCTGACCGCTGCCTCGGCGGCGTGGGTCGGCGTCGAGCAGCAGACCGCGGCGACGTCGTCGATCAGGGTCCGATCGGTGTGGTGCCCGACCGAGGAGATCACCGGCACGCGGAGCAGCGCGACGGTGCGACACAGTGCCTCGTCGCAGAACGCGAACAGGTCCGCCAGCGAGCCCCCGCCACGGGCGACGATCACCACGTCGACCTCGGCGAGCGCGGCCAGCTCGCGCAGCGCGGTCGCGACCGCCGGCGCCGCGTGACGGTCCTGCACCGGTGCGAACGCCCACACCAGTCGCCCGCCCCAGCCCCGGCGGCGCAGGCCCGCGAGCACGTCGTCACGGGCCTTACCCCGCTCGCCGGTGACCACGCCGATCGTCCGCGGGAGCAGCGGCCGGGCGAGGCGCTTCTGCGGCTCGAACAGGCCGTCGGCGTCGAGCTTGCGGCGGAGTCGCTCGAGCTGGGCCAGCAGGTCCCCTTCGCCGGCGACCCGCAGCTCCGTGACGGCGAAGGAGAACGACGGTGAGGACGTTTCGCTGCCGGGGTAGTAGTCGCAGCCACCTCCGACCACGACCCGCGCGCCTTCGGCGAGCGTCACGTCGAGGGCGTCGAGCTCGTTTCGCCACATCGAGCACGGCAGCGCACCGCGGGCATCGCGCAGCTCGAAGTAGACCCGGGCCCGGCTGAGCCGCACGCCCCAGACCTCACCGACGAGTTGCACCCGCACGAACTCACGCAGGCGCTGCCTCAGCTGCGCGGCATAGGATCCGACCGGATAGGGACCGGGCAGCTCGCTCTGGGGTGAACCTTCGGCGAGGGCGGGATCGGGTTGTGTCATGGTTTCCGCGGCGTTCAGACTTGCTCTTCAATGCGGATGGCGCGCTCGAGCATCGGGTCCGCGTCGCGGTCCTCGTCCCTGATCCGCTCGAGCATCCCTGTAGCGAGCGCATCCAGCTTGGTTTGAATGGCGTGCTCAGAGCGCAGCTCGGCGTTCTTCAACAGCGCGACGAGCAAGAGGGTTGTGGCGGTGAGGGCGGAACCCGTCGCCTGCTCATAGTCCGCGCCGGCGCCTACGACATAGCCGCCCAGCCACGCGAGCACAAGCGCTACGCAGAACGCGAAGAAGGCGGGCGAGCTCGCGAAGTACGAGGCCCGCTGCGCGATCCGATCAAATCGGTTGCGACGGTCCTGCTCACCGCGAGCCGCTGGATGTTTCAGGGACATTCATGCAAGTCTAGGGTGCGACATCCAAGCCTCAGCTGGCCGGGTAGAGCTGTGTTACTGTGAGACTGTGAAGAACATCACCGTCGCCGTTCCAGACGACGTATACCGGAGTGCCAGGATCCGAGCGGCCGAGCGTGGCGCTTCGATCAGTTCGCTCGTGGCCGAATACCTGCGTTCGCTCTCCGACCAGGCGGCTGAGTTCGCGCGCCTGGAGCAGCAGCAGCGCCAGGTGCAGGACGGAATCGAGTCCTTCAGCGCCGGCGATCGCCTCGGCCGCGACGAGCTTCACGGGCGTGCGGTTCGTTGACACGAACGTCCTCCTCTATGCGGTCTCGCGCGACGCGCAGGAGCGGGACAAGGCGCAGCGCGCGAACCTGATCCTCGCGGGCGGCGAGCTGGCGCTATCGGTCCAGGTGCTGCAGGAGTTCTACGTCCAAGCGACGCGCGAGACTCGTTCCGATCCGCTCACTCACGAGCAGGCGGTCAAGCTGGTCGAGTCCTTCCGTCGCTTTCCCGTGCAGGAGACGACAGCCGCACTGGTACTGGCGGCGGCGGCGACCGCGCGTCGCTTTCGCGTTTCCTACTGGGACGCCGCGATCCTTGAGGCGGGTCGATCCCTGGGCTGCGCCGTTGTGCTGTCCGAGGACCTGAGCGACCGGCAGGACTACGGCGGCGTGCGGGTGGAGAATCCCTTCGAGGGTCTCTGAGTTCCAGAGCACGCCCAGGCCGCCGGCCGCTCCGGGCTTCATTGGCCGCGAACGACCTGCCCGCGGACGCTTTGCCCGCGGCGCAGGAGGGCGATGTCGGCCTCGACCATCATCCGGATCAGCTCCTCGAAGCTCACCTCGGGCTCCCAGCCGAGGATCCGCTTGGCCTTGCTGGCGTCTCCGATCAAGTGCTCCACCTCGGCCGGGCGCAGCAACGACGGATCGCTCACCAGATGGTCCTCGGGACGCAGCCCGGCGTGGTCGAAGGCGACCTCGACGCAGTCGCGCACCGAGTGGGCCTGGCCGGTCGCGATCACGAAGTCCTCGGGGGTGTCCTGCTGGAGCATCAGCCACATCGCCTTGCAGTAGTCCCCGGCGAACCCCCAGTCGCGCTCGGCCTCGACGTTGCCCAGGCGCAGCTCGGAGGCGAGCCCGAGCTTGATCGCGGCGGCGTGCCAGGTGATCTTGCGGGTGACGAACTCAAGGCCGCGGCGGGGGCTCTCGTGGTTGAAGAGCAACCCACTGGTGGCGTGTAACCCGTAGGACTCCCGATAGTTGACGGTGATGAAGTGCCCGTACACCTTCGCCACGCCGTACGGCGAGCGGGGGTAGAAGGGGGTCCGCTCGGTCTGGGGCACCTCCAGCACCTTTCCGAACATCTCGCTGGAGGACGCCTGGTAAAAGCGGGCCTCGGGGCACGCCTCACGCATCGCCTCGAGCAGGCGCGTGACCCCGATCCCCGAGAACTCGGCCGTCAGCGTCGGCTGCGCCCACGACGCCGCGACATACGACATCGCGGCGAGGTTGTAGATCTCCTGCGGCGCGGAGGCGCGCAGCGTGTCCACGAGCGAGCGGTGGTCGAGCAGGTCGCCCTGATGAAGCGCGAGCCGATCGCGGATGTGCTCGATCCGGTCGAACTTCTCCGTCGAGGAGCGGCGCACCATGCCGTGCACCTCGTAGCCCTGCTCGAGCAGGAAGTCGGCGAGGTAGGAGCCGTCCTGACCGGTGATGCCGGTGATCAGCGCCCGGCGGGCGCTCACGCCTGCCTCTCCCGCACCACGTCCGCCGCTCGCGTCGAGTCCACCCCGGCCGAGTCCACACCGCCCGAGCCCACGCCGGCCGAGCCCACCCCCACAGGGCCGAGCAGCGCCGCGGCTTCAGCTCCGTACAGAAACACCTGTCCCGTGCCGAGCGCGTTCCATGGATCGACGAGCAGGCAGCCCGATGCCGTCCCGCCGAGCACCTCTCCGAGCACCCCCGACCCGCAGAACTCCGAGTGGTTCGTCGCGACGATCACCACGTCGGCGTCCTGAACCGCCTCCGGGAGCGATTGGGTGGGGGCGTCAGTGTGCGGGTCGCAGATCGCCACGTCGGCGAGCTCGCGCTCCAGCAGCCGGATCAGCTTGTGCGACAGCGAGTCGCGCTGGTCGTCGGTGTCGCGCTTGAAGGTCAGGCCGAGCACCGCGACCCGGCGCGAGGCGAGGCTGCCGACCCTCCGCTTGATGCCTTCGACCAGGAACAGCGGCACCGCCTCGTTGACCCGAGACACGGCGAGCAGCATCCCCGGAGCGTTCGAGCGCTCCTCGGAGAACGCGAAGTCCTTGCGCAGGCAGGTGCCGGCGGTCATTCCGGGCCGCGCGATCCCACCCCGGGGATAGTCGCGGTTGATCAGCTCGATCACGTCGAACACGTTCGCGTCGTAGCGCTCGCAATCCATCATCAGGAGGTTGGGCAGCGCGAACGTGGTGCAGCGCAGGATGTTGGTCCAGATCTTCGCAAGCTCCGCCTGCACCGGCGTGGTTCTGACGATCGGCGCGCCGAACACGCCGAACACGCGCGCGGCGCGCTCGGTGGAGGCCTCGCCCACGCCCCCGATGATGCAGGGGAGGGTGGAGATCTCCTCGAGGAACCGGCCGGCGGCGATCCGCTCGGGCGCATGGGCCACGAAGATGTCCTCGCCGACGCGGAGGTTGCGGCGCTTCTCGAGGTATCCCGCCACGAAGTCGGTCGTACCGGGCGCGATCGTCGAGCGCAGGATCAGCGCGTGCCCGGGCGCCAGCAGGGGCAGCAGGTCATCGAGCGCCGCGCGGACCTGACGCAGGTCGCTCTCGATGTGGGAGAAGGACGGTGTGCCGATCGTGATCACGATGTCCTGCGCCCGGGCGGCGTCGACAGCCCGGTCGGCGAGCTCGAGCCGACCCGTTCCGGAGACGCGGTCCAGCAGTTCTTGCGTGCCGGCCTCGCCGAACGGCATCCGCCCGGCGCGGAGCGAGTCGAGCACGGCTCGGTCGTGGTCGACGCCGAGCACGCGCAGGCCACGATCGGCAAAGCACAGCGCGAGCGGCAGCCCAACGCGGCCCAGGCCGATGATCGAGATGAGCGGTGGCGAGCTCACGTGCGCTCCTAAACGTAGTCGACTCGGCGCGCGAGTGGGAGCGCGCGAGTCAGCACGGAGCCCGCCACGCCCTGCCCTTGGTTGAACGCCGTGCGCAACAGATCCCGTGCGGGTTCGACACCGCGCAGGTAGTCGACCAGCAGCGACGTGTCGGCCAGGCCGCTCAAATTGGACGCAATCGGCCCGGCCGCTCAATCGGGGTCAGGCATTCGCCGCGCCGTACCCGAGCGCACGCGTTCGACGTACTCGGCGCCGGTCTCGCGGCGATCTCGCCATGCGCCGAACGCCGACTCCAGCAATCGCCACCGCTGAGCGTCCGGCACTGACTCATAGCGTTCATCCAGTACTCGGCGGATCAGCTCGGC
This sequence comes from Solirubrobacteraceae bacterium, assembly GCA_050996975.1. GTDB lineage: Bacteria > Actinomycetota > Thermoleophilia > Solirubrobacterales > Solirubrobacteraceae > Palsa-465. Next base: position 16,061 of record JBPCRJ010000161.1, on the reverse strand, counting down.
GAGCGAAATCCGGTCCGAGCGGACTCTCCTCGTAGCCGGTGGTACTGCTCGTCAGTTAGCGTGATCTGCGTCCGGTGCACGTGATGTAACCTTAATCACGACAGGGCCAGCCGCGGTCCCCAGTTGGCCAGGGCTCCCGGTGCCCACCGGTTCTCGCCGCCCACCGGTTCTCAGTGGGCCAGCGCCCCGGTCGGTCAGGCCTCCTCGCTCGCGAGGCTCGGCAGCGTCGCGAGTCCGGCCTCGGCGGCGTGGCCGCGGATCTCTCCCGCGACCGCGATCCGGTCGAGCCGCACGATCTCCCGCTCCCCCTCGGTCCTGGCCGGATTGCCGGCGGGGAGATCTCGAATCAGGAAGCGGATGCGCTCGCGGATCTGGAGCGCGAAGTGGGGCGTCGAGGCGCCCATCAGCTGGCGCACATCGTCGACGGTGACCGCGCGGCCGTCGCGCAGACGGTTGGGATGCTCGGCCTGGCTCACTTCGGGACCTGCTGGGGAACGACCTCGAGGCGCAGGTCCAGCTCCGCCTGCACGGCGAGCGAGACGGCGTGCTGATTGCCGATCACCCAGCCGTGGTTGTACACCGCCGCGGTCGGGCCCTGACGCGTGTAACCGGGAGTCGCAAAGTTGAGAAAGAAGTTGAGCACCGAGGGGGGGAGCTTGGACGGGTCGTTGACGAGCAGCTGGGCACCGAAGTCGCCGCTGGCCGAAAGCGGCGACGCGGCGGCCGCGTCGAGCGGTCGATGGGCGTTGAGCAGAACGTACCCGTGTCCGGGGCTGCGCATCGCCCAGCCGAAGCTGCCCGGTACGTGCGCGCACGGCTGGCCGGCCCCGCAGGGCGGATCCCGGTATTCGGCGAACGCGACCGAGTTGGCCGCCGGATCGGACGTGTTGCGATCACCGATCCGCTTCACGCTCCCGTACTTGCGCAGCTGCTTGAGCACTTCGTCGGAGATCACGCTGGGCGCCCCGAGCACGTAGATGTGGGGATGCTGATGGGAGATCAGAGCCTGGCGGGTCGGGCCCGGAATCCCGGAGCCCGTGACGAACAACACGGGCTCGCCGCTCTCCGCGGCCCAGCCCGCTGCGGGCATCGCCGATGCCGCGTCCTCGCCGGAGGCGATCACCACGTTGATGCCCGGCCGGCCGCCCCGGGCGGCGCTGGCGAAGCGATCGATTGATGCGGCGAGCGCGTAGGGATCCGTGCCCGCGATCGACACGGTCCGCTGGTGCCCGGCGCTCGGAACGTCGCCGACCCGGATCACCTGCGCCCCGCCGGCCGCCGGCGATCCGGTCGGCGCGAGCGCGCCCAGCGCGTCGGCGGTGGCGGGGGGCAGCGAGGAGCCGCCGGAGAGCAGGATCGGCGCCCGGATCGGCGAGGCCATCAGCACGGACCCGGCGATCGCCGCCTGCCAATCGCCGGTGGGCGCGATCGTCACCGCCCGGGGATGCGTACCCGGCGCGGCTGACGGATACACCGCGAGCGCCACCGCCGCCGCGTCGGCGACCGGATCAGCGCCGTTGACGCGAGTCGTGTTCTTGGTCGCCGCAGCCGGGAAGCCGAGCTTCTGCGCGACCGCCCCGGGGCTCGTCGAATGAATGGCGGTCACGGTTCGTCCGGGGCCGCTGAGGACCTTCGTCGTTCCCCCTCCACAGGCTCCGAGCAGGACGCACGTGCACAGCAGCGCGAGCGACGGAAGGGAGCCTTTCGTGAACACCGTTATGACCGCTTTCCCGGACCGCCGCACGAGCAGCACGTTATCGGGCGCGAGGAACGCGGGCGCCACGGCGCGAGGAACGCGGGCGCCGCTGTACGCATGCGAGCCCGACCGGCGGGTGATCCGCGCACAATCCACCGGGGGACCATCGACGAGGGGGACCGTCGACGATCACCGCACGATTGCCGGCGCACCGCCCCGATGGCGTGTATATTGCCGCGGTGCCTAGTCCGCGGGCCTGAAGTCCGCGGAGCGGGGGAACCACCAATTCCCCAGGGGGCTAATCCCGCGGTGAACCCGCGGGAGGCGCAGGCTCTTTTAGCGCCAGCCCGACAGCTAACCCCGCAGGCCGACGAAAGAGAGCTACTTGCGGGTCAAGAATCTGATACTTCCCGGCGTTGCCGTATTCGCGCTCGCTGGTAGCGCCCAAGCGTCCACCGCCCTCGCCAAGCCGCGGCCGACCCGACCGGCGCACCGGGCGTCAAAGCCCGCTCGGACCTCCACGCGCGCCCCGAAGCTGACGAGCGACACGACCGGCGGCGCGGGAATCGGCTATCCGACGTCGATGCCCAGCACGCCCGCTCACCCGATCGTGCCGGGCGCCGTCGCCGAGGTGATCAACGGCATCGCCTACGCCCCGTCGCTCGCGCCCCCGGGGGTCCAGCGCGCGATCTGGGCGGGCAACGCGATCCGCCACAAGCCCTACGTGTACGGCGGCGGGCACGGCAGCTTCCACGACAGCGGCTATGACTGCTCGGGCTCGGTGTCCTACCTGCTGCACGCCGCGGGCCTGCTGCAGAGCCCACTCGCGTCCGGGGACTTCATGAGCTGGGACAGGCGCGGGCAGGGCCGTTGGATCACCGTCTACGCCAATCCGGCGCACGCGTTCATCGAGATCGCCGGGATCCGGATGGACACCTCGGCCCAGGACGACCCCAATCCACCCCCCGGCTCGGGTCCGCGCTGGCGCGGGCTGGTGTCCGAAACCAGCGCCTACGACGCGCGCCACCCCAGCGGGTACTGATTCGTCCACTCCGCGGGTCGATCCCCGCAAGGTCCCGTCCTTGCTAGAGTAAGGACGTGTCGAGGGTGACGAGCAAGCTCCAGGTCACGATCCCCAAGGCGATCGCCCAGCGGTACGGGATTGCGCCGGGACAAGAGATCGACTGGCTCGACGCCGGCGAGGCGATTCGCGTTGTGCCCGAAGCCGGCCGCCAGCGGCGCGCCAATGTAGAGAGCCGGCTCGCGCTCTATGACGCTGCCACGGTTCGCCAGCGCGCGCGGGACGAGACGCGGCCACGTGCCTCGAGCGCCGATCGCGGGTGGACGCGAGAGGAGCTCTACAGACGTGGCGGCGCTGCTTGACACGAACGTCCTCGTGTACCGCTTCGATTCGCGCTTTCCAGAGAAGCAGCGGATCGCCGCGGAACTGCTCCGCGCAGGGATCGAGGACGGCTCGCTGCGCTTGCCCCATCAGGCGATCATCGAGTTCGTGGCGGCGGTAACCGGTCCTGGCGGTCATGGCGAGCCCCTGCTCGCGCCAGCCGACGCGCTACGAGAAGCCGAGGAGCTGCTCGCAGAGTTCGAGATCCTGTTCCCCGACGAAGAGCTGGTTCGGGTGGCGCTGCGCGGGGCGGCGGCGTATCAGCTGTCATGGTTCGACGCCCATCTGTGGGCATACGCGGAACGCTTCGGATTGCCAACGTTGCTCTCAGAGGACTTCCAGCACGGCCGTCTCTACGGGACCGTGCAGGTTGCCAACCCGTTCCAGGGCGCTTGACCATGGAAGTGATCGCTGGCGAGCTGCCCCCGCCGGCTATCTCGAGCGGCTTCGCGACGAGTGGCGCCAGTAGCCACCGACTCGTCATCGAGCTCCCCGAACAGTCCAGAAAGGGGCACCATAGTCACGGTCTTTCTCACCGATCAGTTCGCCTCCCCCTCCCGCCGGGCGAGGATCTCGGCGCGCTCGGCCAGACGGTTGGCGCGGCGTCGCTCCGCGTCGCGCCTTCGCCGGTGCTGCTCTGCCGTGATGGTGACCAACGGCGGGACAGGTGCTGGTTGGCCGTCCCCATCGACCGCCACCATCGTCAGGTAGGCGGTGTTGGTGTGGCGAACCTCGCCGGTGCGGGGGTTCTCCGCCTCCACCCGGATGCCGACCTCCATCGACGTGTGCCAGACGGCGTTGACGCTCGCGCTCAGGGTTACGAGCTCGCCCACGCGGATCGGGTCAAGGAACGTCATCCGATCCATTCCCGCGGTGACGACCCGCTGGCGTGAGTACTTGATCGCCGCCAGGCCGGCAGCCTCGTCGGCAAGCTTCATCACGGTGCCGCCGTGGATGAAGCCGGCGCTGTTGGCGTCGCCGATCCCCATCCAGTGAACGAGCTGCGCGGTTGGCTCAGAGACGGGCTTGGGGTCCACGGGAGCATTTTCGCACGGGGGTAGCAGATCTAGGTGGACCGTCCGAGAGCTTCGCAACTGGTCCAAGCCAGAATTTCACTTTGTCATCGGGTGGGAATGTGACTATCATTTCCCATATGACTGGCCCAAGTGGGACGGTGCGAATTGACGAGCGCGGTCGGCTCGTGCTCCCAGTCGGTCTGCGCCGGCGGCTCGGTCTGCGCCCCGGCGACGAGGTGAGGATCAGCGAACAAGCCGACGGCGTCCTGCGCGTCGAGAGCCGCCGCGCGGCGGCCCGCGCTCTGATCGGCTCGGCCGGCCGCGCGGAGCGCTCGGCGATCAACGAGCTGCGTGCAGAGCGCCACCGGCAGGCGGGCGCTGAGGACCACGATGCCCAGCGCGGCTCGCGGTGACCGCGGTGATCGACGCCTCCGCGCTCCTGGCGTTGCTGTTCGCCGCGCCCGGCGCCGAGATGGTCGCCGACGCGATCGCAGCCGACGCGGCAATGAGCGCGGTCAACCTGAGCGAGGTCGCGACCGTGCTCGTCCGCCACGCGCAGGACCCCGACAAGATCCTCGCTCCGGTACGCCAACAGCTCGCGGTGGAGTCGTTCACCGACGCTGACGCGCTAACCGCCGCGGCGCTGTACCCAAAGACCGCCGGCAAGGGACTGTCACTGGGTGAGCGCTCGTGTCTCGCGCTGGCGCAGCGGCTCGACGCCCCCGCACTGACTGCCGAACACGCCTGGGCGGAGCTCGCACTCGACATTCAAGTGCAGCTCGTGCGGCCCCGCACATCCTGAGGCCGGGACACGCCCAGACCGGCTGCTCAACGCACCCGCGGCCGATTGCGGGTGGTTGCTTGATCTCGCAGATCAACGTCCGCCTATGGCGCGCGCCGCGACCCCGGCATCACGCTACGCTTGCACTGCTCGTCCAGCCACCCGCCAAGGAGGATGCGATGCCGGGTCTTTCCGGGCGCATGTCGACCACCGTCAAAGCCAAGATCTCAAAGCTCCTCGATCGCGCCGAGGATCCCGGCGAGACGCTCGAGTACAGCTACCAGAAGCAGATCGAGCTGCTCCAGAACGTCAAGAAGGGGATCGCCGACGTCGTCACCTCGAAGAAGCGCCTGCAGATGCAGGAGGAGAAGCTCCAGCAGCAGGTGCTGAAGCTCGACACCCAGGCGCGCCAGGCGCTGTCGGCCGGCAACGAGGACCTCGCGCGCGTTGCCCTGGAGCGCAAGAACGTCGCTCAGACCGAGCTCCAGTCGCTCGACTCCCAGGTCGCCCAGCTCGAGCAGCAGCAGGAGCAGATGACCGCCTCCGAGCAGAAGCTCCGAACCAAGATCGAGCAGTTCCGCTCCAAGAAGGAGGTGATCAAGGCCCAGTACTCCGCGGCCGAGGCGCAGGTGCGGATCTCCGAGGCCGCGACCGGGGTCGGCGAGGAGATGGCCGACGTCGGCCTCGCGATGCAGCGCGCGCTCGACAAGACCGAGACCATGCAGGCCCGGGCCGGCGCGGTCCAGGAGCTCGAGGCCGCGGGCACGTTCGAGGACCTGACCCAGCTCGGCTCCGGCGACGATGACATCGATCGCCAGCTCAAGCGTCTCTCGAGCACTGGCGGGGTGGACTCCGACTTGGCGAGGGTGAAGCCCGGGCTCGGCTAGGGATCTGGTGCGCCCGCGGGAGCACTCGGTGCTGGCAAGGGCTCTGATGCCGGCGCTGGGGGCGCCGGTGGTCCCGCCGGTCAGACCAAGGAGCCGCCGCTGTGATCGTCCGGATCGCCACCGAAGGCCAATACGAGCTGCCCGACGGTGACCTCGACGCCTTGAACAAGCTCGACAACGAAGCCGTGGCCGCCTGCGACGACGACGACGAGGAGCGCTTCCATCGGACCTTCATGAGCCTGCTCGAGTTCGTCCGCACCAAGGGAGCCCCGGTGGACGAGGATCACCTCGGAGGATCAGACCTGATCCTCCCCCCGCCCGACGTCTCGCTGGAGGAGGCGAGGTCGGAGTTCACCGGCGAGGGTTTGATCCCGGGGTGACGTGAGACCGAGCTTGCGGTCCAAGTCGAGGACCCAAGGACGCCCACCGAACAAAAAGTCACAAAGTCAGTTGGCGCGGACCCCGGGCTGGTTTGCGGGCTCGGCTGAGCCAGTGGGCTCCTGGCTGGTGTACGACTGGTAGTACGTGTAATAGGGGTCGGTTCTTGGCGTCACGCCGGTAAGGACCAGCCCGGTGGGGCGTGTGGGGATCCGTCCGAGCGCGCCAATTACTGCCGCTGCCTGCTCGCGCGTGGTCTTCTCGACCCGCACGCACAGTAAGACGCCATCGACCTGGGGGACCAGTTCGAGCGTATCGACCACTGGGAGCAAGGGACCCGTGTCGAGGATCACAAGGTCGTAGGCTGCGCTGACCTCGGCAAGGAACTCGCGGAACTTCTCCGTTGCGAGCAGCTCGGGCGGACGGGGCATCGATCCCGCCACGATGCAGACCAGTTGTTCAGTCGTGTGGCGCGCGCTCGTACCGTTGGAGCCACCGGGGGAGATGCCCATTGGGTTGTAGCGCACCGTCTGAAGGATGTCATTCGGTTCGGCCGTACCCGCGAGGTAGTCCGACAGTCCCGGCGCTTGCGACAACCCGAGGCGTTCAGCGAACACCGGGCGGCGCAGGTCGCACTCGATCAGCAGAGTTAGCTTCCCCGCGGCCGCGTTAGCGTGCGCAAGAAGCACCGCAACCGTTGACTTGCCCTCCGCCGCCAGGGCGCTGGTCACGACGATCGAACGGATTCCCTTGTCGACGTCGAGGAACTGAAGATTCTGGCGCAACACGCGGAATCCCTCAAGATCAGCGGCCGAAAGCTCGCGCGCCTCCTTCCCGTGACTCGTTTGACCGCCCTGCCCAAGCGCATAGCGGCTGATGTGTCCGATCAGCGGCAGACCGAGCTGATCCTCGATCTCCTGGGGATTTCGAAGGCGCCGATCCCGCGCTTGGCGGACGTCGGCCAAGGCGATCCCGACGAGCAGTCCGAGCAACCCGAGCACGCCTGTGTTGCGCAACGTCTTCGGCGAAGACGGCGAGCCCGGAATGGACGCAAGCGCTTGCACCTGGACCGGCCGCGCGGCGCCTGCGAGCGACTGCACGGTGGCTAAACGTTGGATCAGTGCGAAGCGCGCGGCAATAACAGCTGTGGCGCTGCCGGTGAGCGACCTGAGCTGCGAGCGAATGGCGCTGGCCTGGCTACCGATCGCCGTGCGTGCGTCGGCATTTGAGAGGCTCGCGTCATACCGGGCGAACGCGTCGGCAATGTCAGCGGCAAGCCGAGCAGTGTTCGCCGACGCGTGAACGAGCACGAGGTTGGACGCTGGGTCGATCGATGTCGTGACGGCGCTCTGCAGCTGGCCGAAAGTGAGCGAGGTGTGCAGCCCGAGCTTCACGCGCATTGCAACTGCTTGCCGGGTAACCCGGGCGGACTCCCCGGCGGCGAGTTGTGCCTGAGTCAATGTAGTCGACAGGGTTCCCGTCAGCGCGGTGGCGGGGTCCTGCACTAGCAGGCTTGCGTCCGCGTCATACACCTCCTGCTGGCGCGTGGAGTAGGCGTAGCCGGCCACGACAAAGATCGCGGTTGTGATCACGATCAGCACGATCTGGTCGCGCAGAGTGCGCACAAACTGCCCGGGAGCTCGTGTCGGGTATTCGTCGGTCATGCTCTGTGCGCTGGCAGCCGACTATCCGCGCACCGCATGGTAACGACCATCCGGTCCACGCGCCATCGGGAGCGGCCCGTGACGCTGCTGAGCTGCGGCCACGAGCATAAACCAAACTGGACGGCAGCTACGGTGATCACCCGGAACGTAGCCAAAGGCTCGACGGGTAGTGTCCTTCGCCCTTCTTTGGGGCTAGTCCCGCCTCTAGTCTCAGCGGGCGATAGTCGGGCAAGATGGCGGCCAGACCATCTGGAGCGGCATTGTGAAGCGCCGACTGACAGCAGAGCACCTCGAGTTCGGAATTGCCCGTGAGCAGGGCAGCCAGCAACGCCGATTCTTGCCAATCCCAGAAGTCCGAGAGGATCCAGGGCGAGTAGAGATACGGCAGGTAGACGTCGTGGATTTGGATGAGGATACCGGGAGCCAGGGACGGGAGAACCTCGAGGTAGAGCCGTCCGAGCTCTGAGCCGGCTTTGACTGCGTGGGTCGAGTCGATGAATAGCAGGTCGCCGGCGCGCAACTGCTCGAATACCGATGCCTTCACGCATTGCGCCGGCTGCGCGAGCACCTCGACGCCAGGCAAACCGGCTAGCTGCCGCGGGGCATACGGGTCCACTGCGACGATGCGACTCGCGCCACGACCATCGGCGACGTTCCGGGCGGCGGCGTCTGCGATCAAGGCAGTCGACGCGCCGCTGCCCACCTCGACGACCAGCGGTGGAGCCAGCGTTCGGACCACGCAATGCAGCACCTGTCCCTCGATGAGACCGTAGCGGAACTTGATTTCCTGCATTTCGAGCTTGGCGAGATACGAGAACCCAGTGACCTCGTGGAGATACCCGGTGCAGCAGTGTTCGAGCCAGGCGAGCTGGGCCTCGAGGTTCGAGACGATCCCTGGCACGTCGGTGCGATGGCGCCATTGGTCTGGATGGCGTCGAAGCCAGCCACGGTCGGGCACGGAGGAATAGAAATGGCGCGGAAGCACATGGATGTGCATCCGCTCCATCGCCAGGAATATCTGGAACAGTGCGGGCTTGATGAGCAATCCTCGCGGATTGAGCACCGGCCGGCTCGGTTGGCTATCTTGCACCAGGGTCGCTACGCAGGAATGGACGTCGGCGTGCGACCGCGAGCAGGAACATCGGGTTGTTCCGAAGGTAGCGCCGCCACAGCCGGCGCGGGTCGTGACCCAGCCTGTAGAGCCACTCGAAACCCGAATTCTGGATTACGCGCGGCGCCTCTGGCGTAATCCCAGCGTGGACATCGAACGCCATGCCGACGCCGAGCAGCACCGCGGGGGCGAGCGCATCCCGGTTAGCAGCCATCCAGCGCTCCTGCTTGGGCGTCGAAAGGCCCACCCACACGACGTCCGCTCCGCTCGCGTTGATCCCGCTGACCACTGCTGCGCTCTCGTCCTCGCTGAGCGGCCGGAACGGCGGCGAGCAAGCACCCACGATCCTCAGCGCGGGAAAGCGCTTCTGCAGGCGTGTCGTCAGGAGCTCGAGCGTTTGGGGCACGGCGCCGTAGAAGAAGCACCGCCAGCCCCGTGCGGCTGCGAGCTCGCACGCGGCGAGCAGCAGGTCGGACCCGCGCGTGCGCTCGAGCTCGGTAGCCCCCGCGATGCGGCCCGACCACAGCATGGGCATACCGTCAGCGATCGTGAGCCCAGACTCGTTGTGGATTCGGAGCAGTTCGGCGTCTCGCTGGCTCTCCATCACACCGTGCACTCCGGTGACGCACACGTAGTGATGCTCGCTGCGGTCAATCCAACCGCCGATCTCGGCTAGCGCCCCTTGAAGCGAGACAGCGCTCACACCGACGCCAAGCACGTCGACTCGATCACACATACAGAGCGGATCGGCTTGCAGGGCCGGCGGCTTGAGTGCCAGCGGCTCGGTCTATTGTCGGTATCGTAATCGGCCGCGGCCGATGAAGCCCGCGCGTAGGGGATAAAGCAGCGCGCACATCTCGGCACGTAACGGGGCCCAGCCGAGCTGGGGTCATGGGGAGTAGACGCATGTTCAACGAGGCGGCCGAATCGCCTCGTAGACTTCCATCAGGCGCCGCAGGCCGAGCGCAAGCGTGTACTTGCGCTCGAACAGCTCGCGCCCGCGCCGCCCACCGGCGTCGACCGTGGCATCGTCGTTGAGCCCGGCTAGGCCCGATGCCCATGCGAGCACGTCGTGGGGCGCGATGAGCCACTGCTGTCCGAGCTCGCCGACGAGATCGGCGGGCGTAGCGATGTCCGACGCCAGCACCGGCATACCCGCGGCCATCGCCTCGACGATCGAGCGGCCGAAGTTTTCGCTGTGTTGCGTCGGGAAAATCAGCGCCCGGGCGTTGAGCATGTGCCGGTGTAGCTGGGCGGGCTCCACCCACCCGAGCAGGCGCACCCGCTCGGGCGCTCGGCGTTCGAGCTCCGCTCGCATCGGCCCGTCGCCAATGATGACGAGCTCGAGATCGGGCGCTGCAAGCGCCGCCTCGCGCCACGCCTCGAGCAGCACGTCGGGTCCCTTATCGCGTGCGAGCCGGCCGACGTAGAGCAACGTGCGCGAGGCCGACGGCGGGAGAAGCCGTGGCCCCGGGTCAGAAACAACGTTGGGCTTGACCACGATGCGCCGCCCGTCGAAGCCGCCCTGGACGAACATGCGCTTGACGAAGTCGGAAGGAGCGAAGAAGCGCTCAATTAGATCCCAGGTTCCCATCCTGCGATTAACCGCGATTGTGGCTGCCGCGACCGCGGAGGACCCAATCGCGTCCCGGTAACACGAGTAACGCACAGCCGCCCAGGGGTGGCGGCCCACGCACTTGGTGCACTGACGTCCGTTGCGGTAGAGCTTACCTTCGGCGCACATCAACCGGAAGTTCTGGAGCGTCATCACAATTGGTACCCGCTCGGCATGCAGGGCGTGAAAGATGGACGGCGTGAGCTTGAACCACGTGTTATGTACATGAGCGACGTCAGGCCCGAAGGCGCGGACCCGCGCTCGCATGGCGCTGTACTGCGCGACGTTGTAAGGAGCTGCGGCATAAGCGCGTAGCGCTGCCGTACCACGTTCGAGGTTACGGACGCGGACGCGCTCTACCTCGTGTCCCGCTCGGCCAAGGAGGTCGGCCTCGGTGTCGCTGATCGTGTCCTCGCCGCCGGCAAACGCGTACTGGTTGTGGATCTGAAGAATCTTCATCGTTAGCGAAGCGCTGACGCCCGTCGCAGCTCAAGCGCCCTAAATCCCAGATACCCGAGCGCCCAGAAATAGGGGACGGCGCCGAATGGTGACTCCATCACCACGCCATAGGTTGCCGCGACTGGAAGGCCGGTGACGAGCATGATCGCGGTCAAATCAAGCTGGTCTCCGGTATGGGAACGTGCGACGCGGTACGCGAGTCGTAGCCCAGCGACCAGCATGGCCATGACGATTGCGAGTCCAAGGAGCCCTATCCGGGCCCAACTGTTGATCAGGTAGTTGTGGGGCTGGCGTACATCCTCGTTCGTCCCGCCCAGCAACAGGATGTCACCACCGGAGGCGTGCAAGAAATCGGGTCCGAAACCGACGCCGAAGACGCTGCGAGAGGACTTCGCGGTAAGGTATATCTCTATGGCCTGCCAGGCCTCTCGTCGAGCCCGTGCGGTACTTGTAGTCGAGCCAGCCGCATCACCGTGGGTCGACACGAATGGCAGGAAGCCGTCGCTTGCCTGTCCGAGTCGCTGCACGGCGTTGCTCGTCGAAATGCCATAGCCGAGTGCCGGTGCAGCGAGCAGGAAAACGAAGATCATGTAGCGCGCTCCCCATCGACGGATAAACCGCCGCGGCGCCGGCGTCCACAGGAGGAAGATGACGAGCTGAACGACCGTCGCGGCGAGAGCGGCTCGGGAGTGATCTGACAGCGTGAGCGCGGCGGTCCACACCGCTACCAGCAGGTTGAGTCCCGCCATTCGCCCAGACGCCAGCCGGTTGAACGCGAGCACGCACGTCAGGCCGGTGATCGTCGCGTCGACATCCGGGCGCCCCTGGAAGACTGCGGACTGTCCGCCTCCGAGCGCGGGAAAGCTCGCGACGGTGGAGGGCGAGATTCTTCCGACGGTTATCCACGCGGCATGGAACATCAGTGCCGCCCACAGAACCTTCTCCATGCATTGACGCTGGTTATCTGTCCACGGCCGGGCGGGAGCGAGGAACACGAGGATTGTGTAGGCGTAGGGCGCCACGTCGCGTAAGGCGTTGAGCGAGACGCTGCCGAATCCGAAACGCATGCCGGTCCAGATGAGGAGTACCCCGCACGTGACTCCAGAGGTCAACTCGATAGCGCCGAGCGCCACGCGGCCACGCATCGCCGCGAGGATGCGCTCGGCTAGCAGCACCGCGATGAACACGTCGCTGACGTAAGGCGGGCCCGGGAGCACATAGCTGCCCCAGCGCGTCGTCGCCAGGAGGTACATCCCCAGCGCGAACGGTCCGTATTCGCGTAGCAGGCGTGCGATGGATGGCCGACGGGCGGTCGGGTTCCTTCCCAATGCCAAGCCCAGGGCGCTAGCCATCCCGCGGCCGCAGTCTAGACCGGTAACCGTGACTAGCTGGAGCGGTGCGAGGTCCCTGCGAGCGACGCCTTGACGCCGAAGCGCGGTCGGCGACCTCTCGATAGAGCGCCTCATATTCGTCGAGCGCGCGTCCCCAGTCGAACTGACGCGCCCGCTCCAGCACGTTCTCCACGGCGATGGCGCGACCCTCGGGCCGATCGAGCAGCGACCGCACGGCGTCAGCGAGAGCGCGTGCGTCCGTCGCCGGCGCGTAGAGGATCGCATCGCCGCCTACCTCGCGCAGTGCCGGGATGTCGGAAGCAACTACCGGTGTGCCGCAGGCCATAGCCTCTGCGACCGGCCAGCCGAACCCCTCCGCGAGCGATGGGAAGAGAAGCACGTCTGCGGCGTTGTAGAGCTCAGCCAGCCGCTCGTCGCTGACCCAGCCAAGCTCGAGCACGGCGGATTCCAGGCCGAGACGGGCCTGCTCAGCGCGGTCAGACACACCCAGCTGCTGTCCTACCAGCACGAGCACGGCATCATGGCCCGAGTCTCGTAGCGCGCGCAGCGTAGCAAGTGTGGCCGTAACGTTCTTATAGAAGGTGCCCGTGCCGACGTGCAGCAAAATATGAGCCGTGCCAGTGCCTACTCCCTTACGCAGTCGAGTTCGCATCTCAGCCGGTAGCTGGCGGAACTGTTCGCCGATGCCGTGGTGGATCGCGTGGACCCGCGCGGGCTCGACGTCACACAAGCGAAGGATGTCACGCCGCACGGCCTCCGTCGGGCAGACGACCGCGGCCAGATTACGCAGCACGGAGGTTCCCCAGCGGAAACGATTGATGTACCAGCGGGGACCGTCATATGGGATCGAGCCCTCGGCAGCGAGAAGAAGGATCAAGTCGTGACACGTCACCAGCGTGCGGTCGGGGGGCGTCGCCCGAATCGCCCGTCCGTTGTCGTCGGCGAAATGGATTACGTCGGCCCGCAGCCGCTTCGCCACGGCTGGCTGGCTGATCCATCGGCGCACGTAATCATCGGCGCTCGCCAGTCCGGGAATGCCGCTTGGGGGGCGAACGTCGGGTGCGTACTGCAGGAGCCGCGTGTCGCGGTCTACGAAGCCATCGACGATCGCTTTGCGATAGCGATCAGTGCTGGGATGGATGCGAGTCTGCACGACGCAGACAACGAGTTCGTTGGATGCTCTAGCGCGCCCCGATTCCATGATCGCACGAGGACCGTTGCCTCGCAGTGTTACAGTGCTGCGACGCGCAAGCTGGGTTGTCAAGATCGACGACATGGCGCAAGGGAGGCATAACATGCTAGGACGCCGGCGAGACTCTCAGGATGGACGCGCGCTTCAGCACGGTCCAGCCATTGATCAGTGCTAGTCGCTGGCCTTCCCCACCCGCGCGAATCGGGATCAAAGACGGGGCCGATAGCCTCGCGCGCCACGCCGGTCATTGACAGCAGCCGGTGAACCTCATTAGCCCCCCGGCCCTGTCTCGTGTGTGCGATCGCCAGCCCGTCGGGCCCACCGACCTTCTCCACGAACCGTCGGATTCCACGCTCGATGTTTTCCAAGCGCGTCACCTCAAACGTCCCGCCGCTAGCCGGCAGCATCGCCGCGACGAGCGAGATCTTGTGCTGGTCGATCGCTACCCAGCGGACGTCTCGGAAGGGGGTCGAGACAACGTGCGGCGTGGCTGGTCCTCCTTCGTATGCGGCCCCGGCCGCCTCGGTCGATAATGACCCGGGGTGAACCCGCGAGCCGGCGCACGCCGACGGCCAGCCCCTCCTCGGCATCCTTGCTGACTAACATAGCCGACCGATGCTCGCGGTCGCACATCGCTCGCCGCACCGGCTCCGTGTCGCCGCTGGCCTGAATCTGCCGCGACGCAGGACCGTTTACGGTCACGGACGGGTCTGGGTGGAGGTTCTGCGCCGTCTTTCTGAGCACGTCGACCTACAGCTGATTCAGCCTCGTTACCTGCCACGGCGGTTGGCTCCGATCGCACGCCGGATCGCGCCGGTCAGGAAGCCGGACGTGTGGCTGATCAATGGGGACTTTTCGCCACCCGCGGTGGATGGTCCAGCCGTCATCGTGTTTCATGAGGTACTCGGGCCTACGCCTGCATTCGGCGGCCGCGAATCGCCCGTCGTGTCCAGATCGTCCACGCACCCCTACGAGCAGTGCATGCGCATCGCCACGCGCGTGGTCACGCCGTCGCGTGTGATCGCTCGCGAGGTGGTCACTGCCTTCGACTTTCCACCCGAGCAGATCGACGCGATTCCGTACGGGGTAGATGTCGAGGTGTTCCGTCCAGAGCTGGCGGGCGGTCGACAGATCGTCGCGAGTGCCGGGCGGAGAGCCCCGGCTCCGTATGTCCTGTTTGGAGCGAGCCTGCTGCCGCGAAAGAATCTCTCGGCGCTGCGTGAGGCGATGACGATCCTGGCACACGACGGCTTTCCGCAGATCCTGGCGATCGTCGCCGGGCCGTCTCCGGGCGGGGGGGATGATCAGCTCCAGCTCCAGCTCGAGGCCGAAGCCGAGCTTTCGGGTGCCCCAGGCCGCGTCGTCCGCGTTCCGTGGCCGGTGTCGGAGCGTCAGATGGCTACGCTGATGGCGGGCGCGGACGCGGTCTGCGTTCCCAGTCTCTTTGAGGGCTTTGGCCTGGTGGCGCTCGAGTCGATGGCGTGCGGTGCCGCGACCGTCGTGTCAATGCGTGGCTCGCTGCCGGAGGTGATCGGCGACGCGGGCGTCGTCGTCGCGCCGACGCCCGAGGCGATCGCCGATGGACTCAAGCGCGTGCTGGCCGACCCTGCGGAGGCTGAGCGCCTGGGTGCCGCCGCGCGCATCCGAGCTAAGTCGATGACTTGGGACCACACCGTCGCGGGATGGGTCGGTGCGCTGAGCCGCGCGGCGGATGAGGGTGAAGTACGGTTTCACGGCGTGCGCGCTTGTGGCGCATCGGTCCAGCCCGAGAGCAAGCTGGTCTGAAACAGAATCGAGCATGACCCTGGCCTGACCCCGGAGGATCGGTCCGACCTTTGTGAGAGTTCTCGCGCTCTGGATCATGGGCGAGGAAGGAACGATCACGTGAAGCGACGCAGACATACGTTGGAGCAGATCATCCGCAAGCTGCGAGATGCTGAGCGACTGCTCGGCGAGGGCAAGACGATCCCGGAGGCCGCGAAGGCGATCGAGATCAGCGAGCAGACCTATCACCGGTGGCGTAATCAGTACGGCGGGATGAAGGCCCAGGACGTCAAGCGGCTGAAGGAGCTCGAGCGGGAGAACTCGAGCTCGAAGGCGATCGTCGCTGATCAGGCGCTGCAGGTGCGGGCGTTGAAGGAGGTCGCGCGGGGACGGATGAAAGTCAAGCTCTCGTGCCACGGCCATCGTGAGCGCGTCGATCACGAGCTCTTTGCGCATGTGATCGGCGATCGCCCACCCGACGATCTGGCGGCTATAGCAGTCCATTACCGACGCGACGTACAGCCAGCCTTCGCACGCGTGAGCATCGGCGTGGACGTGTCCCACGGCTCCCGCGGGGATTGCTTCGATAACGCCGCGATCGAGAGCGTTCACGCTTAGCTGAAGAAGGACCTGATCCACCGCCAGTCCTGGCCGACGAAGACCGAAGCCAGGACGGCGGTGTTCGAGTACATCGAGGCGTTCTATAACCGGCGGCGTCGGCACTCCAGGCTCGCGATGCTGTCC
>JBPCRJ010000130.1:0-15609 GCA_050996975.1 Solirubrobacteraceae bacterium | reverse complement strand
CAGCACTACGGCTCCGAGGTGCTCGACGCCTCGCTGCTGCTGATGCCGTTCGTGCTGTTCATTGCCTGCAAGGACCCGCACTGGATCTCGACGCTCGACGCGATCGGCGACGAGCTCGTGTCGGACTCCCTCGTATATCGCTACGACGTCGAGGCATCGCCCGACGGCCTGCGCGGACACGAGGGCACCTTCTCGATGTGCTCGTTCTGGTACGTCGAGGCGCTGACGCGCGCCGGACGTCTCGACGAAGCTCGCCTGGCGTTCGAGAAGATGCTCACCTACGCAAAACACCTAGGGCTGTACTCGGAGGAGATCGGCCCGACGGGCGAGCTGCTCGGCAACTTCCCGCAGGCGTTCACCCACATCGCACTGATCAGCGCGGCCTACAACCTCGACCGCGCGCTCGGCTGAGAACGACCGAGGGCGTCCAGGTAAACCGGCTCGTGCGACGTTTGCGAATCCGGCCGTCGCTGGCATGCGCCCACTGCTGGACCCTGGCGCGAAACGTCGAGCGCAGTCCCGATCTCGCCCCAGGACCGACCGTTGGCCCGCGCGAGCGCGCCCAGTTCGCGCACGCACGCCTCGCCCGCCCGCACGCGCTCAACGGCCTCGGCGACCTGGCGCCGGTGCAGATCGCTGTAACGAGTGGCCGTCGGCAGGCAGGCCGGAGCCCCCCGCGGCGGGAAGGGTGAACATCGACCCCTAGACTCCTCGCGGATGGAATTCGAGAAGTGGCAGGCGCTCGGCAACGACTACCTGATCGTGGAACGGCAAGCGCTGCCGTTCGCGCTTTCACCGGCCCGCGTTCGGGCGATCTGCGCCGCGCACACCGGCGTGCGCGCGGACGGAATCCTGCTGCTGTCCGATGCCGATGCGCCCGATCATCTCGCACGGCTTGAGATCTTCAACCCGGACGGCTCGGAGGCGGAGCTGTCGGGGAACGGCGCCCGCGAGGCGATCCTCTACCTGCACCGCCGGGGCGCCGACGGCGCGAACACGTTCTCGATCCAGACCGCGGCCGGAGAGCTCCGCGCGACGATCACCGCCGATACCGCGTGCACGGTGGACATGGGCCGCGCCCGCCTGAAGGGCAGCGGCTATCCCTCGGGATCCATCGACGGAATCGGCGAGCTCGTGGCGGCCGGTCGAAGGTGGCGGTTTCAACACGTCCAGATGGGCAATCCCCAATGCGCCATCCGGATGGACGACGAGCGATCACTGAACGCTCTCGACCTGGACCAGATCGGTCCTCCGATCGAGCACCATGACCTGTTCCCCCGCCGTACGAACGTGTCGTGGTTCACGGTGCTCGGGCCGGGGCAGATCCGGGCGCGGATATTCGAGAGGGGGGTGGGGGAGACCGCGTCGAGCGGTACCGGCGCGGTCGGGGCCGCGGTTGCGCATGTGCTGGAAGGAGGGGACTCACCGGTGACGATCGTCCTCGACGGCGGCAAGCTCGAGGTCGATGTCGGGGAGGACCTGCGCATCAATCTGAGCGGCTGGGCGGTACCGGTGTTCGTCGGCACGCTGGCGGATGACTTCGTCAAGGAGCTGCATGAGATCCAGTAGACGCCTGGAGCTGATCCAGCCGTACCTGTTCGCCGAGCTCGAGCGCAAGATCTCGGCCCAGCGCGCCGCGGGAATCGACGTGATCAGCCTCGGGATAGGTGACCCCGACATGCCCACGTTCGGACCGATCGTCACGGCCGCGCAGCGCGCGGTTGCCGACCCGAGCACCCACACCTATCCCTCCAATCGCGGCCGGCCCGAGTTCCGCGAGGCCGTCGCCGGCTTTTACCGGCGGCGCTTTGGCGTCGAGCTCGACCCCGATACGGAGGTGATGCCGGCGATCGGCGCAAAGGAATGCATCTTCAACCTCAACCTCGCGTTCCTCGATCCCGGAGACGTGGCGCTGGCCGCCGACCCCGGATACCCTGTGTACACGGCCGGACCGCTGCTGGCGGGGGCCGAGCCGGTCCTGATGGCGCTGCGCTCAGAGCTCGGCTTTGGCCCTGACCTGGAGACTATCCCGGCCCCGGCGCTGGAGCGGGCACGGCTGCTGTTCTTCAACTACCCGAACAACCCCACGGGCGCCGTCGTCCCCGACGGGCTGTTCGAGGACGTCGTCGCGCTCGCGGCTCGCCACGAGATCCTGGCCGTCCACGACAACGCCTACAGCGAAACGACCTACGACGGCTACGTGGCGCCGTCCTTCCTCGCCACCCCCGGCGCCAAGGACGTGGGGGTGGAGGTCTTCTCGCTCTCCAAGGGTTACAACATGACCGGCTGGCGGTGTGCGGCGATCGTCGGCAACGCGGAGGCGATCGCGCACTACTGGCGGCTGAAGTCGAACATCGACTCGGGGCTGTTCGAGGCGGTGCAGCTCGCCGGTGCCGTGGCGCTCGGCCCCGAGCTCGATGGCGCGGTGCGGGAGATGAACGCGATCTATCAGCGTCGGCGGGATCTCGTCTGCGCAGCGCTCGCTCAGGGGGGCGTGCGGGTGACCCCGCCAAGCGGAACGATCTACGTCTGGGCGCCGGTGCCGGCCGGGTTTGCCACGGCGGCGGCCTACTGCGAGTACGTCCTGGAGCACGCCGCGGTCGCGGTCTCGCCGGGTGGCGCGTTTGGGCGCAGCGGAGAAGGCTTCTTCCGCATCTCGCTGAGCACACCGGATGAGCGGCTCGTGGAGGCGGTAGAGCGCCTGAGGCGCCTGTAGCTCGGCGGTGGTGGCGATTTAGGCCGGCGCACCCGGGCGGCCGAGCCCGACGCCGGGGTGGAGAGCTACCATTGACGATGGTGCAGAGAGCCAGTCACGGACGCGACCGGGCAGATGGAGATCGACCACGCGGGCGCGCCCGCCAGCGTGCCTACCTCGTCTCGGTCCCTTCGCCCGAGAACCATGATGAGCTCGTCGAGCTGCGCGAGCTGCTGCGAACCGCCGGCGTGGCCGGGGTCGGGGAGCTCGTCCAAGTTCGCGAGCGTCCGCATCCCAACAGCTACCTGGGCAGCGGCAAGCTGGAGGAGCTCAAAGCGTCGATCTCCGCTGCCGACGCGAACCTTGTCGCATGCGACGACGAGCTCTCGCCACGTCAGGAGCGCAACCTCGAGGCGGCACTCGGGGTTCCCGTCATCGACCGCACCGCGATCATCCTCGACATCTTCGCCTCGCATGCCCACAGTGCCGAGGGCAAGCTCCAGGTCGAGCTCGCGCAGCTCGAGTACAACCTCGCGCGGATGCGCGGCCTATGGACGCACCTCGAGCGCCTCGGCGGCGGGATCGGCACCCGTGGACCGGGCGAGACGCAGATCGAGACCGACCGCCGGCTCGCGCGTGACCGGATCGCCGGGCTCAGACGCAAGCTGACCCACGTGCGCTCGAGCCGCTCGGTGATGCGCGCCGAGCGAGAGCGCGCCCACCTTCCCTCCGTCGCGCTTGCGGGCTACACCAACGCGGGCAAGTCAACGCTTCTGAACGCGCTCACCGGGGCCAGCGCGGGGGTCGGAGACCGGCTGTTCCAGACGCTCGATCCGACCACCCGAGTATTGCGCGCTGGCGGGCGCGACTATCTGCTGACCGATACGGTCGGGTTCATTCGCAAGCTGCCCCATCAACTGGTCGACGCGTTCGGAGCGACGCTCGAAGAGACGCGCCTGGCGGATCTCATCCTTCATGCCGTCGATGCGTCAGCCGCCGAGGACGAGCTGCTCGTGATGACGGCCGCGGTCGAGGACGTGCTGCTCGAGATCGGCGCCGAGGAGGCGCCGCGCGTGCTGGTGCTCGGCAAGGCCGACCTGATCGACCCCCAGCGCCGCGCTGAGCTTGCTCGCCGCCATCCGGACGCGGTGCTCGTCTCGGCCGTGACCGGCGAGGGAATCGAGGCGCTGAGCCAACGGATCGTGGATGAGTTCGCCGCGACGTTGCAGGAGATCGAGCTGCTGATCCCCTACGACGAGGGCGCGCGACTCGCCGAGCTGCACGACCTGGCGGGCGATCTCGAGCGCGAGGACAGATCCGATGGCGTGCGCATGCGCGTTCGTCTCCCGACGAGCGTGGCGGCCCGCTATTCACGGTTCGCGCTGACCGGGTCGCCGGCGACGGGATGATGCGTGACCCTCCGGGTCCGGCGACTGGACAAGCGCGCGGTCCTGCCCACCCGTGCCCACGCCTCCGACGCCGGGCTTGACCTGTACGCGCTCGAGGGGATTCTGCTCGGGCCAGGCGAGCGGGCGTCGATCTCGACCGGGATCGCGATCGAGCTTCCCGACGGGCTAGCGGGACTGGTGCTTCCGCGCTCGGGGCTGGCCGCACACCACGGGATCGCGCTCGTGAACGCGCCGGGCCTGATCGACGATGGCTACCGTGGCGAGGTTCGCGTGCTGCTCCTGAACACCGACCGTGAGTCCGGCTACCAGGTCTCGTCGGGGGATCGCATTGCGCAGCTGCTGCTGATCCGCGCCGAGACGCCGGAGATCGTCGAGGTCGACGAGCTCGCGTGCTCCGCTCGGGCCGCCGGAGGATTTGGCTCGAGCGGGAGCTGACTGACGGGCACGCGTCATGCAGCGGCTCGTCGAGGTCCTCGAAGCTGACCGTCGGTAGGCCGCGACGACGACACCCCGCTCACGGACCTGCGCTCGATCCGTTCCCGACCGCGATCACCCCGTGCGTGAGCAGGAACTGCTTTGCGACGAGCGCCGGGTCCTGATGGGAGAGGTCGACCGCCGCGTTCAGCGCCCGCATGACCGATGTGCTCAGCAACGAATCCACCTTGTTGATCGTCGCGGCGAGCGCGGGTCCCTCGGCGGCGAGCACCTTGGTGGGCACGACCGGGACCACGTTCCCCCACCCGAACACGTGCCGGGGGTCGCTCAGCAGCTCGTAGTCGGGAATGATCAGCTGCCCGTCGGTGGTGTTGACATCCGCGGCCTGCACCGTCCCGTCGTCGAGCGCCGGGTACTGGGCGCCGATGTCGAGCGCCTTGAATGCTGCGGGCGTGAAGCCGTAGGCGTGCTCGAGCGCCGGCAGGCCAGCCGGAAGCTGGGCGAACTGGGGGGGACCGCCCAGCGTGAGGGCACGGGCCAAACGTTGAAGATCGCCGATCGCGTGGACGCCGTTCGCCGCCGCGTAGGCGGGGGTGACAGCGATCGCGTCGGTATCGCTGAACGGCGTGGGCGCAAGCAATTGGAGCCCGTGGGCGAGGGCGTAGCGTTGCGCCGTCCGATACGCCCCCGACTGGGCCTGAAAGGTCCGCTGGTCGCCCACGACCTTCGTGTTCCACGTGCCGAGGTACTCCGGGTAGACGTCGATCCGGCCGCTCTGGAGCGCCTGGATCGTGACTGCGGTCGGGCCGATGTTGCGGTTGATCACGACTGAGAAGCCCTGCGCCTGCAGCGCCAGCCTGTAGAGCTCACCGAGCACGAACTGCTCGGTGAAGTTCTTGTCGCCGAGCATGATCTGGGGCCGGCCCGCGCCGGGCAGCGCGCCGGCCGCGCCGGTGGCGGGGGCTGAGCCCGTCGACCCCGCCGCGCCCGCGGAACCCCCCGACGCCGCAGAACCGGTCGAACCCGTAGAACCCGCCGATGCCCCGGCCTTGGGCGCTTGAGCGCTGGTCCCGCAACCGGCGATCCCGAGCCCCAGCGCGACGACAAGGAGCAGCCCGGTGCGGACGCGGCGGGAGAATCTGATGCGCGAGCGCAGGACGGCGGCCATCGTAGAGAGCTAGACGCCGGCGGCGCGCCGGGCATCCGCGTGCGCGGCCAACTCGAGCTCGTCCGCCAAACCGGGCAATGGCTCGGTCAGCCCGAGCGCCCGGGTGATCAGCCAATCCGCCAGCCATACGTTCTTGGGCAGCAGCGGACCGTGCAGATAGGTCCCGATCACGCCCCCCGCGAGCACGCCCTCGCAGCGATCCTGGCCGTTGTTGCCGTGACCTTTCAGCACGCGGCCCAGCGGCGCTGCCGATGGGCCCAGGTAGGTGCGACCGCCATGGTTCTCGAAGCCCGCGAGCACGCGCGGCGCGCCGGGCTCGAGCTCGACTTCGATCGCGACGTTGCCGATCAACCGCGGACCGTCGGTCCGGATCGTCTGCAGATCGACGAGACCGGCACCGGGCAGCGTCTGATCGCCGAGCTGATAGGAGCGTCCGAGCAGTTGATAGCCGCCACAGACGGCGAGCACGATCCCGCCGCGCGCGGCGATCACGTGGAGTGCGTCACGCTTGCGCTCCGACAGGTCCAGTGCGCAGAGCCTCTGATCGCGGTCCTGGCCGCCGCCGATGTAGTACAGATCGGCGCCGTCCGGATCGAGCTCCTCGCCGAGATTGCTGGCGTGCAGCGCGAAGCCGAGCCCGCGCCAGCGGCAGCGGCGCTCGAGCAGCATCAGGTTGCCACGGTCGGCGTAGATGTTCATCAGGCCGGGATACAGCGCGCAGACCCGCAGCTCACGGGCAGAGTCAAGAATGGAGCATCACCACCGTGCTGCCGACGTGGTCGCGCGTCGCGGGGATCTCAAGTCGTCCCGCCAGGCTCATCCCCGTGCCGAGGGCCTCGCGCTCAAGCTGCTCTGCGCTCAGGCGATCGAGCAGGATCAGATCGTGCTCGACGGCGCGCGCACCGTCCACCGAGACGAGCGGCTCCACCGGGACCGCCGGCGTCGTCTCCCGCCGGCGCTCGAGCACAAAGCCACCCCGGTCGATCCGGATCGCAATCGGCTGGCTGGAGTAGACGAACCCGTCCAGCTCGCACACGTCGGCCGGGGGATACGGCGAGCCCTCGGGTACCCGGTAGGGCTCGAGGGCTTCCGCGATCGCCACGGCCAGCACCCCTTCGGCGCGCAGCTGCGCCCGCGCGCACTGCAGGAACTCGCGGCGTCCCCCGGGACCTCCGAGCAGCTGGATCGTCTGCATCGGCACGACGCAGAGCGCGAACCGGCATCCGAGCTCGAAGCTGCGGGCATCGGCGAGGACCGTGCGCACGGGCGAGCAGCCGGCGCGATGCGCGCGCTCGGAAAGCTCGGCGAGCAGCGCCGGGTCCCGGTCGAGCGCCGTCACGCGATGGCCGAGGCGGGCGAGGTCGAGCGCGACGCGGCCGGTTCCCGCCCCCACGTCGAGAATCGGATCGCCGTGCTTTGCCGCCAGCGCCCGCCACAGCGACCGGTCCTGGGCATAGCCACCGCACTCGAGGTCGTGCCACACCACGCTCATATCCTGCATATCCCGCATATCCCGCATATCCCGCATATCCCGCATATCTCGGCTCACGGTGATGCCGCGCCCTCCGGCTTCCAGAACTGCGTGACGTGGCCCCGCGCCGTGAGCTGATCACGGAGCTCGAGCATCGCGGTGTAGGTTGGCAGCACGAACAGCCGCGCCCCTGACGCGGCGCCCAGGGCGTGCTCGAGCGCGTCCCCGACCCCCGGCACCACGCGCAGCCGATCGGTGGGGATCCCGGCGTACTTCAACCGCAGCGCCATCTCGGCCGCGCGAGTGCCCGAGCAGGTGACTCCGAGCGCGCGCGCAGCGATCATCTCGAAGTCGGCGTCCCAGATCCACGACACGTCCCTGCCGTCGGCGGTGCGATCGTTGAGGATCGCGAGCAGCTGCAGGTCGCGGCGCTCGAGTGCGAGCGTGCGCAGGATCTCGTTGGCTCCCGCGGGATTCTTGATCAGCAGGATTGACACCTCTGTGTCGCGGATCCGGATCGTCTCGCCCCGCCCGAACGCTGCGGTGACTCGCTCCAGGCCCGCGACCACCGTGGCCAGGGGCACCCCCAGCTCGAGGCACAGCGCCGC
The DNA here is from genome assembly GCA_050996975.1 of Solirubrobacteraceae bacterium. Lineage (GTDB taxonomy): Bacteria > Actinomycetota > Thermoleophilia > Solirubrobacterales > Solirubrobacteraceae > Palsa-465. Next base: position 7,823 of record JBPCRJ010000130.1, on the reverse strand, counting down.
GGCCCCCAAGGCGTTGTAGACGTTGTACAGGCCGGGGAGCGGGAGCGCGACCTCGGCCGATCCGGCGGACGTGCGCAGAGCGAAGCGGGCGGAGCGGGTTCCGTCGAGCTCGATACGCTCCGCCGCGACCGCGGGGATCGGCCGCTTCTGTCCGCAGGACGGGCAGCTGTAGCGTCCAAGGTGGCCGAGGTAGATCGTCTCGTAGGCATACGGCGCGCCGCAGCGCCGGCAGTGCTTGGAGTCGGAGGCATGCTGCATCTCCGCGATCGCGACCGAGGGGTCCTCCACGCCGAAGTAGGTCACCGGCGCGGCTCGCCCGATGTCGGCGAGCAGCGGATCGTCCGCGTTGAGCACCAGCCGCGCCGGGGGGCGCAGCGCGGCGGCGACGGTGGCCCAGCGGTCGGCGATCGCGTCGAGCTCTCCGTACCGGTCGAGCTGATCTCTGAACAGGTTGCCGAGCAGCACCACGCGCGGCTCGAGCTCGGGAGCGACCCGATCGAGCCAGAACTCGTCGAGCTCGAACAGCCCGAGCTCGCCGTCGATCCCCCCATCCCCGCGGGCGGCGTCCAGCAGGGTCGATGTCACGCCACCGGCCATGTTCGCGCCGGCGCGGTTGTGAACCACGCCGATCCCCGCCCACTCGAGGATCGTGGCGGCCATCGCCGCGGTGGTCGTCTTCCCGTTGGTGGCCGAGATCACAACGCAGCCGCGCGGCAGCCGCGCCGCGAGAGCTCGTGTCGCGCCGGGCTCCAGGCGCATCAGCAGCTTGCCGGGCAGGCTCGTGCCGCCTCCGCGCCCGGCTCGGCGCGCGAGCTCACCGACGGCGCGCGCCGCGGCAATCTTGATCCGCAATGTCCTCATGCCGGCACGATCACCCGCACGGCTCGGGGAAGCGCACGAATGCTCACGGGCAGCTCGGCGATCGGATCTCCGTCGGCGTACACGGTGAACGGCCGATCCGCGCTTACGTGCACCACCTGTGCGCGCAGCACCTCGACGTCGCGGTGGCGCACGTGGGTGCCCCGGAAGAGGGTCGGCATCAGCACGAGGAAGCGGAGCCTCGGGACCTGTCCGATCATCACCACATCGAGCCGGCTGTCCTCGAGCGACGCGTCCGGGGCGACCATCATCCCACCGCCGTACGCCTTCGAGTTCGCCGCCAGGACCGTGTAGCCGGTGAGCCTCCGGGTCTGCGCGCCGTCGAGACTGACCGAGAACGTGGCCGGCGTCCACCCCACCAGCGCGCGGAGCGCGCCATATAGATATACGAGGTTTCCGCGTATCCACCGGGTGTGGTTCGCGATCCGGTTGGCCTCGGAATCAAACCCGCAGCTCGCGATCCCGATGAAGGTGCTCGAGCCCGCCTGCCCGAGGTCGAGGGCCCGCACGACCCCGGTGGCGAGCACCTGACACGCAGCTCGCGGCTCGAGCGGGATGCGCAGCGTCCGCGCGAAGTCGTTGCCGCGCCCACCCGGTAGCACCCCTAGCACCCCGTCGGTGTGCTTCAGTGCGCCCGCGATCGCGCCGACCAGACCATCGCCGCCGAACGCGACCGCGACCTCGCCGGCGGACGGGTTGACGATCAGGGCGAGCCTCCTCACGCGCTCAGCAACAGCGAGTGAAGATCCTGTGCGATAGCGACGGGCGCCGGCTCGCGCGCGCCCTCCGCCTGGTCCAGGGTGCTCACGCCGGTGAGCACGATCGCCGCATCGAGACCCGCAGCCGCGGCGCCGGCCAGGTCGGAGTCGAGTCGGTCGCCGACGACCAGCGTCCGACCGGGGCCAAGACGATCGAGCGCGGTGCGAAAGATCTGGGGCTCGGGCTTTCCCACGCTCACGGCCGTACGCGCGGTGGCATATTCGAGCGCCGCGACGATCGCGCCGGTCCCCGGGCAGATCCCGTTCTGCGCCGGGTAGGTGCGGTCGCGTCCGGCGCAGAGCATCTGCGCGCCCCCGAGCACGGCCTGCGTCGCGCCTCGCAGCTCATCGAAGTGAAGCTCGTCGTGGCCGGCGACCACGACGACGTCGGCCTGCGCCGCGCGATCAGCGCTGTGGTCGAGGATCGCCAGGCCCGCGTCGGCGACGTGACGGTGGATCGCCGGCGAGCCGATCACGTATGCGCTGTGGCCGTGGCCTCCACCGGCGAGCTCGAATTGAATCGCCGCGCCGACCGTCACCACCTCCTCGAGCGACGCCCGGAGCCCGAGCGACCACAGCTTGCGCACGTACTCCTCGGGCGAGTAGCGGGCGCCGTTGGTCAGGAACGCCACGGCCTTGCCGGCCGCCCGGAGCTCCGCGACCGCCTCCGCCGCGGCCCGGGTGCACACATCCCCGACCCATACGCACCCGTCGAGGTCGAGCAGCACGTGATCGTAGGCGGACAGCAGGGGAGAGAGAGGCATCGGGAGTCGATTATCGCGACGCGGTGCGCTCAGGGCCGGTCTTGAGCAAGCGATGTGCTCGTGCGGCTCCGGATCGCGGCGCGCACGACTCGGCGGGGCGCGTGCCGCGAACCGCCCTGGTGGCTCGATAAGCACTCACGTTGGGGTGCCGGGTCGTCGAGCCGGCAGACGCGACCTCAGCGGCGTGTCGCTGCGTCAGAACAGCGTCGCCTGGCCGCCTCGCAGCGCGCGGGCGCCATTCGTCTCCTCTCGCGGCACCGGTGAGGCCAGGCAGGCCGGCCCGTCACAGCGGGCATCGTTGACGGCGCTGTCGACCGGGCGCAACGCGGTCTGGCTCGGTCCGAGCCCCGAGAGAATCGCTCGCAAGTGCTCCGCCGAGGTGGAAAGGTCAAGCCACGCAGACTCAGCCTCCGGCGCGAGGATCACGGGCATGCGGTCATGCAGCTCCGCGATTGCCGCGTTCGCGGCGGTCGTCAGGATCGTGCACGAACGCAGCGCCTCGTCGTCCACCGATTGCTTTCCGACCCTCCCGGAATGCCAGATCGACCACAGGCCGGCAAAGACGAACAGCCTGCCGTCGGCCCGCGTGATGTGGAAAGGCTGCTTGGATCCGCCACCGGGGGTGAGACGCCACTCGTAGAACCCATCGGCGATGATCAGGCAGCGCATACGCTCGAACGCGGCGCGGAAGGCGGGGCGTTGCGCGACGGTCTCCACGCGCGCGTTGATCATCTTCGGTCCAGTCTCCGGAGACTGTGCCCACGACGGCACAAGACCCCAGCGCAACATCTCGCCGCGGGGCTCTCCGTCGCGATCGGTGGTGAGCGCCAGCACATCATCCCCCGGCGCGACGTTGTACCGGCGGTGGATCTCGATCGACTCCCCGACCGGGAAGCGCGTGCGGATATCGGCCGGATTGGCCGCGGTGAGGGTGTAGCGTCCGCACACGGCCGTTCGCCGCAGTCTCAGCGTGCGCGCGAGGCGATCTGCTCGGCGCGATCGGCCTGGGCGCGTTTCTGGCGTCGCCGGCCAAAGTACGCCAGCGCGCCGATTGCCACCGCGACAACGACGAGGCCGTAAAAGATCGCCAGATCGGTGGAGATCCCGCCGAACGGAAGCGCGATCAGCTTTACGAGACCGAATCCGGCCAGCAGGATCAACACGATCAGCAGGACTACGAGCACGATCCCACGCACGCGGAGCAGCAAGCCGGCGTTCTTTGGAGGCGCGACGAGTCCCATCAGCTTCAGGCCTCGCAGCTGGCGCGTACTCGGCGGCTCGACTCCCAGCCGCGCGGCGGCCTGCTTGAGATCATCCGCCCGGCGCTCGGCCAGCGCGAGCGATGCGTCCGCCATCCGCCGAAGCTGCAGGCGCTCCTGTGGACGCGCCGCGACGAGCGCTCGCTGGAAGTGCAATCTGGCCGCCTTGGCGTCGTAGCGCTCGGCGGCTCGAGCGCCCAGAATCGCCTGCGCCGCCGCCTTGAACTTGGTCTCCGCCTCCAGCTCCTCGTCCGAGCGACTCTCCATCTGAGCCATCGCCGCGAGCTGACTGCGCTGCTCGATCCGCATCGTCCGCTGCTGCTTGGCCATCCCGGCTAAAGTCTAGCCTCAATCCACGGGTGGATTGACGTTCAGACGCAAGGCTCTCGCGGGCCGGAGAACGCTCCGAGAACCGTCCTGCTCCCAAAGGCTCGGGAGTAGCCTGTGAATCGATGCTGTTGCCGGATCGTTTGACTGTGGTGTTTGCGGCGATGGCAAGCGCCGATGGCGACGCCCCGTCGGTGATCGATCGGGTGTGCATGGCCGCAGTCGCACTGTTGTCGCTCAGGGGCGCAGGGATCTCGCTGATGGCGAACGGTGTGCTGCGCGGCAGCGCGGGGGTGTCCGAGCCCGGTGTGGCTGCGATACAGGAGCTGCAGCTGATGTTGGGCGAAGGGCCATGCGTGGACGCATGGGCGGCCAACCAACCGGTGCTGGAGCCTGACCTGGCGGATCCGGAGGAGGTCCGCTGGCCGACTTTCGCGCAGGCGGCCGGCGAGGCAGGGATCAGGGCGGTGTTCGCGTTCCCGCTGCACCTCGGCGCGAGCCGGATGGGGGTGCTGGTGCTCTACCGCGACCGTCCCAACGCGCTCAGCGCCGAGGAGCTCGCGCAGGGTCTGGTATTGAGCGATGTGGCGGGTCAGGTGGTGCTGGCGGTGCAGGCCGGCGCGCCCGCAGACCGTGTGCACGAACTGCTGGCCGGCGAGCCGCCACATTGGGCTGAGGTTCATCAGGCGACGGGGGTCGTCTCCGCGCAGCTGGGGGTTTCGATGGACGAGGCTTTCGTGCGTCTGCGCGCCCATTCGTTCGCGGCCGAACGTTCGTTGCAGACGGTCGCTCGTGACGTGGTCGCGCGCCGTGTTCGGTTGGAGCAATCAGGATGACGCCGGGGGACGTAAGTGCGCGGCGCGAATCGCGACGACCTCGCCACAGTACCGTCGCTAGGGTCGGCGCGAATCGAGCCGGGTCAGCGCCGCGATGAAGGTCTGGAGCTGATCCCCGAGCGCGTCGAAGTGGATCTCGTCGGCCGTCTCGACGTCGGCGAGGGCCGCGCCCAGCAGGGCGCGGCCGGGTGGCGTGAGGCACAGTTCACGGACGCGGCTGTCGGCGTGATCGGCGTGGCGCTCGAGCAGTCCGCGCGCCTCGAGCTTACGAGCCACCTGACTGGTCATCATCGGGTCGACCCCCGCGTGCGCGGCTAGTCGCGTCTGGGTCGGTTGTTGCCGTTCGTGGTCCTGCAGCCACCAGAGGGAAGCGAGCAGGACGAACTGCACGTGGGTAAGTCCGTGTGGCGCCAGCACCGCGCGGATCCGACGCTGCCACCCGAGCGTTGCCCGCCAGAGGAGAAAGCCTGGGCTCTGCTCTGGCGCCCGATGCACCGAGGCCGGGGATCGGTCTGTTATGAGGACCCCCTCTGGGCAAGCTCGACCAGCGAGGCCATGGTGGCCGGAAAATCAGCGGTGATCATCGGCCCGAGTCGACCCGCCTGATCCTCTGGGCCGTCGATCTGCACCGAGTATGTGATGCGTAGACGACCAGGGTCAAGCGGCTCGAGCTGATGGGAGACGCGCACCACGATGTCGCCGAGCGGCGTCTCGTCGATGAACTCGCGCTGGGGCTCGACCTTGACCAGGCGATAGGGCATCGGGTCCTGGCCGATGAACTTCATCGTGCCGGTCGACCCGGCCACGAACGGCCCGTCGCGGGTGATCAGCTCGGCCTGCGCGTCCCAGCATGGCCAGGTCGCGACATCCTCGTAAAGGGACCAGACCGCGGCCGCAGAGACGTCGGCCTCGATCCTGTGAGTGTAGGAGAAGGAAGAAGTAGACATGCGCGCATAATATCTGCACGCATACAATCTGTCAAGCGCTCTGCCGTGCGGCAGCGGGAGGACGCTTTGGCGGGGTTGATCCAGCGTTTGTCCGCATTTGCTCACGCAGCGGTTGAAGCGTAGGGCGCGGGACGGCTCATCGGAAGCTCGGTGCATCAGAGCAAGTGGGTGTTGCCAAGACCGCGCTCTGTGGGCCTCTGCGTCAGTCTGTCGTTTGATCGAGGGTTCGATCGGCGGCCGCGCGGATCGGGTCCGTAGTGTCCACACCGTGTTCACCGCAGAGGATCGCGATCGGCTACGCGACGAGCTCGTCCTCGCCGCCGGAGTGGATGTGCGCATCGGCGCCGCGGCGCTGATCGGGTCCTCCGCGCTCGGTCGCGAGGATCGCTGGTCGGACATAGATCTCGCCTTGTGTCTCGCCGCCGATGCTGACCGTACGCCGGCGATCGCTGACTGGACCGACCGGATGTACGACCGCCACGGTGCCGTGCATCATCTGGACATGACCCGCGGCGAGACCGTGTATCGGGTCTTCCTGCTCTCCAGCACCCTGCAGGTCGATGTCTCGTTCTGGACCCAGGCGCAGTTCGGCGCGATCGGGCCGCGCTTCCACTTGCTGTTCGGAGCCGCCGCCAAACCGCTCGCCGCCGTTATGCCCAACGCCGGCGAGCTGGTCGGCACCGGCTGGCTCTATGCACTGCACGCCCGCTCGAGCATCGCGCGCGGCCGGGTGTGGCAGGCGGAGTACATGATCAGCGCCATGCGCGACCAAGTGCTCGCCCTGGCGTGCCTGCGCCACAGCCTGCCCGCGGTCCAAGGCCGAGGCATGGACCGCCTTCCGCCTGAGACGACCGTGGTCGTCGCGCAGGCGCTCGTCCGCTCACTCGAGATCCCGGAGCTCAAACGCGCCTTTGCCCAGGCCACCCGCGCGCTGCTCGTCGAGACCGAACGGACCGACCCCGCACTGGCCGACCGCTTGACCGCGCCACTCAGAGAGCTCGCCGGCTGAGCTTGGACGTAGCTGAGCACCGACGGACAACGTGTGGACTTCCCCCGCTTTGGTGGGCGGATTCAACTGGTCGTCGCAACGCTCGATTGAGTGGGAGTTGCGATGTTGAGGTAAGGGGTGGCACCGCCGGCCGTCGCGCGCGTCTCTGCGGGTGGCGCTTTGGCGCTCAGGATGGCGCGGTATCACCGCGAGTCGTCGGGAGCCGCCGGAGATGAAGCGATCGGATCATGTCGATCGTTGGTTTCACGGCGAAGAGAATCGAGCCAACCAGGAAAAGCCAATCCGCAGCCCTGATCATCGACGCGAAAAAGAAGAACGCGCTGCCCATGACAAAGCACAGCGCGGCGCCGAAGTCGACAGCGGTGCGGACGACCTGGTATCGCCAGTAGACCTCGAGGTGCCGTGGAGACAGGTCATTGAGAGCCGGATCCAACAACTTCATCTCCGCGCCCTACCCGGCGACCGCGAGAGCAAACCGCCGCGACCCGGCGGACTCTCGACCGCCAGCGAAGCGCAGGAGACTGAACCGTCGCCAAGGCGCGCGCGCGGGACGCCCCAGCGGGAGTGACGAAACCGATCGTCAGCGACAGTCTCGGCTTCCGCGCGCAAGGCAGGTGCCGGTGTGCGGCCGCGCGGAGACGTGCATCGCCGGCATAGAAGGTGAGATCGCTGTCGCTGTCAACGCACCTCCTGGGATCGAAAGCAGGTGTACGGTCCAAGCGGGCGACGCTTCTGTCGCCGGCGAGCACAAGGCGTCGACCCGATGGCATGCAGCGACCGGGCAAGTGTGCTAAGCGACGGGACACGCGATCATTCGACTAGCCGGCCCCGGCTGGCTGCCGCTCATGGGCAGCAGCAGCTTCCTTGAAGCTCACCAGCCGCCCGCTCGCCTCGTCGTAGAGCTTCAGCCGCAGGGTCATGATGCCTTGCCAGGGGGTGATCTGCGGCACGTTGTGAAAGACGGGATTGTCGCGATGGGCTTGGCTGAGGTTGTAGTTGGGGATCCGGGAGGCCAGGTGATGGACGTGGTGAAAGCCGATGCTG
>JBPCRJ010000103.1:0-43068 GCA_050996975.1 Solirubrobacteraceae bacterium | reverse complement strand
GTGGTCTGGGAGAACGCCCAGCGCATGAAGGCGATGATGAGCACCACGGCCACCACGGCGATGACCGGGCCAACCGTGTAGTGCAGGCTGTTGGTGGCGGGGATGGGCACGACGAGACCTCCGGTCGCCCAGTGTGGCACGGCTACGATGCGGCCATGCCGACGCCCTCCGCTGCCACGCCCGACCGTCCGTGGGTGATGCGCACGTACGCCGGGCACTCCTCTCCGGCGGAGTCCAACGGGCTGTACCGGCGCAACCTGGCCAAGGGCCAGACGGGCCTGTCGGTCGCCGTCGACCTGCCCACGCAGACCGGCTACGACGTCGACGACGAGCTCGCCCGCGGTGAGGTGGGCAAGGTCGGCGTCGCCGTCGCCCACGCCGGCGACATGCGGACGCTGATGGAGGGCATTCCGCTCGATCAGATGAACACCTCGATGACGATCAATGCGACCGCGGCCTGGCTGCTGGCCCTCTACATCGTCGCCGCCGAGGACCAGGGAGTGCCCGAGGAGCAGCTCCAGGGCACCACCCAGAACGACATCCTCAAGGAGTATCTGAGCCGGGGAACCTACGCCTTTCCGCCGGCTCCGAGCATGCGGCTGATCGCCGACACGATCGCCTACACGGTGGAGCACGTTCCCCGGTGGAACCCAATCAACATCTGCTCCTACCACCTTCAGGAGGCGGGGGCGACGCCCGTACAGGAGATCGCCTACGCGCTCAGCAACGCGATCGCGGTCCTCGACGAGGTCCGGGCGCGGTTGCCCGCGCAGCGCCGACACCCCCCCCGCGACGGGGGTGCCGACCCGATGAGCAGCGTGTTCGGGAGGATCTCGTTCTTCGTCAACGCGGGAGTGCGGTTCATCGAGGAGCACGCGAAGCTCCGTGCGATGGCTGCGCTGTGGGACGAGCTCGGCCGGGAGCGCTACGGCGTGAAGGATCCCAAGCACCGCCGCTTTCGCTACGGCGTGCAGGTCAACTCGCTCGGGCTGACCGAGGCTCAGCCTGAGAACAACGTGTACCGGATCGCGCTCGAGGCGCTGGCGGTCACGCTCGGCCGCAGCGTCCGCGCGCGCGCGATTCAGCTCCCCGCGTGGAACGAGGCGCTCGGCCTGCCGCGTCCGTGGGACCAGCAGTGGTCGCTGCGCCTGCAGCAGGTCCTGGCGTACGAGACTGACCTGCTCGAGTATCCCGACATCTTCGAGGGCTCGAAGGTGATCGACGCGCTGGTGTCGGAGCTCGTCGAGGGGGCGCGTGAGGAGATCGCGCGGGTCGCGGACCTCGGCGGGGCAGTCGAGGCGGTCGACTACATGAAGGCGGCTCTGGTCGACTCCCAGCGCGAGCGCTGGCGGCGGATCGAGGCCCGCGAGCTGACGGTCGTCGGAATGAACCGCTTCACTTCGACTGAGCCCTCGCCGCTGACCGAGGACGGGGGCGGGCGAATTCTCGTGATTGATCCGGAGATCGAATCCCAGCAGCGCACCGCGCTGGAGCACTGGCGCGCGGCGCGGGATCAGCCGTCCGTCGACGCGGCGCTGGGGGAGCTTGCCCGGGTCGCGCGCGACGATTCGGAGAACATCATGCCCGCAACGATCGCGGCGGCGCGGGCGGGCGCGACGACGGGTGAGTGGTCACAGACTTTGCGTGAGGCGTTCGGCGAATACCGCGCGCCGACCGGGGTCGGCCCGGCCGCGATCGTCTCCAGCGAAGCCGTCGGTGAGTTACGCGAGGAGGTCGAGCGCGTCAGCGCAGCGCTGGGGCGCCGGCTCAAGTTCCTCGTCGGCAAGCCCGGTCTGGATGGACATTCCAACGGCGCTGAGCAGATCGCGGTTCGCGCGCGGGACGCGGGAATGGACGTGGTCTACGAGGGGATCCGCCTTACCCCGCTGCAGATCGCGACCTCCGCCGCCCAGGAAGGCGTCCACGTCGTGGGGCTATCGATTCTGTCGGGGTCCCATCGCGAGCTGATCCCCGCCGTGCTGGCGGCGCTGCTCGAGGCCGGAGTGGGCGAGGTGCCGGTGGTGGTCGGGGGGATCATCCCGCAGGATGACGCCGTGGCGCTGCGCAAGGCGGGCGTAGCGGCCGTCTACACCCCGCGGGACTGGGACCTGAACCGGATGATGCGCGACATCGTGGAGCTGGTTGGCAAGCGCAACGGCATCAACCGGGTTGCGGCGGCTTGACGAACGCGCGGGTTGCCCGCGGTGGCCCCGCCTCGCGCTCGATGCCGGATGGCGGCGAGCTCGGAGCTCGGCTTGCCCAGCGTGACCTGAGCGCGGCGCCTGCGGCGCTGAACCTCCTCGAGAGCGCGACCAGCGATGCGTGCCGGCAGACCGCGGCGCTGCTGGCGGCGGTCTCGCCAGCCGCGCTCGGGGCTGAGGCGCCGGCTCAGATCGTCGGCGTGACCGGTCCCCCCGGCGTGGGCAAGTCCTCGCTGCTCTCACGCCTCGTGACGGAGTGGCGGGCGCGTGGGCGCTCGGTCGCCGTGCTGGCGGTCGATCCCAGCTCAAGGCGCTCCGGCGGGGCGCTGCTGGGCGACCGGGCACGAATTCAGGTCGATCCCGGTGACCGGGAGGTGTTCATCCGCTCGAGCGCCGCCGGCGAGCGCGCCGGCGGCTTGGCCCCCGGGACCCGCGCAGCCGCGGCGGCGCTCGCAGCGGCGTTCGACGTCGTGGTGATCGAGACGGTGGGCGTCGGGCAGTCCGAGACCGACGTGGCGGACCTCGCCGACACCGTCGTTGTGGTGGTCCAGCCCGGATCGGGAGACGTGCTCCAATTCTTGAAGGCCGGCATCATGGAGGTGCCCGACGTGCTCGTGGTGACGAAAGCCGATCTCGGGCGGATGGCCACCCGCGCGCTCTCGGACCTGCGGTCCGCGCTGCGCTCGCTGAGCGCCTCGGACACGACCGTTCTGGCTGTCTCCTCGGTTCCGCCGCCGTCGGGGATCAGCGAGCTGGTGGACGTGCTCGACGACCACCGATCGAGGCTCGACCTGGCGGCCCGGCGGCTGCTCGCCCGACGGATGCACGCGCTGGCTGACTTCAGCGCCGAGCACGGCGAGCGGGGGCTCAGAGCGCTCGGCGGCCGTCGGGCCGCTCAGCGGTGGCTCTCCGAGCAGTGTCCGGGACTGGATGTGCCCGCCCTGGTGCGAGCGCTCGCGGATCGGGCGGATATGCACGGACATGACGCGGGCGGGACCAACGCGGCCGGTCCTGCCGGACTGGCGAACGGTCCTGCCGGGACGAACGGTCCGGCCGGGCGCGGGGGCGGGGGCGGATGATCGCGTGACCCGGATCGTCCTCCCCGCGGAAGCCCTGATCGACGGCTCCACCGTACTGCGCCCGTGGGGAGACTCCGACGTCGACGCGCTGGTCGTGGTCGGTCAGGACCCGGAGCTCGCTCGCTGGACCAGCGTGCCAATGCCCTACGACGAGGCCCGCGCACGCGCGTACCTGTCGCAACGCGATCACGCCGTCCAGGCCGGGGCCTCGGCGCCGTTCGCAATCGTGAGCCCGGACGGTGAGCTGCTCGGCCAGGTCTCGCTGCTGCGACCGGTCTGGAAGCACGCCCGCGCGGAGGTCGGATACTGGCTCGCGCCCCAAGCCCGCGGCCACGGCCACGCCACCCGTGCAGTCCGGATGATCTGCACTTGGGGATTCACGGCGCTCTCGCTCGAGCGCATCGATCTGTTCGCCGCGACCGGCAACCTGGCCTCCCAGCGCGTCGCTGAGCGCGCCGGGTTCACCCGCGAGGCGGTCCTACGCTCATACATGCGCGGCCGGCATGAGCGCCAGGACATGGTCGCTTTCGGTCTCCTGATCGGCCCGAGCGCCGCCCGCCGGAGCGGATAGCCTGTGCTCTGGAGCGCCCGGCCCTCAGCGGGATCGAGCCCTGGGGGAGCAGGCGGCCCTCGCTTGTGGGCGACGCCAGGCCGCGCTAGCCTCCAGACATGGCATCGCGGGCGAGCCTCAGAGCATCCGATTCCGAGCGTGAGCAGACCGTCGAGCGGCTGCGCCAGGCCGCCGCCGAGGGGCGCCTGCTCGCCGAGGAGCTCGAGCAGCGGATCGGCCTCGCGCTCCGCGCGCGGACCTACGGTGAGCTAGACGCGATCCTCGCCGACCTGCCCGGTCCGGCGCCCGCCCGCCGGAGCACCCGAACGCTCCCGCTGGCCCGTCCCGTCCTGGCACTGGCGATCGCGATCCCGGTGCTGCTCGCCGTGCTCGCCGCCGCTGCGTTCGTGCTCACCGGCATGCTCGCGGTACTGGTGGCCGCGGCGTTCGCGATCGCCGGCACGCTGGCGCCGTTGATCGTGTGGGTCGCGATCGGGTGCTGGTTCTTCGGGCACCGGCGCGGCGTCTGCCGCGGTTTCCACGGACGCTGCACCAGGTCCGCGCGGCCCCAGACTGGACGCCCCGGTTCACCCGCCGGGCGCGGGTCCTGGATCTGAGGCGGCAATCGTCCTGGATCTGAGGCCGCCGGCACCGCCCCCGTTCTGCCCCTACGCGACCCCCGCTTACCCCTTCTCCCCCAGCTCCAGTACCGCCAGGAACGCCTCCTGCGGGACCTCGATCCGCCCGACCTGCTTCATCCGCTGCTTGCCCTTCTTCTGCTGCTCGAGCAGCTTGCGCTTGCGGCTGATGTCACCCCCGTAGCACTTCGCAACCACGTCCTTGCGGTAGGCCTTGATCGTCTCGCGGGCCACGATCCGCGACCCGACCGCAGCCTGGATCGGGACGTCGTACTGCTGGCGGGGGATCTTCCGGCGGAGCTTCTCGGTCAGCGTGCGCCCGGCGTCGTAGGCCTTGCCGCGATGCACGAGCATCGACAGCGCGTCGACGGCGTCCCCGGCGAGCAGGATGTCGAGCTTGACCAGATCCGATTTGCGCAGCCCGATCAGGTCGTAGTCGAGCGAGGCGTAACCGCGTGTGCGTGACTTGAGCTGATCGAAGAAGTCGAGCACGATCTCAGCCAGCGGCAGGTCGTAGGTCAGCTGCACGCGCGCCTGCGACAGGAAGTGCATCCCGACGTGCTCGCCGCGACGCTCCTGGCAGAGCTCCATGATCTGCCCGACGTACTCCCTGGGGGTGAGCACCGAGGCACGGATGTAGGGCTCGCGCACCTCGGCCACGCGGGAGGGATCGGGCATGTCGTTGGGCGAGTGGACCGGGAGCATCGCTCCGTCGTAGAGGGTCACCTCGTACTCGACGCTCGGCATCGTCGCGAGCAGCTCGAGGTCATACTCGCGCTCGAGGCGCTCACGGACGATGTCCATGTGCAGCAGGCCGAGGAAGCCGCAGCGGAAGCCGAACCCGAGCGCGTCGCTCGTCTCCGGCTGCCACGACAGCGCCGCGTCGTTGAGCGTCAGCTTCTCGAGCGCGTCGCGCAGATCGTCGTAGTCGTCGGATTCGATCGGGAAGAGGCCGCAGAAGACCATCGGCTTGACCTCGCGGTAGCCGGGCAGCGGCTCGCCGGCGGGAGCCGCCTTGGCGGTCAGCGTGTCCCCCACCCTCAACTTCGTGACGTCCTTGATCCCGGTGGTCAGGAAGCCCACCTCGCCCGGACCCAGCGACGGCGTCGAGATCATCTGCGGGGTGAAGAACCCGATGTCGTCGATCTCGGCCTCGGTGCCCGCCTGCATCGCCCGGATCGCGTCACCCTTGGTGAAGGTTCCGTCGACAACCCGGATGTAGGCGATCACGCCGCGATACTGGTCGAACTCGGAGTCGAAGATCAGCGCGCGCGGAGGCTTGGCCGGGTCACCCGCCGGCGGCGGAACCCGCGCGATCAGCTCCTCGAGCACGTCGGTGACCCCTTCACCGGTCTTGGCGCTGATTCGGCGGACCGTGCCGGCCGGCTCGCCGAGCAGGTCCGCCACTTCGCCGGCGACCCGGTCGGGCTCGGCGCCGGGGAGGTCGACCTTGTTCAGGCAGGGGATCAGCTCGAGCCCCGACTCGACCGCCAGGTAGGTGTTCGCGACCGTCTGCGCCTCGACCCCCTGGGAGGCATCGACCACGAGCAGCGCCCCCTCGCAGGCCGCCAGCGAGCGCGAGAACTCGTAGGTGAAGTCCACGTGGCCCGGAGTGTCGATCAGCTGCAGCTGATAGGTCTCCCCGTCCGCCGCCTCGTAGAACACGCGCACGGCCTGTGCCTTGATCGTGATCCCGCGTTCGCGCTCGAGCTCCATCGAATCGAGCACCTGGGCGCGCATCGCTCGTGGAGCGACCGTGCGGGTCAGCTCGAGGATCCGATCGGCCAGCGTCGACTTGCCGTGGTCGATGTGGGCGATGATCGAGAAGTTGCGGATGTGAGCCTGGTCGGCCATTGGAGACACAGCGTATGCGTCCGGCGATCTCAGGCCGCGGGGCGACGACCCAGCCGCCCGAGCACGAGCGCCTCGATCTGCCTGGCCTCAGGGATGCGCATTCTCAGCACGGCCCTCGCATAGACGTACACCGCGAGCCCGATCGCTACGCCCACCGACACCACCTGGCCGGGCAGCGACCGGCCGAGCAGGCCGTCGAGCAGGCCCCACACGATCCGCGCCAGCACCATCACGATCGTCGAGGCGAGCAGGACCCGCGCCGTGATCATCAGCGTCTGGGGGCCCTCGAGCCGGCCGTTGAAGCCGGTTCGCAGCCGATGGAGCTGCAGCGCCGTCATCACCGCATTCGCGACCGCGGTGCCGATCACCAGGCCGGCGATCCCGAGCGGTTTGTACAGCGCGACGCTGACGACGATGTCCACGACCAGGTTCATCGCCGCCAGGCGCGTGGGTATCCACGGGCGCTGCAGCGCGAAGAAGGTCCGAGTCAAGAGCAGGTTCAGCCCGCCAAACGGGAGGCTGAAGGCAAACCAGAACAGCGCGATCGAGACCAGGTGCGTCGACTCCGGCCCGAAGTTGGCGCGCTGATACACGAGCCGGGTGATCGGCGTCGCGAGCGCGACCAGCAGCCCCGCCGCCGGGATCAGCAACAGGTTGATCTGGCGCAGCCCGTTGCCGACGGTGCGCCGCATTTCCTCCGGCGCGCGGCGCGCGGCCTGGCGGCTCAGGGTCGGGAACAGCACCGTCGCGACGGCAACGCTGAAGATGCCCTGCGGAAGCATGTAGATCCGGAACGCGTTGTCAATCGCACGTGGGGCCTGGCTGGAGACGAGCGTGCCGAAGAAGGAGTTGAGCAGCTGGTCGAAGTTCACGATCCCGAGCCCGATCGTCACCGGGAGCATCAGCACGAATACCTGGCGCACCCGCGTATCGCGCCAGTCGAGCACCAGGCGCAGGCGGAAGTCGATCCGCTTCAGCGCCCAGGCCACCATCAGCCCCTGCACGACGGTTCCGACCAGCCACGCGATCGCGTATGCGTACAGCCGCTTACCCCCCTGGAACTGCGTGTGGAGCGCGACCAGGAGCACCAAGATCACCAGGTTCCAGACCGCCGGCGCGAGCGCCGGGATCGAGAACTCATCGTAGGACTGAAGGATCCCCACGAGCAGGCCCGTGAGCCCGAGCAGCAGCACGACCGGGAACAGGACCTGCGCCAGGCCCGCGGTCAGGTGATCCAGCGTTCCATTGAACTTGGGTCCCGTGAACAGCGGCATGATCACGCCCGCGAGCAGGATCCCGATCGCCGTCAGCGCTCCGAGCGCGATCAGGATGATCCAGAACAGGGTCGACGCGAGCTTGAACGCCTCGCGCTTGCGACCCTGCTGCAGCAGGTCGGTGAACACCGGCACGAACGCAGCCGACAGGGCCGCCTGCGCGAACAGGTTCGACATCAGGTTCGGAATCTGGGAGGCGATCGTGAACGCTGAAGCGGGGCCGCTGGTGCCGAAGTAGCTTGCCGCGACGACCTCGCGACCGAGCCCTACGATCCGCGAGAGCCCCGTGGCCAACGCGAAGATCGCGGTGCTGAGGCCGAGCCGGCGACGAGGAGGGGTGGCGCTCGCGGCGATGGTCTCGTCCGACACGGGGCCGCTATAGTAGGGCCGCGCCGCGGCGGATCTGACCGCGGGTGTTTTTTATAACTGGTATTTGGCTATGGCGAACATCCACTCACAGAAGAAGCGGATCGAGCGCGCCGAGCGCGAGCGGCTTGAGAACCGCCGGTACACCTCGAAGATCAGGACGTACTTCCACCGGCTCGAGCAGGCGACGGCGGTCGCCGACGGAGCGGCCGCCGACGACGAGCATCGGGTGCTGGTTCAGACGATCGACAAAGCCGTCAAGCGCGGTGCGATCCATCGCAATACCGGCGCGCGCAAGAAGTCCCGCGCGGCGCGGGTGCGCCGCGGCGCCGTCTAGCCGCGGCCACTGTCGGGCATCTGGACGATCGCCTCTCCCGGCGGCGCGCAGCTCCACCTCCCCCGGCGGCGCGCGCCTTGGCCTCTTCGGCCCGCACGCCGGTGGCGCGCAGCCCGTCCACTCACGCCAGATCGCGGCGTCGGCGTTACCCGCGTCGCCAGATCGCCACGTCGGCGTTACCAACCTCCAGCGCTGGGTACCACATAGGTGATCTGCGCACGGGCCGCGCAGCGTCGATGAGCATAACGCCCACGTGAGCAGTACTTGCCTACGATCAGGAGAAATTGATATGTCTGCAGTCGCCGAAAAGGCCGTAATCGAGCAGCTCCAAGCGGCGCGCGCACTCGAAAGCGCGCTGACCCAAACGCTGATGGCGCACATCGCGATGACCCCCAGCGGCCAGCGCTACCGCAACACGCTGGAGCGCCACCTGAAGGAGACCAAGCAGCACTCGCGCCAGATCAGCGAGCGTCTGGAGGAGCTCGGTGAGGGACGTAACATCCTGCGCGCCGGGGTTGGAATGGCCGAGGTGCTGATCGGCCAGCTGATCGCGTCGGCGAAGGCCCCGCTCGATCTGCTGCGCGGCGCGCGGGGCGAGGAGAAGCTGCTCGCCAACGCCCGTGACGAGTTCGTCTCCGAGGCGCTCGAGATCGCCACCTACATCGCCCTCGAGGAGGCCGCCCGAGCGGCGCAGGACGACACGACCGCGCGGCTGGCCGCGTCGATCCTCAAGGAGGAGGAGCACATGAGCGAGTCGCTGCGGCGCGAGATCCCCACGCTCACCAAGGCCGTGATTGCCGCCCGCGAGGGCCATTCCAGCTACGACGTGAGCAAGACCGGCGCCGCGCAGGCGGTGCGCTCGATCGCCGAGGAAACCACTGATTACGCCCGCGGTGCCATGCAGGCGACGAGTTCGAAGATCAGCGACACCGCTCAGGACGCCGAGCGCAGAGGCCGCGGCGCCGCCCGCCAGGCTCGCAAGGTTCCCGGCGTTGCCCGCGCGGAGGGCGAGGTCAAGGGCGCGCTCGCCGCTGAGGAGGATCTGGCGATCGCCAACTATGACCAGCTCAACGTCGGCGAGATCGATGAGCGCCTCCCCAAGCTCTCGCAGATCGAGCTGGCCAAGATCGACGGATTCGAACGCAAGAACAAGGATCGCGCCACCGTCCTGAACCGGATAGCCGTGCTGCAGCGCGATGAGCCGTGGCCAGGCTATGACGAGCTCACGGTCGGCGAGATCGAGACCGTGATGGCGCAGTCGAACGACGAATCGCTCGAACGCGCGGTGCGTGAGTACGAGCGCGCCCACAAGAACCGCGTCGGCGTTCTCGAGGTGCTCGACGCCGCACCCGTGAGCGGCTGAGGGACCGGCTCGCGCGCTGCGGTCCGCTTCAGCGCGCGATCTGCTGGATCGCGAGCAGTGCGGCGGTGTCCTCGCTGGCTGAGCCCGAGGCACCGCCGCGCGAGGCCAGCTCGAGATCGGCGATCCGTTCGATCGCGCGGCGCAGCTTGTCAACGCCGGCGTCCCGGGCGTCGGCGATCAGGCGCTCGGCGGCGCGCCCGGGCATCCGCAGCCGGCGCCTGATCTGCGCTTCGGGCTCACCGCCGTCGAGCGCTTGGGCCACATCGTGCGCCGTCCGCAGGCGCTGCGCCATCCAGTAGATCAGGCCGGGAAGGCGTTCTCCCTGCGCTCGGAGGGCGAGGTATGCGCGCGTTGCTGCGTCCGCGTCCTCCCCGACCAGCGCGTCGGCCAGCGACCATGCCTTGCGTTGTGCGGAGGGCGCGGCCAGCCGCTCGATCTCACCGGCATCGAGGCTGTCCCCGCCGCGCCCCCCGAGCGCCAGCTTCTCGAGCTCTCGCAGCAGCCGCTGCTGGCGCTCGCCGACGTGGTGCACGAGCGCTCTGGCGGCAGCAAGGTCGAGCGACACTCCAAGCTCGCGCGCGCTGGCCAGCACCCACTTGGGCAGCTCCCACGGCTTGACGCCCTGCTCTGCGCTGACGTCGCCCTCCGCTTTGCGGACCGCATCGTGCAGTCGTGCGGGTGCCTTGACTCGCCCGTCCTCACGGGCGAAGAAGGCGATCGTCGTCTCCGGCGCCAGCGCGCCCAGCGCCGCGACGAGCGCGTCGAGCTGCTTGTCCTTCCAGCGCTCCACGCCTTCGACGACGATGAAGCGACGCCCAAGGGCGAAGGTCATCGCGTTCAGCGCCGCGGCGACGGCGTCTGGAGTGGCGGCGTCGCCTTCGAGTAGCTCGGCGCCGGTCCCCCCGGTGTGGGCCTCGGCGAGCGCCCTCAGCCGCGCCCGTCGTTCGGCGATGCGGCCGTGATCGTCGCCGTGGATCAGGTAAGCGGGTTTGAACGCGGACACTGATTCGGAGTCTAGGCATGGCGTCGGCGCCTTCTCAGGCGCCGCCCTCGACCATCCCACCCGCCAGCTCCAGCGCCCGGGCGACGGCGTCCTGCGCCGACTGCACCCGCTCGATCCCCTCAATCGGCCAGTCCAGCCCCAGCACCGGAACGCCGTCACTGAGGGCCAGGGCAATCTCCGACAGCGTCCCGTAGGCGCCGCCGACCGCTATCACCACGTCGGCCGCGCGCACGATCAAGCCGTTGCGGAGGTCGCCGAGACCGGTCGGAATCGCAACGGCGACCCATTCGTTCGCGGCGCGGCGATCAAATCCGGGCAGGATGCCGACGGTCATTCCCCGCGCACCGGCGGCGCCACGACAGGCGGCGGCCATCGCCCCGCCGTGGCCGCCCGTGAGCAGCACCGCGCCCGCGAGAGCCAGTCCCCGCCCGATCGTCTCGGCGGCCGCGATCTGGGCCGGGGTCGCATCGCGCGCGCCCACGACCGCGACGTATGGCGGGTCAGGAGATGGTCCTGGCATCCGGTACCGGCTGCACCCGCTTACCGGACGACGACGTTGACCAGCTTGCCGGGCACGACGATCACCTTCGCGAGGGGGCGCCCGTCGATGTGCGCCTGCACGCCCCGGGTGCCCAGGCACAGCCGCTCGAGCGCTCCACGCGGGGCGCCGGCGGGCGCCCTGACCCGGTCGCGGACCCTGCCGTTGACCTGGCACACGAGCTCGAAGGTGTCGGCGGTGAGCATCGCGGGATCGGCGTCCGGCCACGCCTCCTCCCACACCCGCCGCCCCGTCAGCGACTCGTACACCTCAGCGCCGAGATGGGGTGCAAACGGGAACAGGAGCGATGCTGCCGTCGCGGTGGCAAAGCGCCGCGCGGCCAGATCGGCGTTCGGGTGGCGGTAGATCTCGTTGACCAGCTCCATGATCGCGGCAATCGCGGTGTTGAACGCGAATCGCCCGGCCATGTCTCCGGTCACCTTCTCGATCGCCCAGTTGGCCTTGCGCACCAGCGTCAGCTCGTCGTCCCGCGGATCAGCCGGCGCCTGGGCGCCGTCGGACTCGCCCACACCGCCCGGCGAGCTCGCCCTCTCCCCCCGGCCCAGCCCATCGCCCAGCCGCCAGAGGCGGGCGAGGAACTTGTATACCCCTTCCAGCGAGCTCTCCGACCACGCCGCATCCTGATCGGGCGGCCCGATGAAGAGGATGTAGGAGCGCGCGGCATCGGCTCCGTAGCGCTCGACGTAGGGCGTCGGGCTGACGACGTTCCCGCTTGACTTGGACATCTTCTGACCATCGGGTCCCAGGATCATCCCCTGCGTGAACAGCGCCTGGAAGGGCTCCTGCACGTCCACCAGGTCCATGTCCGCGAGCGCCTTGATGAAGAAGCGGGCGTACATCAGGTGGAGGATCGCGTGCTCGACACCGCCGATGTACTGGTCGATCGGCATCCAGCCCTTCAGCACGGCGCGATCCCACGGCGCCTCGTCGTTATGCGCGTCGCAGTAGCGCAGGAAGTACCAGCTCGAGTCGACAAACGTGTCCATCGTGTCGGTCTCGCGCCGGGCGGGAGCATCGCAGGCGGGGCAGCTGGTCATGACCCAGCCCTCCGCCGCCGCGAGCGGCGAGCGGCCCTTCGGTCGATAGTCCTCGACGTCGGGAAGCTCGACCGGCAGATCGCCGTCGGGAACGGGAACGATCCCGCACCGCTCGCAGTACACGATCGGGATCGGGCAGCCCCAGTAGCGCTGACGCGAGACGAGCCAGTCACGGAGGCGAAAGCTGACCGACGCGTGGCCTTTGCCTTCCCGGTCAAGCCAATCCACGATCGCCTCATACGCCTCACGGTTGTCCATCCCGTCGAACTCCGGCCCGGAGTTCATCAGCGGACCGTCGCCGGTGTAGGGGAGCTCCGCCGCGGTGCGCTCGCGCCCGGCATCGCCCTCGCGCTCACCCTCCCGGCGCGCATCGCTCTCACTCCCCGCGTCTCCCTCCCGGCGCGCCTCGGCAGCGGCCCCGATCACGCGGCGAATCGGCAGCTCGAACGCCCGGGCGAAGGCGAAGTCACGCTCGTCGTGAGCCGGAACCGCCATGATCGCTCCCGTCCCGTACTCCATCAGCACGTAGTCAGCGACGAACATCGGGATCCGCTCGCCGTTGACGGGGTTTACCACCGTGCGCCCGAGCGCCACCCCGGTCTTGGGCTTCTCCGCCGCACCCCGGTCCTCGACGGCATCTGTCAGCGTGCGATTGACGTACTCGTGGACGTGCGCCTCGCTCTCCGTTCCCTGCGCCAACCGGAACACGTCCGGGTGCTCCGGGGCCATCACGAAGAACGTCGCGCCGAACAGCGTGTCCGGCCGGGTGGTGAACACCGGGTAGTCGATCGCCAGCTCCTCGCACCGGAACACCACCTCGGCGCCGTGGCTGCGCCCGATCCAATTCCGCTGCATCGACTTGACGTGCTCGGGCCACGCGATCTGGTCCAGGTCGTCGATCAGGCGATCGGCGTAGTCGGTGATTCGCAAGAACCACTGCTCGAGCTGGCGGATCTCGACCGCGGCTCCGCAGCGCTCGCAGCGTCCGTCGATCACCTGCTCGTTGGCGAGCACCGTGGCGTCGTTCGGGCACCACTTGACCGCCGCCCGCTTGCGGTACGCGAGCCCGCGCTCGTAGAGCTTCAGGAAGATCCACTGCGTCCAGCGGTAGTAGCTCGGCTCGTGGGTCGCGAGCTCCCGCGACCAGTCGATCGAGATCCCCCACGAACGGAACGCTCGCTGGAAGGCGGCGATCGACTCGTCGGTGGACTTGCGCGGGTGCACGCCCGTCTTGATCGCATGGTTCTCGGCAGGGAGCCCAAACGCGTCGTACCCCATCGGATGCAGGACCCGGCGCCCGGTGCGGCGATGAAAATGCGCGATTGCGTCGCCGAGGGCGTAGTTCTTCAGGTGCCCGATGTGAGGCTCGCCGCTGGGATAGGGCAGCATCTCGAGCACGTAGGACTTGTCGCGGGCGTCGTGGATACCAGACCTGGCCGGCTCGCCGGAGCGGTCCTCACCGATCCTCCGGCCCGGCTCGCGGAAGCGGTCGTTGGGGACCTCCCACGTACGTTCACGGGCCCACAGCTCCTGCCACTTGGGCTCGATCACCTTCGGGTCATAGCGCCGCTGCGACATCCGCGATGCAGGTTACTTGTGCGCCAACCGGGAGCGATCCGCCGCACCAGCGCGATTCGCGGGAGCGGGTCGTTTCGACGAACCAGTCGTCCCGGACCATCCCAGGCCATCCCGGGCCACCCCGGGCCACCCCGGGCCAATTCTTGCGTGAATCTGAAGGTATGCATTCTACGATGCTCTCGTGGCTGAAAGGGCACACGAAACCCGTCCGAGCGCCGAGCCCGTCGGCGAGGCGGAAGGCAAGCCCGCCGGCGAGAGGGCAGGTGAACCGGTGCAGCGCCGGCGCCCGACGCGAACCGGCGGCGGCGCCAGTGCGATCGCGGCCGCCGAGCGTGTGGCGTCGATCGTCGACGCCGCCGAGAAGACCGCCGAGCGAATCCGCCTCGAGGCCGAGGAGCGGCTACGCAGGCGGATCGCGGAGGGCGAGCGCGCCGCCCAGAACCGGATCCAAGCGGCCGAGGAGGAGGCAATCGAGATCGTGGCGCTGGCCAACACGAAGGCTGCGGCACTGAGCCACGCCGAGCGCGCCCAGGTTGAGCAGGTCAAGCGCGCTGCCACGAGCGAAGCGCTGAGGGTCCTTGCCAAGGCCAAGGAGAACGCCCAGACCCTCGCGGCCGAGGCGGACGCCGCCGCCGGGCAGACTCGCGAGCAGGCCGTGCAGAGCGCCGAGGAGGCCCAGATGCGCTCCCGTGAGCTTCTGACTGACGCGCGTACGGCGGCAAGCGACGTCAGGACGGAGGGGCTCGAGCTCGTCGGCAACCTTCGCGAGATGGGCGACTCGCTGCGCTCCAACGCCGACCGCCTGCTACGTGACGTCCAGAACATCCACTCGCGGATGGTGGCTCAGCTCGATCGCGCGGATGGAGGCGCGAGCCGGACCCCCGCGCCCGTCCAACGCGAGCGCACAGGCTCCACCTCGGAGCGGGGACGGTCCGCGCGGGAGCGAGCGCTGATGGCGCCCCCGGCCGACGGCGAGGTTCTCGACGTGCCGGAGTTCATTCCGCCGGCGTGAGGCCAATCCCCGGAGCGAACGGGTCCGTCCGCGACGCTTCGTCTGACGCCGGCTCGCAACGGCCAACAGACATGCATTACCCTTGCTGAGGACTTCGAGTTCGAAGGGGCTGTAGCTCAGCTGGGAGAGCGCGTGACTGGCAGTCACGAGGTCAGGGGTTCGAGCCCCCTCAGCTCCACTCCTGTGAAGGCAGAGCCGATCACGATCGCCGCGAATCCCTTCCGCGACCGCCTCGGCTACTGGATGGATCGGGTCGCCGCCGGCGAGCACGTCATCATCACCCGCCACGGCAAGCCGCGGATCCGGCTGAGCCCTGCGCTCCCGGCGGCTAGGGCTGGGCCAGCCGAGGGCGTGGACCCCCGGGGCCGCGAGGTGAATCAGCCGCCGATGGCCTGCGCCAGCGACACCAGGTTCCCCTCAGGATCGGAGACGAACCCCACCCGCTCGCCCCAGGGCATGTCCACCGGCTCGCGAACCACCGTCGCGCCCGCCGCGCGCAACGCCGTGACCGTCCCGTCCACGTCCTCGACGTAGACGAACAGCTCGTGACGCGGGCCGGGGCCCGGCTCGACGTCGGCGAGCATGCGTGGTGAATCCTCGCTCGTGACGGCAAGCTCAGCGCCGTCACGCGCCAGGCCGACGAAGCCCGGCTCGCCGTCCGCGCCTGGCATCCGGACGTGCTCCTCGAAGCCCAGTCGCGCGTAGAACTCGGCGACGCGCGCCACATCTTTGGCGTAGAGGACCGGAAACGCGCGCAGCGCCACGCCGGAGGCATACGTGAGCGCATTGTCGGTCTGACCCATTGGCGCCCTTGGACACCTACCTGCACAGCGCGACGCGACAGGCCAATCTCGAGACACCCTGTCGAGCTATGCACGCCCCACATGCACACTGCGACAGGGCCACGCCAGGACGCGGGGTTGTGACGCGTTATGCATGGTCTGGGCAGGTCAATCGCCGCGAGCCGGGACTCTGCCCGCAGGCCAGAAACCGTAGCCCCGAGCAGCCGACGCGTGATCGTTGGCCGCGGATGATGGCGGTCAGAGCCGGCGCGGGCTCCTGCGAGGCCATCGGGCTGGTGGGCCTCGCCCCGCCGCTTCCCTACCCCTCCCTCTGTTTCGCCGCCTCCAGCGCCGCCGGGGGGTCGAGCGCCCGATCACCTCTGGTCAGCTCCAGCGCGCGATCCGCGAGCTCGACCGCCTGCGCCCCACCGAGCGTATCGTCGCCGAGCGCCAGCGCGATCAGCACCTGCCGCGTCAACTCCCGGTTCTGGCGCTCGGGCGGCGGCCCGGCGGGGGGCAGTGCCCGGGCGGCCGCCAGCAGCGCGGCGGCGTTGCCCCGCCCCCCAAGCAGCTTCCCGGGATGGCGGGCGGGAATCGTGACGAGGAGCCCGCCGGTCGCGGGGTCGACGATCCGGATCTTGCTCCGAAGCCCCGCCCGCTCGAGCGCCAGCCGGTACCCGGTCAGGCGCAGGTAGCCGAGCTGCGCCGCGAGTCCGGTGAAGCCGGTGAGCTCTCGTTCGTCTTTGAGGCGCTGATGGTGCAGCGCGATCTGCGTGCCGACATCGGGGAACGTGGGGTCGAGGTCGGCGGCCACGAGCAGGAACGCCTGCGGCCCGAGCCTCCCCGCCCCGACGCCGGCGATCTCGGTCAGCAACTGATAGCCACCCAGTCCGAGCGCGCCCACGATACCGCGAGGGAGCGGGTTCTCGGCCAGGTGCGCGGGAGGGAAGATCATCGAAGACCCAGCGGCGCTCGCCCGACGAGCCGGTGTTGGCTCATCGAAGGCCCCGGCGCTCGCCCGACGAGCCCAGCTTGTCTGATCGATCCCATCATTTCTCTAGCAGGCCGCCGACGATCCCGCCAAGCATGCCCCCGCCCTCCCGCTGCGCGTTGCCCCCCGCCCCCTCCTGGACCGGGGGGTGGAAGTAGGCGCTCTGCAGGCCGACGCGGCCGGGTCCGGTGAAGCGATTGAAGACGAGGTTTCCGCCGCCGCCGAGAAAGCCGGTCTTGAACCCGTACACCTCCTGGGACATCTGCACCGAATGGTCGCGGTAGACCCAGCCGCCCGGCTCGATATCGATCGTCTCGCCCGCCTCGAGGCCCTTCTCGAACACGTTGCCGTAGCCGTGGACCCAGACGACGCCCTCCTCGTCGCCGGCGAAGAACTCGTCGACGAAGAAACCGCCGCCGTAGAGCATGTTCGAGAACCCCTTGACCCGGCTGTAGTCGTACTGCACATTGCCGGTCGCGGCGAGGAACTGGTGCTCCCGGACGACGATGCCCGCGCCGGTCGGCAGATGCAGCGCCGCGATGTGGCCGGGCGCGTCGCGACTGAAAGCGATCTCGCCTGCGGACTGCGCCTCGAGCAACAGCAGCGGCAAGCCTCCGAACATCCGCCGCTTCAGGCCCTTCTTGAGCGAGTGCAGCCCGATCTGCATGCTCGGGTATTTCCACAGCAGCACGTGATGCTCGAAGTAAACCGGCACCCGACCGTCGAGCGCCATGTGCAGCACCGGCACGAGTTCGCCCTCGAGGCGGTAGCTCAGACCCGGCGCGGCACCCTGGGCGATCTGGGTCGGGAGGATCTGTGGTGCGGAGGGCATGGCCGGTCTCCATTCGTCGCTGCGGTTGCTTTCCGGGGCGATCACTGCCCGCCATCCCCCAGCTTGCCGTCCCACCGTACCGCGATAATCAGCCGCCGTGCCACCGATCTACGTCACGGGCCATCGCAATCCCGACACCGATTCGATCGCCTCGGCGATCGGCTACGCGGAGCTGGGGCGACGCCTTCATCCGGACGAGCAGTACGTGCCCGTTCGCCTGGGCAGCTGCAACGCGCAGACTCGGTGGGTGCTGCAGCGCAGCGGCGCTCCCGAGCCCGACTTCCTTCCCCACGTGATGCTTCGGGCCTGCGACGTGATGCGGACGAGCTTCCCGGTGTCCGGCCAGGACGAGCCGATTCGCGCGGCCGGGATCGCGATGGCGCGGGCCGAGCTCGACCTCGTGCCGATCGTCGACGCCGACGGCGCGCTGAAGGGCGTGCTGACCGAGCGCGGGCTCGCCCGGCGCTATATCCGCGAGTCGCGCCGGACCTCGACGCTCGAGGAGGCGCCGACGTACGTGCAGGCGATCGTCGAGGTGCTGGAGGGCGAGCTCATCTCCGGGGAGGACCGCCAGCTCGCGGGGCGCGTCTGGGTTCACTCGATGGACGTCGGGTCACCGAGCGGGATCTCCGGCGGCGACGTCGTCGTGCTCGGCAACCGCGCCGACGCCCAGCGCCTGGTGATCTCGCTGGGCGCGGCGCTGATCGTGATCTCCAACGGAGCGGCGCCCGGGAGCGCGGTGCTCGAGCTCGTGCGCGAGCGCGGCACCGCCGTCGTGGTCTCCCCCCTGGACAGCTACGTGTCCGGGCGGATGATCACGCTGGCGGCGCCCTGCCGGGCATTGATGGACAAGGACCCGCTGACCGTCACCACCGACTATCTGCTGGGGGACGTCTCCGAGCAGATCAAGGATGTCCATTACGGCGCTGCCGTGGCGGTCGACTCCCGGCGGCGGCCGGTCGGAATCATCACTCGCGCCGATCTGGTCGCGCCGACCCGGCGGCGGGTGGTGCTGGTCGACCACGCCGAGCAGGGCCAGAGCGTCCCTGGCGTCGAGCAGGCCGAGATCGTCGAGATCCTCGACCACCACCACATCGGCTCGATCGAGACCCGGATTCCCGTGACCGCGACCTTCGATCCGGTCGGTTCGACGGCGACGCTGGTAATCGAGCGCTTCCGCCAGAACGGGATGGAGCCGAGCTCTACCAGTGCGCTGATGCTGCTCGGCGCGATCCTGTCGGACACCGTGATCCTCAACTCGGCGACCACCACCGCGCGTGACCATGCCGTGGTCGAGTACCTCGAGCGGGCACTGTCGCTCGACGCTGCGACCTTCGGGCGCGAGATGTTCGAGGCCTCCGCCGACGTCTCGGGGGTCAGCGCGCAGGAGATCGTCTCCCGGGACGCCAAGCAGTACCAGGTCCGCGGGGGCCAGACGATCTGCATCGCCCAGGTCGAGGTCGTCGGCAAGGGCCTGCTCGACCGAAGCCAGGAGCTGCTCGACGCTCTGCGCCGCGAGCGCGAGGACCAGGGCCTGCAGCTCTACGCGCTGATGGTCACCGATGTGCTGAGCAAGGGCACCGACCTGCTGATCGCGGGCGACGTCGCCTCGGTCGCGCGGACGTTCGGCGCCAGAGCGCACGATGGCGTGCTCGAGTTGCCGGGCGTGATGAGCCGCAAGAAGGAGGTCGCGCCGAAGCTGCTGGGGGCGCTGTGAGCGCCAAGCCCGGGTCGCTGCGCGGGTGTGCTACGCGGCCGCTACCCGACCCAGAGCAAGCCCTTGGCCTTCGTCAAGCCGGTGAGAAGTGGCGAGAGCACTCTTTTGACACGTTGAGCTTGTCGACCTCGGTGGTGTTCGCGCTCGTTCCGACGGTGTCCAGGCTGGCGAACGCCCCGCCGGCCATGAGCCGGCCCCGCAGACGGTAGATGACGCCGGCGCCGCTGTCGACGATGTAGAGCGTCCCCCCCTCGGTGCGCGGCGAAGGACAGGTCGTCGATGCCCGCGCTGGTGCCACCGCGGGTCAGGGACAGGCGCGCCAGCGAAGAGCGCCTGGCGTGAATATTCCCGCTGAAGATGAGCTCCTGATCCGCTTGGCTGACGAGCACGAAGTCGCCGCCGAAGCGCGGGCTGCTGCGCGGGACGTTCGCCGGCTAGGAGCTTCGATTTGATCGGCATGACCGCCAGCCTACGGGCGCTCGCGGCTCAGGATGCGACCGTGATGTGATTGGGGCGGTTCATCCCACCCCGGCCCCGACCGTTCGGGAGGGCGCCTCTCCCCACAGCTGCTCGAGCCGATAGTACGCGCGCGTGTCGGGGGTGAACACGTGCACGACGACGTCAAGGTAGTCGATCAGGATCCAGCGTCCCTCCCGCAGTCCCTCGACCCGGCGCGGAAGCAACTCGTGCTCTGACTTCATGCCCGCGTGGATCGCGTCGTGGATCGCCTTCGCCTGGCGGTCGGTGCGACCGCTGCAGATGACGAAGTAGTCGGCGTAGCCGAGGATCCCGCGCAGGTCGAGCTGCACGATCTCGAAAGCCTTACGGTCGGCCGCGTAACCGGTCACGGCGACGGCCATCTCCTCAGGCGTCATCGCTGCGCGCGGCCCCCGTAGAGCCCGTGCTCGCCGATGTAGCCGGCGACGGCGTCCGGGACGATGTACCTGATCGGGCGCTCTGCCTTCACCCGCCGGCGCACCATGGTCGATGAGACGCCGATCCGCGGCATCGGGAAGAACTCCGTTCGCTCGCCGCCGCGGAGCTCGCGCATCGCGCCCTCGACCTTGGCGCGAGCCGTCCCGCGGCGCTTGGCGACGGCGGGGCTGGCCAGTGACAACAGCCGCTCGGGCTCGCGCCAGCTCGGCAGCCGGGCGGCGGCGTCGCCACCGACGATCAAAAACAGCTCGTTGTCTGGCGCGGTGCGGTGCAGTTGGGCAAGCGTATCGACTGTGTAGGACGGTCCCGGTCTGACGGCCTCGAGGTCGGAGACGGTGAAGCGCTCATCGTCTCCGACCGCCAGCCGGCATAGCTCGAGCCGGTGCTCGACGCCGGGTTCATCTTCGATCGGCTTGTGCGGCGGTATCCGAGCCGGGATCAGAATCACCAGCGCCAGCCCCATGTGGAGGTACGCCTCCTGGGCGCACACGAGGTGACCGAGGTGCGGCGGATTGAACGAGCCGCCGAGAATCCCGACGCGCACGAGCTCAGGCCGCGTGAGTCATCCGGCGACGTGGGTCATCCAGCGGGGCGGGTGTGACCGGCGCCCTGCACCAGGTACTTGAACGTGCACAGCTCGCGCAGGCCGATCGGCCCGCGGGCGTGGAGCTTCTGGGTCGAGGAGCCGATCTCGGCGCCCATCCCGAACTCGCCGCCGTCGGTGAACCGCGTCGACGCGTTGACGTACACGCAGGCCGAGTCGACGCCCAGCCCGAAGGCTCGCGCCGCACCGGTGTCGCTCGTGACGATCGCGTCGGAGTGCCCGGAGCCGTACCGGTTGATGTGTTCGATCGCCTCGGCGGTGCCGTCCACGACTCGCACCGCCAGGATCAGCGCGTGGTACTCGGTCGCCCAGTCCTCCTCGGTCGCGCTCTCCACGCGCGTGCCATTCGCCAGGGCCCGGGTGCCCTGATCGCCGCGCAGCTCGACGCCGGCCCGCGCCAGCGAGGCCAGCGCGCGCGGCAAAAAGGCGGCCGCGACCGACTCGTGAACCAGGAGGGTCTCAGCCGCATTGCACGTGCTCGGGCGTTGCGTCTTGGCGTTGAGCGCGATCGCCAGCGCATCGTCGAGGTCCGCGGTCGCCTCGACGTACACGTGGTTGTTGCCCGAGGCCGCGTACATCACCGGGACGGTGGCAACATCCTTCAGCGCGGCCTTGAGCCGTTCGCCACCGCGGGGGATGATCAGGTCGACGACGCCGGCCTGCGTCGCGAGCTGCGCGAGCTCGTCGTGACCCCCGCCGGCCACGAGGGCGATCGCGTCATCGGGCAGGCCGGCCGAGCGACCGGCCTCAATCGCGACGCTCGCCAGGACCGCGTTCGAATGCGCGGCCATCGACGAGCCGCGCAGCACGACCGCATTGCCCGACTTCAGGCATAGCGCCGCGGCGTCGATCGTGACGTTGGGCCGAGCCTCGTAAACGACCGCGATCACGCCGATCGGCACGCGCAGCTTGCGCACCTCCAGCCCGTTGGGCAGCAGCGAGCCCTCAATCACCTCGCCGACAGGATCGGACAGGGTCGCGATCTTGCGCACCCCCGCCGCCATCCCCGCGATCCGTCCCCGATCCAGGGCCAAGCGGTCGAGCAGGGCCTCGGAGAGCCCCTGCTCGCGTCCGGACTGAAGGTCTATCGCGTTTGCCTCCAGGATCTCCGACGTGCGGACCAGCAACGCGACCGCGATCGCTTCGAGCGCTGCGTCCTTGACCGATGTGGCGAGCGCCGCAAGCGAGCGCGCCGCCAGCTTCGCGGCGGCGCAGGTGGCGGCCACGGGAATCGGGGGGAGCGCGGTGGTCGCGGGGGACGCGGTGGTCTCGGCGGACGCGGTGGTGTCCGGGACCGCGATGGTCCTGGCTGACGCCGGTGTTGCGCCGGACGTCGTGGTGGTGTCCGCGGGTGGGGTGGTGCTCGTGCTCGTGGTTGCCATCGCTACAGGTTACGCGAGCACGAAATAGTCGCGGTGGACCGCCTCGGCACTCGCGCGTGGAAGCAACTCGCGCACGGCCGCCGACTTCAGCCCCCGTACCTGGCGAAGCTCGGCGGCCGAGTAGTTGCAGATCCCCTTTCCGATTGACTGTCCATCGTGGTCCACGGCGACCGCGTCGCCGGCGTCGAAGTCTCCCGCCACGTCGACGACCCCCACCGGCAACAGGCTCGTTCCACCCTCGCGCAGCGCTCGCGCCGCGCCGGCGTCCACCAGCACGTGCCCACGGGCGGGCTTGGCGTACTTGAGCCACAGCTTGAAGCTCGAGTAGCGTCCGGGACGTGCCGCGAATCGCGTCCCCACTGCGCCCCCCGCCGCAGCGGCGAGGATCGTCCCGGGCACGAGGCCGTTCCCGACCATCGCCGGAATCCCGGCGGCAGTGGCCATTTCCGCGGCGAGCACCTTCGAGCGCATTCCACCGGAGCCCAGCGGTGAGCTGGCGTGGCCGATGTCGAGCCCCTGCAGGGCCTCGAAGTCGTCGACTTCCCTGACCATCCGCGCGGCTGGCGTGCAGCGCGGATCGGAGGCGAACACCCCGTCGACGTCGGTCAGCAGCAGCAGGCGCTCGGCACCGAGCAGAATCGCGACCTGCGCCGCCAGGAAGTCATTGTTCCCGAATGAGATCTCATCCGTGGTCGTCGTGTCGTTCTCGTTGATCACCGGCACCACGTGCCAGTCGAGCAGCTTACGCAGCGTGCGGCGGGCGTTGAGGTAGTGCGTCCGCGCACTCATGTCGAAGAATGTCAGCAGGACCTGCGCGCTCGGCACGCCTCGTTCACGCAGCAGCTCGTCGTAGACCTGGTAGAGCTTTCCCTGCCCGACCGCGCTGGCCGCCTGCAGCTCGTCGATCGCGCGCGGGCGCAGCGGAATCTCCATCACCCCCATCCCTCGGGCGATCGCGCCGCTGGTCACGACGATCGGCTCCCGGCCACCGCGGTGCAGCTCGGCGAGCTCGTCGCAGATCCGGCCGAGCACGTCGGTGCGCACCTCGCCGCGATCGTCCGCGACGATGCTCGAACCGAGCTTCACCACCAGGCAACTCATCGCCGGCAGAGGTTAGCCTCGACGGCTGCGTCCCCGGTCGTCACTGCTCCGCGTATCCCCGCCGGCGCGACCTAAGCCGACGGATCGAGCTCGAACGTCACTCCCGCGATCTCGACGTCGTCACCGGGCTGCAATCCGGCGGCTTCCAGGGCCCGAACCACGCCGATCCCACGGAGACGGCGCTCGAGGTGAGCTAGCGCATCCTCGTTGTCGAGGTCATAGCGAGCGACGAGACGCTCCACTCGGACGCCGCTGACCGTGTAGGCGTGATCGCCCACCCGCTCCACGGCAAACGCGCGTTGCGCGGCGGGGCGAAAGACTCGATGCGCGGCCAACGGCTCACTCCGGTCGCGAAAGATCCCCTCGCCGCCGAGCTTGACCCCGGACCGCGCACCGTGCAGCTCGCCGTCCGTGTGCTCACCCTGCTCCACCGGGATCCGGCGCATCAGCTCCACGGCGAGCTCTTGCAGCCCGGCGCGCGAGACCGACGAGGTGACGACCACGGGCACGTGGGGGTCCAGTCGCCGCCTCCAGGCCTCCGCCGCCGCGGCCGCCATCTCACGGTCCACCAGGTCCGCCTTGGAGAGCGCTAGCACACGCGGGAGGGCGGCAAGCCGCGGATCGTGGCGCTCGAGCTCGCGTTCGACGGTCCCGTGGTTGGCGACGGGGTCGCTGCCGTCGAGTGGGTGGAGATCGAGCACGTGGACGAGCAGCCGCGTGCGCTCGACATGAGCGAGGAAATCGTGTCCAAGGCCCGCGCCGATACTTGCGCCTTCGATCAGGCCGGGGATGTCGGCGATCACGAGCTGCCGGTCTTCGGACTGGAGCGTGCCGAGCACCGGCTCGAGCGTGGTGAACGGGTAGTTGGCGACCTTGGGGTGTGCCCGGGTGATGCGCGCCAGCAGCGATGACTTGCCCGCGTTGGGGAGTCCGACGAGGCCGGCGTCGGCGAGCAGCTTGAGCGTCAGCGTGACCCACGTTTCCTCGCCCGCCAGGCCCCGCTCGGCGAAGCGTGGCGTCTGATGAGTGGGGCCGGCAAAGCGCTTGTTGCCTCGCCCTCCCGGACCGCCGCGCGCGACGAGCACGCGCTGCCCAGGGATGAGGAGATCGTGGTGCGTCTGATCTCGTTCGATCAGGATCTCGGTGCCCGGCGGCACCGCGACCTGAAGCAGCTGCCCGTCGGCGCCGTGGCGCAGCGATCCCTCGCCGTGAGCGCCACTGCGCGCCTTGAAGTGCGACCGCCGCCGGAACGCTCCGAGATCCCGCAAGCTGTCATCGCATACGAGCACCACGTCGCCTCCGCGGCCAGCGTCGCCACCGTCCGGGCCCCCTTTGGGCACGTGGGCCTCGCGGCGGAAGCTGAGGCAGCCGTCCCCCCCTCTCCCACCCTGAGCATGGACTCGCGCGCGGTCGTACATGCAATCATCCTGCCAGCTCGATGACTCACGCGGCCGACATAATCCGAGCCGGCCCGACGACTCGGGCGCTGCCCGTTCAGGCGAGGCTGGATGCCGAGCGGGCAGCATCCCCAAAAACGAACGGAGGCCAAGCGTGAGCGATCCGGTGTTCCTCATCACTGGCGCGTCAAGCGGCATCGGCGCCGCGACGGCGCGCCAAGCCGCCACGTCCGGCTACCGCGTCGTGCTCGCCGCCCGCTCGGTCGATCGGCTCAGCGAGCTGGCCACCGAGCTCGGCGGAGACGGGCGCGCCCTGGCCGTCTCCTGTGATGTGACCGAGTGGGAGCAGCAGCAGGCGATGGTCGGGCGGGCGCTCGAGCACTTCGGTCGCCTCGACGTCGCGTTCGCGAACGCCGGTTTCGGCGCTGCTCGAGGTTTTCTGAAAGAGTCGCCCGAGCACTGGCGAGCGATGGTGCTGACGAACGTCTACGGAGCGGCCCTGACGATCCGGGCCACCCTGCCGGCGCTCAAGGAGGCACGAGGGCACCTGCTGCTGACCGGGTCCGTAGCCGGGCGCCGGGCGCTTTCCGGATCGCTCTACTCCGCGACCAAGTGGGCCGTGACCGCGATGGGCGAATCGGCGCGGTTGGAGCTGAACGACACCGGCGTCCGCGTGACCGTGATCGAGCCGGGAATGGTCGACACGCCGTTCTTCGACAGCCCCGTGTCGGACGCGCTGGAACCGGACGACATCGCCCGCGCGGTGATCTTCGCTGTCTCCCAGCCGCCCCACGTCGACGTCAACGAGATCCTCGTCAGGCCGACGGCGCAGAGCGGCTGAGGATCGCGCGGAGGTCCGCCGCGACGATCCGAGGCTCCCGGGTATGTGCTGCCACGTGTAGCGGACTACCGTGAATCCCGCCCGCCGCAGCACCAGCTCACGACGGCGGTCGCGCTCGATCTGGGCGGGAGAGCGGTGGCCGAGACCGCCATCGAACTCGACGATCACGCGCTCGCGACGCCACAGCGCATCGACCATCAGTCCTTCCACGATCGCGTTGACCTCCGGGAGGGAAGGTGCGCAGACTCACAGAGCGCCACGAAACGTTCCTCCAGAACACTCCGGGTCAATGCGAGCTGCGGTAGCCGGTGCTCAAGGGCGGCGCTCAGCGCGGCGCTGCCTGGCCGGCCGCGCCCAAGCACGGATCCAACCGCCTGGACGTCAAGAAGCTGTCGATAGTCCGCCTCGGCGAGGCTCGGCGAACGCCAGCCGGGGTCATGGTCGCGGCGAAGTCGAGCAGCGTCCGCGGCACGGTCGTGATCGGGAGCCGGCGGTAACGAACCCCGTGCAGCTCCCGAGCGTGGTGCACGAAGACTCCGGGGATCGACCGGGTTCGAGACCCGCTGCTGACATCGATGCGCCCAGGCTGATCCGGGATCAGTCCCCACCACCACGGCGCCGTCGCGTGGCTGAGTAGCGCGTCTGGACCGCCGTGGATCAACGCCGCGACGAGTCGGCCCTCGATCGGAACCGACCGGTGGCCGATCGAGTAGGCGCCTCGATGGATGGGATGAAGGCGCTGCTCCTGCACCCATCGGCAAACTCCCGTTGGGCTGACGCCACATGAGAGCAGCTGCTCCCGCCCGATCACCCCCCACTGCGCGCTTCCGACCCACGCCGCCCGAACTGTCGCCTTCTCGGCCCGAAGGGTGGGCGCAAATGGCGACAGTTCGGCCACCGGCGCAGATTGACGCGCCAGGTGTGTCCAAACAAGACGCGTCTGCGTCGTTTGTGCAACAAGCCTGCGCTGGCAGGCGGTCCCGCCTTGGCCTGGCAGGGCGGTCCCGCGCCCGCGCTGGAGGGCGATCCGCCTTGGCGCTGGCAGGGCGGTCTGCCCCCGCGCTGGAGGGCGGTCCGCCCGGACGCTTACTCGTCTGCGCCCGAGGCGGCGCCGGTCGGGTCGGGGACGACCGAGATCACTCGGCCGCGCCGGCCGCGGTCGAACTGCACCGTGCCCGCGGACCGGGCGAAGATCGTGTCGTCCCGGCCGATCCCGACCCCGTCGCCGGGCTTGAAGCGGGTTCCGCGCTGACGGACGATGATCTCGCCCCCCGTGACAGCCTGACCTGCGAACAGCTTCACGCCGAGGCGCTTGGCATTCGAGTCACGGCCGTTGCGCGACGATCCAAGGCCCTTCTTATGCGCCATCGGTGACCTCCGGTTGGGGGGCTGTCGCGGCCCGGGTCTCCGCCGCCGACGCCGCGGAGGACGCCGGCGCCGCCGGGACCGCCGGCCCGGCCGACGCCGAGGCTGCGGAGGACGCAGGCGCTTCCGGCGCCGACCCCGCGGCAGCTTGACGGCGTTTCGTCGTGACGAGCTTGATCCCGGTCACCTCCAGCCGCGTCAGCTCCTGCCGGTGCCCGGTGCGACGTCGATAGCCGTGCTTGGGCTTGAACTTCACGATCCGGAGCTTGGGGCCCCGCTCGTGCCCGAGCACCTTTGCCTCGACGTTGACGTTTCCCAACTCCGAGCCGTCCACGACTGTCGAACCGTCGACGTAGAGCAAGGGCTGGAGCGAGCAGGCGGCGCCGCTCTCAGTGGGCAGCCGCTCGACGAGCAGGGCTTGGCCCTCCTCCACACGGTATTGCTTTCCACCGGTCTTGACGATCGCGTACATGGCTGCTCATTCCGAGGACGGAGACGCCGGCGTCGCTGATGGGGCGCGAACGCCGGAACGGCGTCGCCCGCCTCTGCGGCCGCGACGCCGAGGCTTGGATTCTACGCCATCGTCCGCGGCCACCTCGGTCTCGTCCCCCAGCACCGCTGGCCGATCGCTCGCTACCTCCGTCTCGTGGGCCGCCAGCTCGGTGCCCTCCTCCACCAAGTGCGCCTCGGCCGCGGCCACTTCCGCGTCCTCCATCGTCTCGCCCTTCGGCTCCGCCGACGCCGAACGCCGCTGCCCGGCGGCCGCCGGCGACGTCCGCCCGGGTCTGCGCCCCTGCCCGGCGGCCGCCCGGGCTGTCCCGCCGCGACCTGACGGTGCCGGCGATGGCCTGCGCCCGACGACGGGCGCGACCGGCGCGTCCACGAGCGAGGCGAGGGCCGAACTGCGCCCGACCTCGTCGATCCGGACCAGGAGCTTCTCCCCCACGTGCCGGCCGCCACCGGTCACCGAGATGATGTAGCCGTCGACCTTGGCGACCGCGTCACCCGGGCTGTACATGTGGGGCTCGACGATCTCGACGTGAACCTCCTCACCCTCGCGGAACGGCAGCGAACGCTCGAGGACCTCGTCGCGGTCGGCTTCGAGCAGCACGGCGAAATGATCCAGGGGCAGGCCTTCGGATCCCTCGAAGTGAAACCACTTCCCCGTCTGCGCTTCGATCGTGTGCAGCACGCGTGACTCGTTGCCGGTGAACTCGGCGCTCACACGGGGGTTCATCTGGATCAGCAGCGCTTGGGATTCGGTCTCCTTGGCCAGATCGCGCAGGCGGCGCTCGAACTCGATCGCGATCGTCTCCTCGGACCGGATCACCCCCTCGCCGTCGCAGGTGGGGCACGGCCTGGTCATGATCTCCCGCACCCCATCGGTCACATTCTGACGGGTCATCTCCACCAGACCCAAGGGCGAGATTTCGACCACGAACGTCTTGGTCCGGTCCTCGCTCAGGGCGTTGCGAAGCGTCTTAAGCACGGTATCCCGATTGCGGGCGCGCGCCATGTCGATGAAGTCGATCACGATGATCCCGCCGATGTCTCGCAGGCGCAGCTGTCGCACGACCTCGTCGGCCGCCTCGAGATTGGTCTTGGTGATCGTGTCCTCCAGCCGCGCTCCCTTGCCGCGTCCGATGAACGATCCGGAGTTGACGTCGATCACGGTCAGCGCCTCGGTGTAGTCGATCATCAGGTATCCACCGCTGGTCAGATCGACTCGGCGCGACAGCGTCGAGGCCAGCACGGGCTCGACGCCGAAGGCTTCGAACAGCGGCTCCTCCTCCTCCCATAGCTCGACCCGGTCGACAAGCTCGGGCGCCGTGCGGGAGAAGAAGGAGAGCAGCCGATGATGCTGCTTGGGATCGTCGACGACCGCGCGCTCGAACGCCGCCGAGAAGATGTCTCGCACCACGCGCACCGAGAGGTCGGCTTCCTGAAAGACCAGCGCCGGCGCCGGCGTCTCAGCCACCCGCTTCTGCAGCACCTCGCCGAGCTTGAACAGATACCCGAGCTCGCGCTCGAGATCGGCTCGCTGAGCCCCCTGCGCCGCGGTGCGGATGATCGCCCCGGCGCCCTGCAGATCGAGCTTGGCGGCCTGCTTGCGCAAGCGTTCGCGCTCTGGCTCGTCGAGCCGGCGGGAGACCCCGACGCCTTCCCCGTAGGGGGCGTAGACCATGTAGCGCCCGGCGATCGTCAGGTCCATCGACAGACGCGCGCCCTTGCTCTTCAGGGGATCCTTGACCACTTGGACCACGATCTCCTGTCCGGGGCCGAGCATGCCGCTGATCTGCCGGCTGTCGCGAGCTCCGCCGCGCCCGCGCCGGGGTGCCTCGACCCCGGGCAGGACGATCTCGTCGACGTGCAGGAAACCGTTCTTCTCGAGCCCGATGTCGACGAACGCCGCCTCGAGCCCGGCGAGAACATTGTCCACCCGGCCCTTGTAGATGTTTCCCACGATCGAGCGCGCGCCGCGACGCTCGAGGTAGATCTCGGCGACTTGGTAACCAGCCGACGGCTGCGCGGGCTTACGTCGCGGGCTGCGGCCTCGGGCGGCGGTGGAGGCGGAAAGCGGCTTGCGTGGCGGGACCGTTCCGGTCGCCTCCAGCAGCGCGACGCGGGTCTCCCCACGGTCGACGCTGACCAACACTTGCTTCTTCAATTGTCATTCAGTCCTTTGGTAAATTCGGGCCGCGCACGCCCAGGGGGCGGCGCGGCCTGTTGTATGGCCGCGCGCACCGTTGATGGCACGGCCTGTCTTGTGCCGCGCACGTCGGGCGGCGAAGCCTGTCGTTCGGCCGCGCACCACTGATGGTGCGGCCGGTCTTGTGGCGGCGAAGCCTGTCGTTCGGCCGCGCGCACGCGCGGCGCAACCCGTCCTGTGGCCACGCGCACGCCCATTAGGAGAGCAGCACCCGGCCCTTGGAAGCGGCGGCGGTCCGCGCCTGGATGTGGATCGACTGCAGCAGCCCAATCGCGATGAACGTGACGAGCACCGAGGATCCGCCGTAGCTCATCAGGGGTAGAGGGACCCCGGTGACCGGCATGATCCCGATCGTCACCCCGACATTCACGAACACCTCGAACATCAGCATCGCGAGGATGCCGCCGGCGACCAGCGCGCCATACAGGTTCTTGGCAATCGACAGGATGCGCAGCGCGCGCCAGATCAACAGCGCGTAGAGCGACAGTACGAGCGCCGCCCCGACGAAGCCGTAGGTCTCCCCCAACACGGCGAAGATGAAGTCCGTATGGTTCTCCGGCAGGAAGTTGAGCGCCGTCTGGCTCGCGTGGGCGACACCCCGACCCGTCTTCTGGCCAGAGCCGATCGCGATCAGCGATTGGTCGATCTGGTACCCCCCGCTCTGCGGGTTGCTCGAGGGGTGCAGGAAGCCGGTCAGACGCTGCACCTGGTAGGGCTTGAGCACGTGGACGCCTAGCGCCGGCGCGCCCGCCAGCACGATCGCGATCGAGGCGGCAAACATCGCCAGTAGCGCCGCCAGCTGCTTGCCGGAGGTGCCGGCGACCACCAGCACGATGAAACCCACGGCCACGTACACCACGCCCGTCCCGAGGTCCGGCTGGGCGATCACGAGCAGCGCCGGCACCAGCGCGAGCAGCATGATCCGCGCCGTGGTGCGGCGCTCGTGCAGGCGCCGGGAGCGGTCGACGGCAAAGGCCGCGAGCGAGACGATCAGCAGCAGCTTCCCGAACTCGGATGGCTGCACCTGGAAGAAGGGGAGGTTGAACCGCCGCTGCGCGCCGAGCGCGGTGCTGCCGAGCACGAACACGAGCACGTTGGAGGCGATCAGGAGCCCGTACAGGCCGTACTTGTACTCGCGCAGGCGCGAGTAGTCGATCACCGCCAGCAGCACCGCGACGACAATTCCGATCCCGGCGTAGATCGCCTGGCGCTCGACGTAGTACAGGGGATGGCCGCGGACCACCCCGCTCGTCGCGCCCTTGAGCGTCAGCAGCGAGCACGCGACCAGGCCGAGCACGCCCACGATCAGCAGCGGGTCGAACAGCATCAGCGTTCGGGGCCGCGTGGGCAGCGAATCGTCGGTGCCCCGGATCGGCCTCATGCGGCTGCTCATAGCGTCTTCGAGCTTCCGGCGACAAACTTGCCCTTGTTGCGGAAGAACCACTGCGAGAGGATCTGGCGGGCGGCCGGCGCGGCGGCGGCGGCCCCGAAGCCGCCCTGCTGGATGTTCACCACGACGACGATCGGGGTGCTGGTCGCCGTAGCGGGCACGAAGCACGCATACCAGGAGTAGTCCTGTTGACCGTTGTACTGAGCGGTGCCAGTCTTGCCGTACACCTGCTCGGGGAAGTTGCCGAACACATCGACCGACGTGCCGCCGGGCTGGGAGGCCGCGTCGCGGAGGCCCTGACGGATCGCGTCGAGGTTCTGGGCGGCGATGTTGATGTGGCGCGAGGGGGGCGGATCGATCTTGCGCTGAAGGGTACCGTCGGAGCTGTCGACCTCGAGCCCGAGGTGCGGGCGCACCACGTTGCCGCCGTTGGCGATCGCCGCATAGGCGACCGCGAGCTGCAACGGCGTGGCCTGGACGTCGCCCTGGCCGATCCCGAGGCTGATGTTGTCACCCACTGACCACGGGCGCCCGTCGGCGATCCCGCAGGAGCTGTGGCGGGGCTTCCCGGCGTAGGGGCCGGTGGCGTGTTCGCATTGAAGCTCCAGCTGGTCGACCCTGGCCCGCCCGCGCGGCGTGGGCAGGTTCCCGGGCACCTCGCCGCCGAGGTCGATGCCGGTCGGCCGCCCGATCCCGTACCGCCGCGCCCAGCGCTGCAGCGCGCCGCCGTTCGGGTGGAGCGTGGGATCGACGTTGGTCGCACGGCCGAGGTTGTAGAAGAAGTCATCCGACGAAACCCGGATCGCGTTGACAAGGTCGAGCGGCCCGTAGACCGCGCCGCCGGCGTTGGTCCGGCACTGGATCCCGATGCAGAACTTCCCGGTGTCGTCGAAGGTGTCCGACAGGCTCCATGCGCCGCTCTGCAGCGCCGCCGTGGCGGTGATCGGCTTGAACGTCGAGCCGGTGGGACCGGCGCTCTGGATCGTGCGGTTGATCAGCGGAAAGTTGCGGGCGGGATTGTTCAGCTGCGTGTATGTCGACGCCGGCACCGGCTTGGTGAAGATGTTGGGATCGAACTGCGGGTTTGACCCCATCGCCAGCACCTCTCCGTTCTGGGGATCGAGCGCCACGAACGAGCCCCCGTTCGCCGGCGAATTTGCATCGATCGCCTGCTGGAGCGCCTGCTCGCCCGCCTTCTGCAGCCCGACGTCGAGCGAGAGCTTCAGCGTGTAGCCGGGCGTCGGCTTGATCAGGGGCAGGGCGCCCGTGGGCTGCCCGGCAGCGTTTATCTGGATCCGGTCGCCGCCATCCACGCCGCGCAGGTAGTGGTCGTAGTAGTACTCGAGCCCTGACTGGCCGACGACGTCATTCTGCGAAGCGCCACGGTAGTGGGACTGGTGGATCTCGCAGTTGGTCGGGGAGACGCAGCTGATTGGCCCGACCGTCCCATCCACCTGGGCGGCGAGCGAGCCCAGCGGATAGCGGCGCAGGTAGACGGGCTCCACGTTCACGCCGGGGAATTGATCCTGGCGCTCGGCGATGTAATAGTGGACCGCCGGCGCGACGCCGGTCTTGACTGTCACGTTGGCATAGGGCAGCAGTGCGTACCCCTGGGCCACCTTGCAGGCGATCAGCGAGAGCCGAGCGACGCCGTGTCCGGCCACGGGACATGGCCCGCGCCGGGTCGAGACGCGGAGCACGCGGGCGAGGCGGGTGTAGACCGCGACATCCCTGAACGGCGGCGCAGGCAGCGGCTGCCCCACAGGAGACTGCCCGAGCGCGACCGGGAGCGCGGTCGGTGAGATCAGCACAGCGCGCGCCCTGACGCTGTCGACGAGGACGCTGCCGCTGCGATCGAGGATCTGGCCTCGCGGGGCGGCGACCGGGACCGTGCGGGTCCGGTTCACGCTGGCCGCGCGCAGGTACTGATCACCCGAGAGCACCTGCAGGAACCAGAGCCGGAAGAAGACGATCGCGAACATCGTCAGCGCGACGCCCCCGAGGACTGCGATCCGCAGCGCCAGCTGGGGGGTCAGGGGAGGACGCCGGTCGTCGGGCACCGGAGTCATTGGGCCGGGGAGCGGGAAGCCTGGCCCAGGCGCTCGGACGGGCGCTGGAGCGGGCTGAGTCCGCCGGTCGTGTAGGCGCGCCGGCGTCGGCGCCGCGGGTCCTGTGGCATCGCGGGCTCGATGATCCTGCGTACGAGGGCGTATACCGGCAGCGCGATCAGCGTGTTGACGAGCACCGTGATCACGATCTGCTGGAGGAGCAGCGAGCTCACCGGAGCGTTGACTCCGAGCATGAACTGGATCACCGCCATCCCCGCGCCGAAGAAGGCGGTGCTCGCGGCGCCGAGCGCGAGCGGAACGAGGCCGTGAGCCGGGTCGCGTAGCTCCCGCAGCCGCCCAGACCAGTAGCCGATCCCGATGTACAGCAGCGAGGTCACGCCGAGCGTCTGCACGAGCACGAGATCGACCAGCAGCCCCGCTCCGAACCCCATCACCGCGCCTGACATCGAGCCCGCCAGCAGCCCGACTGACATCACCACCAGCGGAGTGACGTCGGTGCTGACCCCGAAGATCGAGATCTGGGATACGGCGGCCTGCTGGAGCACGACCGTGACGAACGTCAACGCGGCGAGCCGGAGCGGAAGATTCAGCACCTCACTCATGCGAGCTTGCGCTTGTCCTCGCTCGTGCTGGAGGCGTTGCGATCATCCAGCTGGAACCTGGGCACGCTGGGAGCCCGCGTTGGGACTGGTCAGGATCTGGACGGAGCTGAGGTGACGCAGATCGGCGGTTGGGACCACCTGCACCTGGCCGTTGTTGAACAGCTCGTTCTGGTCGGCGTTCGACACCTGGCCGATCGGGATTCCCGCCGGATACAGCGAGTCCAGCGGCCCGGCCTTGAAGCCGGCCGTGACGACCAGCTGACCGGCCGTGATCGGGGCATGCGACGGCAATGACGTCAGCACCAGCTGGTTCGGGTTGCCGACCTTGGGAACGAGCACGCCCGCATCGCCGAGCGAATCCTGGACCTGCGCGCTGACGGCAAAAGCATGATCGGTGATCAGCGTCACGAACGAGACGTTCGGCGCGACGGTCGACACCTTGCCCACCAACGCTCCGTCTCCGATCGCCGGATCGTTGTGGTGCACGCCGTCGGCCGATCCCTTGTCCACCTCGATCGTCGCGTACCAGAGCGTGGGGTCACGCAGGATCACGTGCGCGGCGACTGGGTGGTAGGAGGCGATCCCAAGGCTGTTGTCGAGTTTGATCTCGTTGTTCAGCTGGGCGTCGTTGATCGCCTTCTGGTTGGCTTGCGCGAGCTGAGAAGTCATCAGCGCCACCTGCTTGCGCAGGCGGTCGCGCTCGGAGGAGGCGTGCAGGGTGTTAGAGAACCATCCCGCCACGTCGCGAACCGGCGAGAGCACCTTGCTGGCGCCCTCCTGAACCGGGGACAGGACCTGAACGATCCCCCGCTGCACACTGTGCAGCGGGCTGCTCGGCGACTCGCCGAAGTAAGCCGTAAGCAGGATCAGGGAGACGGCGAGAAGCAGCGCGAGTACTGCGCGTCGCCGCCGAACTTGCTTGTCGTGCACGAGATGGGTGTCTCCAAGGTGTGGGTGCTGATGGCTTCAGT
This sequence comes from Solirubrobacteraceae bacterium, assembly GCA_050996975.1. Lineage (GTDB taxonomy): Bacteria > Actinomycetota > Thermoleophilia > Solirubrobacterales > Solirubrobacteraceae > Palsa-465. Next base: position 8,527 of record JBPCRJ010000103.1, on the reverse strand, counting down.
CTCCGAAATGTGGGTGCTGATGGCTTCAGTCTCCGAAATGTGGGTGCTGTTGGCTGTGGTCACCAGGTCTCGGGATCTAGTAGCGCCGGCGTCGGTTGCGTGAATTCTTGCTTGAACGGTGGATGGCCTCGAACTCCTCCAACGACCTCCCCGATCCCACCGCCACGCATGTCAACGGCGACTCGGCCAGGTGCGCGGGCATCTGCGTCTCGTGACGCAGCCGCTCCTCGATCCCCTGTAGCAGCGAGCCACCTCCCGCAAGCATAATGCCACGATCCATGATGTCGGACGCCAGCTCGGGGGGAGTACGGTCGAGCGTCTCCTTGACGGCGTCGACGATCTGCGAGACGGGCTCCTCGAGCGCTCCCCTGATCTCCTCGCTCGTGAGCACGACCGTCTTGGGCAACCCGGAGACCATGTCGCGCCCGCGGATCTCCGCCTGAACCTCCTCGCTCATCGGGAACGCGGAGCCGATCTCGAGCTTGACCTCCTCGGCGGTCTGCTGCCCGATCAGCAGCTTGTACTCGCGCTTGACGTAGTTGATGATCGCCTCGTCGAGCTCGTCGCCCCCGACCCGGATCGACTGCGAGACGACGATGCCACCCAGCGAGATGACCGCCACCTCGCTCGTGCCGCCGCCAATGTCAACCACCATCGAACCGGTCGGCTCGCCAACCGGAAGCCCAGCGCCGATCGCCGCTGCCATCGGCTCCTCGATCAGGTAAGCCTGCCGCGCCCCGGCGGACAGGCAGGCTTCCTCGACGGCCCGCTTCTCGACCCCGGTGACGCCGCTGGGCACGCACACCACCACGCGGGGGTGAGCCCAGCGGTTCTGGTGCACCTTCTGGATGAAGTGCCTGAGCATCTGCTCGGTCACCTCGAAGTCCGCGATCACACCGTCCTTGAGGGGGCGGATCGCGGAGATCGTCCCGGGCGTGCGGCCGAGCATCCGCTTGGCCTCGATCCCGACAGCGTGGACCTCACCGCTGCGCGAGTCGACGGCCACCACGCTCGGCTCAGACAGCACGATGCCGCGCCCGCGCACATATACGAGCGTATTGGCGGTACCGAGGTCAACCGCCATGTCCCGGCCACCGAAGCCAGTCAGATACGTGAGGAAGCCCAATTCTCCAGAGAAGGTAGAGGGACGTGCCGGACGGAGCGGCGAGTTACGGCGGGACCGCACCGGGCTGCCAGCTCCATCCGAGCGTGAGTCTACCGAGTTGCGGCGGGAACCCTCGCTGCGGACTGCCTGCCGGTAGGTCAAGGGACGGGCGGCTTTGCAGGGACAACGCGTGTGACCCCGCGGCGAGGCCCAGCTCGCTTGCCCGGCCCGGCGCCAGAGCTTCCGGCCCTGGATGAGCCGGCAGCGCACGAAAACGCTACGGGATGCCCACCAGGCCCGCCGCCAGCTCGAGCAGCGTCGCCACGGGCAGCCCCACCACGCCGGTGTAGTCGCCCTCGATCCCGGCGACAAGCGCGGCGCCGGCGCCCTGAATCGCGTAAGCGCCAGCGCGCTCACGCCACTCGCCCGTCTTCAGATACCATTCGATCATCTGGCCGTCGATTTCGCGGAAGTCGACCAACGTCGTGACCACGGTCGTACGCGTCCGGGCACCCCGCGCCGCCGGCCACCCCCAGCCGCCGGACCGCCCGGACCACCCCGCGCCTTCTGACCGCCCCGGCCACCCCCAGCGTCCCGCCGGCCCGGGCCAACCTCGATCAGGCACAGGCCGCTGAGCACGGCATGGCGGCGCCCGGCCAGCGCGCGCAGTGTCGCGCGGGCGGCCGCTTCACCGGCGGGCTTGCCGTAGATCTGGGAGCCGCGGCAAACGAGCGTGTCGACCCCAAGGATCAGCGCACCGGGAGCTTCGCCCGGAACCGCACCCGATCCATCGCCCGGAACCGCAGCCCCCTTGCGGCCCAGCACCCAGGCCGCCTTGCGGTAGGCGTTCTCGGCCGCCACCTCGTACGGCGGCCCGGTTACGAGCTCCTCGACGTTGGGCACCACGACCGAGAACTCGATCCCGAGCTGCTCCAGGATCGCCCGTCGCTGCGGCGAGCGCGAGGCGAGGATCAGCGATGGTTGGGAGATTTCTAAGTCCATCAGAGAGAAATATCCCAAGCTCGGCCGCCGCACCCCCCAAGCTCGGCCGCGCACCCCCCAAGCTCGGCCGCGCACCCCTAGCCCGCGCTTCGCTGGGCCGGAGCGCCGGGGCGGGCGCCGACTCAGGACGGACCGAGCTCCGGGAAGAACAATCCGACCTCCCGGTCGGCGGAGGCGGACGAATCCGAGCCGTGGACGAGGTTCTCGCGGACGGCGAGCGCGTAGTCGCCGCGGATCGAGCCTGCGGATGCCTTCAGCGGATCGGTGGCGCCGATCACCTGGCGCGCGGCCTCAATCGCCTGTTCGCCCTCCAGCACCATCGCCGCCAGCGGGCCCGAGGTGATGAACGCGATCAGCCCATCGTAGAACGGCTTGCCCGCGTGCTCGGCGTACTGACACTCGGCAAGCTCCCGGCTGACGGTCATCTGCTTCAGCGCCGCGAGCCCGAGACCCTTGCGCTCGAAGCGGGCGATGATCTCGCCGGTCAGCTTACGCGCATGGGCGTCGGGCTTGACAAGGATGAGCGTTCGCTCCATCTGCAACCAATCTCCTCGAGACGGGGCGGCTAGGCGGTGGGCGGATCGCCGCGTTGCACGCGGGGCCTGGCGCCCGACGAAGCGTCACGCGGCGCCCAAGCAGTCGCGCCGGTCGGACCGCCCCGCTCAGCGCGGGCGGTCCCGGGCTCGGAAAGGCCGCGATCCGCCCGGGGCGCCGGCTCGGCCAGCCCCGCCCGGGCGGCGGCACCCGGTTCCGAGAAGTCGATCGGCTGCTCAGCCGTGCCGTCACGCCGCCGGCGCGCCCGGCGAGGAGCGCTTGGCGCCGCGCCGATCTCCGCTTCGCAGAACGGACAGATCTTCCACAGCGGATCGAGCGGGCGTCCACACGCCTGGCAGGGATCCTTCAGCTTCCGCTGGCAGCTCGGACAGCGCAGGAAGTCCTTCTCGACCTCGTAGTCGCAATGCGGACAGAGGTGATAACCGAGTTCAGCCAGACGCGCCTCGGAGGCCTGCATCTCAAGCTCCCGCTCGCGCACGTCATCCAGGTACTCGGGCGGGCGGATGATCATGTAGATGACCGTTCCCACGAACGGAAACAGCGCCGCGGCGGTGGCGGCGCCAACCAGCAGCGGATCCAGGATCCGCAACCGGGCGTCGGCATAGGTCCAGTACACGAGCGCCAGCCAGATCATGGCCAGGAACACGATCAGGAGGTCCACGGCCGTGTTGACTCCGCTGTTGTTGATCCCGAAGACGGCCCACGACACCATTGCGAACGCGAGTCTAGTGGTCGCGGCGGTCGTTTCGCCCTGCGGCGCGCCGGGGCGCTACAAAAACGCCCGGCCGAACAGGTACCCGATCCCGAAAAAGACCAGGATCACGATCGCGACGATCAGGGCGACGACCCCGACCATGCTGAGGAAGCCGGGGTCGTTGTCGCGCTCGCTCACAGGATCGAGGTCCGGGCACGACCGAGGGGACGGGCGAGGTCGGCGACGAGATAGATAGAACCGGTGGCGAGCACGACGCCGTCGGCGCCCGCCCACCCGCGGGCTCGCTCGAGCGCCGCGCGCGGATCGGACACGATCTCGCAGTCCAGCTGCTCGGTGGCGGAGTCATCAAGCTGGCGGGCGAGTGATTGGAGCGTCGGCGGCGGCAAGGCGCGGGGATTCTGACTGTTACAGAAGACAACCGCATCGCAGCACGGCAGGAGCGCCGCGAGCATTCCGGCGGCGTCCTTGTCCTCGAGGATCGAGACGACCGCGACCAGCCGGTCGTGCCCGGCGAGCAGCTCGGGCAGAGACTCGACGAGCGCCGCCATCCCGGCGGGGTTATGGGCTCCGTCGAGCAGCGTGAGCGGATCGCGAGCGACGATCTGCAGGCGCCCGGGCACGCGGATACTGGCCGCGGCGTCGGCCACCGCCCGGGCATCGAGCGCTCCCCCGAAAGCCACCGCCCGGGCATCGAGCGCTCCCCCGAACGCGACCGCCCGGGCATCGAGCCCTCCCACGAACGCCGCCGCCGCCGCGCGCGCGAGCGCGAAGTTGCGCCGCTGGAATACCCCCAGCGCGCCAACCCGCACACCCGGATCGGCATCGGCCCAGACGATCCGCGTGCGCTGACGCTCCGCGACCTCCTTCGCCACCGCGGCGGCGTCTGGGTGCATCCCCGCCCCGAGCACGAGCGTTGCCGCGTCCCGCACCACGGCGAGCTTCTCCCCCGCGATGTCGGCGATCGTCGGTCCGAGCCAGCGCGTGTGCTCGAGTCCGACGCCGGTGAGTACCTGCACGCTCGACGGGATCACGTTGGTCGCGTCGTAGCGTCCGCCCAGACCTGCCTCGATCACCGCGACCTCGACGCCACGCCGGGCCAGCTCCGAGTACGCGGCAGCGGTGAGCGCTTCGAACTGAGTGACGCAATCCTCGCCGGGAAGCGACCGGTTCACGAGCGCGGCGGCGCGCGCGGCGCGCTGCACCGCGCCCGCGAACGCCGTTGCGTCAAGATCGCCCTCGTCGATCCGAATCCGCTCCCCGAACGACACCAGGTGCGGTGACAGGTAGGCGCCGGTTCGCAGGTCGTGGCGCGAGAGAATCGCCGCGATCATCCGCACGGTCGAGGACTTGCCGTTCGTGCCGACGACGTGAATCGACTGAAATCGCTGCTCCGGATGGCCGAGGGCGGTCATCAGCCGGCGCATGCGGTCCAGGCCGAACCGCATCCCGAACAACTCGAGCGAGAGGAGATAACGCTCCGCCTGTTCGGGGGTCACATCGTCTCCAGACAGCGCTCCGCCCGCTCGAGCGTCGCATCGGCCTCCAGAGCCCGCTCGAGCGTCGCATCGGCCTCCAGAGCCGGCTCGAGCGTCACATCGCCTCCAGCTCAGCGCCTAGCGCGGCCAGCCGGTCGCGCTGGGCCTGAACGACGGCGGGGGGAGCCTTGGCGAGGAACGCTTCGTTGGCGAGCTTGCGCTGGGCCCGATCGATCTCCCGCTCGAGCTCGGCCCGCTTGGCGGCGAGCTTGCGCTCGGCGGCGCCGAGGTCGAGATCGCCGCTGGCCAGGATCACGACCTCTCCACCGGGGACCGGGACCGACGCCACCCCCTCACCCGGGTCCTGAGACCACGACAGCCTCGCCAGCCGCGCGAGGTGCTCCGCGGTCTCGCCGTAGCCTTCGGCGAGCAGCCGAGCCGGGAGGATCGCGCCGGCCTTGACGCCGGCGAAGTCACGCCAGCCCCGCAGCGCCTGTATCGCCTCGATCGCCCGCTGCAGCGCCGCCTCAGCGGCGGCGTCGCGCGGCCAGGGCTCGCGCGCGATCCTCGCGGCCAGCAGCCCCTCCGCGCCGGGGATGTGGGCGTGGATCTCCTCGGTGACGAACGGGATCATCGGGTGGGCGACGGCGAGCGTCTCGCTCAGCACGAGCAGGAGGGTCGTGGCGAGCCGGCGCTCGCCGGCTCGCAGCCGCGGCTTGACCAGCTCGAGGTACCAGTCGCACAGCTCGCCGTAGACGAAGTCGTACAGCGCCAGCGCCGCGTGCGAGAAGTCATAGCGCCCGATCCGGGCCGCGATCTCGCTCCGCGCGCGTTGCAGGCGCGACAGAATCCAGCGGTCCTCGATCGCCGCCGGCTCGAGCGCGGTCGCGCCGGCGTCCCCCGCGCCCCCGCCCGCGCGGGCACCCTCAGCGCCCCCGCCCGTGCAGGCACCCTCCGCGCCCCCGCCGTCGCCTCCGACCCCGACATCGCCGACACGGGCCTCGGGGCCCACCCCGAGTAGGATCAGCCGTGACGCGTTCCATAGCTTGTTGGTCAGCTGCTGTCCCTGGGCGATCTTCTCCTCGCTGAAGCGCACGTCCTGGCCGGCCGACATCGCCAGCAGGCCCCAGCGAACGGCGTCGGCCCCATAGGCTGGGAACTCCCCGCGCTCGGAAAACACCGGCGGGCGGAGCCCGCCATTAATCAAGTTGAGCGGATCGATCCCCGTACCCAGCGACTTGGACATCCGCCGTCCGTCGGGCGCCTGGATGATCGAATGGATGTAGACGTCCTCGAACGGGACCTGGCCGGTGAACTCGAGCCCCATCATGATCATCCGCGCAACCCACAGGAAGATGATGTCGCGCCCGGTGGCCAGCGCGTCGGTCGGGTAGAAGGCGCGCAGCTGCTCGGTCGGCTCCGGCCAGCCGAGCGTCGCGAACGGCCACAGGGCGCTGGAGAACCAGGTGTCGAGCACGTCGGGATCGCGTTCCCACCCCTCTCCGGGGGGCGCCGAGGTGCCCACGTAGGTCTCCTGGCCTCGATACCAGACGGGGATCTGGTGACCCCACCACAGCTGTCGCGAGATGCACCACGGGCGGATCTTGTCCATCCAGTCGAGGTACACCCGCGTCCAGCGCTCGGGATGGAAGCGAACGCGTCCGCTCTTGACCACCTCGATCGCGGGCGTCGCGAGCCTGTCCATGGCCATGAACCACTGCAGCGAGACGAGCGGCTCGATCCGCTCGCCCGAGCGGTGCGAGAACGGAACGGTATGGCGGTACTCCTCCGTGCGGGCGATCAGGTCCTGCTCGCGCAGCGCCCCGAGGATCACCTCGCGCGCCTGTAGCGTCGTCAGCCCCGCGAATGGCTCGCCGGCCTCGGGCGTCATCCGGCCGTCCTCGCCGATCACCGTCAGCTGCGCCAGGCCGTGGCGGGCACCGATCTCGAAGTCGTTGGGGTCGTGCCCGGGAGTAACCTTCAGCGCGCCGGTCCCGAACTCGGGCTTGACGAACTCGTCGGCGACGATCTTCAGCTTGCGCCCGACCAGCGGCAGGATTGCCTTCTCGCCGATCAGCCGCTGGTAGCGCTCGTCGGCCGGATGGACCGCGACGGCGCTGTCGCCGAGCATCGTCTCCGGGCGCACGGTCGCGACGGTGATCGCGCCCGAGCCGGAGGCGAGCGGATAGTCGATGTAGTAGAGCGTGTCGAGGACCTCGCGCTCCTCCACCTCGAGGTCTGAGATCGCCGAACGGCTCCCCGGGTCCCAGTTGACCATGTAGCGGTCGCGATAGATGTAGCCCTGCTCGTAAAGGGCAACGAACACGTGGGCTACTGCACGGGCGTAGCCCTCGTCGAGGGTAAAGCGCTCCTCGTCGTAGTCACAGGAGGCACCGAGGCGCTTGAGCTGCTCGACGATCGCGCCGCCGTAGCGCTCGCGCCACTCCCACACGCGCGCAGCGAACGCTTCGCGCCCGAGCGCCTCGCGGCTTGACCCCTCCTGCTCGAGCGCCCGCTCGACCTGGGTCTGGGTCGCGATTCCCGCGTGGTCGGTGCCGAAGATCCACTTCGTGCGCCGACCGAGCATCCGGTGCTGGCGCGTGAGCGTGTCCTGGATCGCGTTGTTGAGCGCGTGGCCCATGTGGAGCACCGCGGTGACGTTCGGCGGCGGGATCGCGATCGAGTAGTTCTCCTGCGCGCTGCCCTCCGGCGCGGGGTGAAACAGGCCGGACTCGAGCCACCGCTGAATGATCCGAGGCTCGACCTCGGAGGGGTCATAGCGGGTCTTGTCTTGCAGGTCAGACATCGTGGCGGGAGTGTATGAGCCCTCCCCGCCAGCGGCTAAGCCGCCTCTTCGTCCTCCTCCTCCGGCGCGGCGACCGTGACCAGCGTCGGTGAGACTCCCTTCTCGATCGTCTCTCTCGTGACCACGCACTTGCGCACGTCACGGCGCGAGGGGAGCTCGAACTGCACGTCGAGCAGGACCTCCTCGATGATCGAGCGCAAGCCGCGGGCGCCGGTCTCGCGCTCGAGCGCCTTGTCGGCGACGCACACGAGCGTCTCGTCGGCGAATACGAGCTCGATCCCGTCGAACTGGAAGAAGCGCTGGAACTGCTTGACGAGCGCGTTGCGCGGCACGGTGAGGATCTGCATCAGCTCGTCGCGAGAGAGCTGGTGGATCGCCGACATCACCGGCAGGCGGCCGATGAACTCGGGGATCAGGCCGTACTGGATCAGGTCCTCGGGGAGGCAGTGCTCGAAGATCTCGCCCGCGTCGCGCTGCTCCCGGGACTGGATCGCGGCGCCGAAGCCGACCCCCTGGTGCCCGATCCGGCGCTCGATCACGCGGTCGAGGTTGGCGAACGCCCCGCCGCAGATGAACAGCACGTTGGTGGTGTCGATCGAGAGGAACTCCTGGTGGGGGTGCTTGCGCCCGCCCTGGGGCGGGACCGAGGCCGTCGTCCCCTCGAGGATCTTCAGCAGCGCCTGCTGAACGCCCTCGCCGGACACGTCGCGGGTGATCGAGGGGTTGTCGGCCTTGCGCGCGATCTTGTCGACCTCGTCGATGTAGATGATCCCCGTCTCGGCCTTCTTGACGTCGTAGTCGGCGGCCTGGATCAGCTTCAGGAGGATGTTCTCGACGTCCTCGCCGACGTAGCCCGCCTCGGTCAGCGC
>JBPCRJ010000096.1:0-6038 GCA_050996975.1 Solirubrobacteraceae bacterium | reverse complement strand
CCGGGGTGGCGGTCAGCGTCACCGGCGTGCCGTCGTTGACGGTCTGCGAGCAGGTAGGACCGCAGTCGATCCCGGGGGTGACGCTCTTCACCGTCCCGCTCCCCGCCCCCGTCTTCAGCACGACGAGCGTCTGCTGGACGGCGGGCTGAGGGCCGCCGCTGGGAACTGCAAGCGGTGGAACTGCAACATTGGGAACGGTGGCGTTGGCCTTGAAGGTGCTGCTGCCCGCGCCCTGGGCAGCCTGGAGCGATCCGTGGTCTGCGCCGCCTGCGGGAGAGTAGGAGAGCGCGACGCCGGCGTCCAGCGTCCACGCGAGGGCCAGCACTGCGCACCCCGCCGCGAGTGCCACGCACGCGGTCACGCTCCGGCGAGCCTGAACCTCCCGATCCCGCCCCGCGAGTGGAAGACCTTGAGCCATCCTGGAAACCTCCTCAGCGAGCGAGCGGCAAGGCTCGCATCGACCGTCGTACGTGTTATCGTGCGTAACGAGCCAGCCTATCGTGAACGACGCCGGGACGCGGACTCCCCTGATCATTTGGGGGCCTCGATCGCCAGGGTCGGCCTCTGATGCCCGGAAACCCCGGAGTTCCCAATACTCGGATTAGCCACGCGCGCTGAGCGCTATGAGAGCCTCGCTCGGTCCGTTTTTGCGACTAGTTGTCGGGGCCGCGCGCGGCCATGCGGGGGTCGTGAAAATGATGGATAATCTGGGGCGTCGTCTGCCGAACGTGACCAGCTTGGAGGTTGGTCTGGTAGGCGAGAGGCGCTTGGGCCGCGCGGCTGGGTGAGCCCGACTGGCCTGGTTTCCTCCCGCCCCCCCATCGATCCGTGCATGCGGTCCTCCCGCACACGGCTCACCGACGTTCTTCACCGCCGGCATTCGGCTCCCTGGCGCCACGGCCGGTTGGGCCGAGGCGCAGCGATGGTTCCGTTGAGGCCGATCAGTCCATAGCGGTCCGGACGGCCGTTGAAGGCCTTCCGGCCGTACTCCCATGACCGTTGATGGCTTGCCGCGATCCACAGCTGTAGGCGTCGTTCGGCGTGTCCCATGATCGTGAACTTTAGTTGCGACACGCCCAGGACCCGCCAGATCGGCTCGAGCTGTGCGATCCCAACGAGCACGATCGAGAGCTGGCGGACGGGTCGGTCAGGCGCATCCTCGCTCCGGTGCGCTCATGCCTGCGCTGCGCGATGGCCGAGGGCCTGATCCGTCACAACCCGACGCAAGGCGTCGCTCTACCGGCTCGGGACGAGCACAAGCGGATTTGGGAGGGCACCGATGATATGGAGGATCACCAGGACGTGCGAGCGCTGAGCACTGACGAGCTGGCCGCCTTCCTGCTCGTGGCTCCCCCGCGCCATCGGCTGCTGTTCGAACTGCTGGCCGCTACCGGAGTTAGGATCAGCGAGGCACTCGCGCTCAGACGGGGAGATCTTTTGCTCGACGGTGGACGCTTCGCGGTCAGGGTGCGCCGCGCGTACGTTCGATCGAAGTTCAAGGCGCTGAAGTCCAAGTACGGCCGGCGGCAGATCCCGATTGACATCGATTTGGTGCGATCGCTTCGCCGAGCCCGCCCCACCGGCGCGGACGCCCCCTGCATTACGGGAACCTGCTCAAGCATCGAGGCTGTTCGCCGCCGGCCGCAACGCCATGCAGGTCCAGCGGCGGCTCGGCCATCACTCCCCCGCGTTCGCGCTCAGCACCTACGTGCATCTGCTGGACGACGACCTCGGCGCTCCGGTGGCGCTGCCATCGGCCGTCAGATGTCTGCAAGTGTCAGTGCAACCGACGGATGAGACGCGCACGGACTCGCTCGCCGGCTTCGCTCAAACGCCGCGATGACGGACTGTCGCGCACTCCCCCGCACTGACGCGCAACGCCTGCAGCGTGCTCATAATCCGTCGCGGGCAGGTTCGAGTCCTGCCCGGGCCATCACGCGAAACGGCCACTGAAAGCTCTACGCTCCGGACGGCGTACATATCGTCGTGGCCGCCGGCACATACACCCCCGGTACATGGTCAGCCGTGGAGCGTGCGGTCACCGTAGGGAGCAGAATGGGGACCGCGTCCGGGTGCCGTCCGGGGCGAGATCGGCTCTGCGTTTGGCGCAGACGAGGCTTCGCGGCCCGGCGGCGTGCGGGAGGAGGCTGGCCCTCCCCGCACGCGAGCCGTCGCTACATGCCCTGCATGCCGCCGGCCGCGGCTCCGGGCGGGATGGGGCCGCCGTACCACGTGATGCGCCAGGTGCTCATCTCGCCGATCTCTCGCGTCTGGTCGCTGATGATCGACCGGGCGAGGGTCCTGAGCTTGGGGTTCTTGCCCTTGACGAGCTCTGCCCTCGCCATGGTGATCGCGCCCTGGTGGTGGGGGGTCATCATGTCGATGAACTCCCGGTCAAACGGCTTGGCGGTGCTGAGCTGGGTCATGTTCATGCTCATCCCCATCTTGTCCATCGCGATGCCCAGGGTCTGAGCGTTGCTGCTCATCGAGCCACCCACCATGTGGCCGCTGGCGGCCTGGCTGTCGACCTTGGCGCTGATCTGACTGGCGATCCCGTTCATCACGTTGATTTCGCGGTTCTGGGTTGCGATGATGCTGCTCGCCAGAGCCTTGATCTGCGGATGGGTGCCCTGCGTCTGGGCCATCTGCCCCATCTGCATGGCGAGCTTGTGGTGCGGGATCATTTCGGCGACGAACGCCCGATCGGTGGCGTTCGCGGTGGTCGATGAGTGCCCGAGCCGCCGCAACCGGCGATTGCGCCGGCAAGGACAGCGGCAACGGGCAGCAGCCCATATCGAAACGTCTTTTGCATGTCGTATCTCCTTCGGTTCCGTTGATCAGCTCAAAGGTGCGCCGTGGCGCGTCGACATCACATGCCGAGCGCACGCGATGCGACTGACGACTTAGAGCCGCAGAACCTGAAGCGAGAGAGGGCCGGCTCTCGCCGGAACCGACCGGGGTGCCGGCTCGATCAGCGAGCGCAGCCGCGCGGCACTCGCAAAGCGCGGAAACGAGGCCGGGCATACCGCCAAGAAACCCGCCGCGACCACGATCCCAGCGAGGCCAAGGACCGCGAGGCAGATCGTATGGGCCGGCATCCCGGGCGTACCCTGGATCTCCATCGGCATGCTGTGATGCACCACCACCGCTCCAGCGAGCGCCGTCAAGGCGACCAAGACCACCAGCGAGCGTCGCGAGCGGCGAAGAGCATGCCTGAGAGCCAAAGGACCCACCCGCGTTACTTTCGCATCAGGGGCGCGCCCGGTTCACCGCTACCCGGTCCAGAGTGCCCCGAGGGCGGTTGACGCCGGTTTCGTAGGCGAAGATGACCACTTGAATGCGGTCGCGCAGGTTGAGCTTCATGAGCGTCCGCTTGACGTGGGTCCTGATCGTCGATTCTTCGACGCCCAGGGCCGCAGCGATCTCACGGTTCGAGAGCCCGCGGGCGATCAGCTCGAGAACCTCGCGCTCACGCGGCGAGAGCTCGCTGAGCTTGGCCTGGTCGGCGAGGTCTGGGGTCGGTTGCTGGACCATGCGCTCTATAACGCGTCGGGTGACCGATGGCGAGAGCAGCGAGTTGCCGGCGGCGACGGTATGCACCGCGGCGATCAGCTCCTCGGGTCGGGTTCGCTTGAGCAGGAAGCCCGAGGCGCCCGCGCGCAGGCCGCTGAAGATGTAGTCGTCCTGCTCAAAGGTGGTGAGGATCACGACCCGTGTGGCGGGGGCGGCGCGCAGGAGCTCGCGGGTGGCCGCGATGCCGTCGAGGCCGGGCATGCGGACGTCCATCAGCACGACGTCTGGCGCTCGCCGCAGCGCGCGCTCGACCGCCTCGCGACCCGTCGACGCTTCGCCCACGATCTCGATCGTCGGGTCGCTCGAGAGGAGCTCAACGAGGCCGGCTCGCATGAGGTCGTCGTCGTCGGCGATCAGCACCCGTGTCATGCGCGATGGCTCGCATAGGGAAGTCGGGCGCAGACGCGGAATGCGTCGTTGACGCGCTCGGTGCGCAGGCTGCCGCCGAGTAGGGCCGCGCGCTCACGCATGCCGATCAGTCCGTGCCCGCCGGCGGATCGGATGCCGCCGGCCGGTGGCACGATATTGGTGATCATGAGCGCGAGCGAGGCGTCGCTGTAACTCATGTCGATCTCGGCGGCGTCGGTGCCGTGGCGGGCGGCGTTCGTCAGCGCCTCTTGGAGGATGCGGTAGGCCGCTTGGTCGGCGGCGTGAACAAGCGGCCGCGGGTTCCCAGCGGTGCGCACCGTCACCCGCAGGCCCGTATGTGAGTGGTCAGCGACCAGCGTCCCAAGTGATGCTAACCCCGGTGGCGTTGTCGGAGCTCCGTCGACCGAAGCATCATCGCGAAGCGTGTGGACGATTTGGTCGATGTCGTCGACCGTCTCCCGGGCCACCTCCTCGATGGTTTCCAGCGCGTCCAGGGAGCGGTCGGGGTCCTCGCGATGCCGCATCCGGGCAGCACCTGCGCGGACGGCGATCACGTTGATCGCGTGGCCGGCGGAGTCGTGTAGGTCGCGGGCAATCCGGGTGCGCTCCTCGATCACCGCGAGGCGGCGCTCGCGCTCTGCCTCGCGCTCGGCCCGGACCGCGCGCTGCTCGAGCTCGGCGATGTGGGCGCGTCGTAGCCGGGTTCGCTCTCCGGCGAACCACGCCACCGCCCAGGCAAGGCCGCTGTGCAGAACCTCAAGGCCGGGGAATGCCCCGTTCGCGGCCGCGGTCGCGGCCAGATAGACAGCCAACAGGCCAGCGACGATGACGGTGGCGGCCAGAGTCCACGGGTTGGCGTCGTCGCCGCTGGCAGCGAGGAGGTACAGGGCGACGGTCGCGGCGAGCGGGACGCTGAGCGAGTAGCCAAGGCCGGCCGTCAGGATGCTGGCGGCTGCGAGCACGACAAACACGCCGAATGGCGCGCGGCGCCAAGCCAGCAGCGGCAGCGCCGCGCACCCGACCAGCAGGCCGCCCGGCACGTCCAGCCGCGAGCCGGTGCGCAGCGCCCCGGCGCCCCCGTGGGACAGAAACAGCAGTGAACCCCCCACCGCGATACCGGTGATCGCGATATCCAGGAGCGCTCCCGATCTGTGGCGGGGCGCGAAGAGCCGCTGCGCGGAGGCCGTGGACTGCACTGACCCAGCGACGATACCTTCGCCAGCGCGACTGCGCGTCCCCCTGCAGGGGGACGCGCGTGGACTGGATGGGGACGCAGAAGTTCCCCATCCCGGGCGTTTCGCTCGGGCCAGCGACCGCGTAGCTTGATCGTCGTGAGCCCAACCAGTCGAGAAGACAATCCAGGCCTACCTGGCTTGCCGCGCTTCCCTGGCGACGAGGGCGACGCCCCGGTGAAATCAGACGGCGGATCGACCAGCAGAACGCCCCGGTGGTCGCCCACGGTGGGAGTCATTGTCGTGGTCGTGCTCGTTTCGGTGCTGGTCCTCTTGCACCTCACCGGCACGATCGGGGCCGGTGGACATTGAGCGAGGATCGCGACCGGCAAATGATCGAGGAGGCGAACGGTGAGCATATGCCCCGTCCACACACGGGCGTGAGCGCGACCGCCACCAGCGCCGTACCGCCTGGTGAACCCGTGGTCGCGGTCAGATCGTTGACCAAGCGCTACAGCGAGGTGGTCGCGGTGGATGATCTGACGCTGTCGCTGGAACCGGGGACGCTTACCGGGTTCCTCGGGCCAAACGGCGCCGGGAAGACAACGACCCTGCGAGTGCTCCTCGGGCTGGCCGAGCCCACCGCCGGTGACGCCCTGCTGTTCGGTCGCCGCTACCGCGACCTTGACGAGCCGGCGCGGCAGGTCGGCGCGGTGCTCGAGTCAAACGACTTTCACCCTGGGCGCGGCGGGCGCGATCACCTGCGCATGATCGCGCTCGCGGCCGGGATCCCTGGGGGCCGAGTCGAGGAGGTGCTCGAGCTCGTCGACCTGCACGCAGCGGCCGGGCGGCGGGTGGGGAACTACTCGCTCGGGATGCGCCAGCGCCTCGGCCTCGCCGCAGCGCTACTCGGCGACCCCGACC
>JBPCRJ010000075.1:0-4789 GCA_050996975.1 Solirubrobacteraceae bacterium | reverse complement strand
GCGACAACTCGTTCTGCTGCGGCGCCGGGGGCGGCCGGATCTGGATCCCCGATCAGCCCGGTCAGGAGCGACCGTCGGAGAACCGGATCCGCGAGGCGGTGGCCCTGGACGGGGTGGAGCTGTTTGTTGTCGCCTGCCCCAAGGACGTGACGATGTACGAGGACGCGATCAAGACCTCCGGCGACGCCGGGCGCATCGAGCTGCGCGAGCTGACCGAGCTGATCGAGGAGGCGCTGGTGCAGGACCCGGCGCTGGTCTCGGCCTGAGCTCGACGGCGTTTGCCGCGGCCGCAGAAAGCTATCCGGGTGGGGCGGCGGGGAGGTCGAGCACGATCTTGGCGCCACCTCCGGGACCTTCGTCGACGCGCACGTGCCCTCCGTGATCGGCGATGACGCCGGCGACGATCGCGAGGCCGAGGCCGGCTCCGCCGGTGGTGCGGGAGCGGGCGGGGTCTCCGCGGTAGAAGCGTTCGAAGACCTTCTGTCGTTCGGCGATCGGGATGCCCGGTCCGTGGTCGGTGACGCTGAGTTCGACGTGGCCGTTGGTCTGGGCCACGGTGAGCCTGATCTCGGTGTGCGCGGGGCTGTATTTCTGGGCGTTCTCCACCAGGTTTGCGCACGCCCGTGACAGGGCGTCGGCGTCCGCCATCACCCAGGCGGGGGCGGCGTTGATGAGGATCGGGTGGCCAGGAGCGAGGTTGCCCCATTGCGTGCTCTGATGGGTGACGAGCGCGCCGAGGTCGATGAGCCGGCGGGGCGAGGCGGGCTCGCCCGCGTCTTGGCGCGACAACGTCAGCAGGTCGTCGACAAGGCGGGACATGCGCTCGGTCTGGCTCTGGATGTGGCCGAGGGCCTCGGCGAGGTCGCGTGGGTTTGCTGCGGACCCGAGCCGCAGCACCTGGGCTCCTCCCCGGATGGAGGTGAGTGGGGTGCGCAGTTCGTGTGAGGCGTCGGCGAGAAAGCGCCGCATCGCCTGGTCCTGGGTGCGTAGATGCTCGACGACCGTCTCGCGTTGCACCAGGGCTTCTTGGAGGCGGTCGACCATGCGGTCAAACGCCGCTCCGAGCTGGCCGACCTCGTCGGCGCTGCGCGCCAGGTCGGCTCGCTGGTCCAGCTCGCCTCCGGCGATCGCATCGGCGGTTCTCGCGATCTTGCGCAGCGGGGCCAGTCCGGCGCGCAGCAGCGGGACGCTGAGGGCCGCGGCAGCGGCCAGCGCGGCCAGACCGCCGAGCACGGTGACACCGATGACGACGCCGACGGCGGTGTCGTCGTCGGCGATGTCGGTGACGAGGATCGCCTGGTCGCGCCCGAACGGCTCGCTGACGGCGAGGAGGTGATGGCCCGGCGCCTGCACGGTCACGTATCCGGTGGTGCTCGACAGCTTGTCGGCCAGGGAGGCGGGGACGGTGAAGCTGCCCTGCTGACCCTTGCGTCCGGCGGCCGCGCAGGCGAGGAGGGTTCCGTCGGGTTGGGCGATGGCGCTGGCGATGGACTGCGCAGCCAGCGCCCGAGCGACCGCGGCCACGCCGCCCGGTCCCGGGGTCGCGCGGCGTGTCCCTTGGCCTTGCCGCCTTTGCCCGGGGGTCCGGGCGGGAGCGCCGAGCCCAGGCCTGCGCACGAGGCTGTCGTGGTGCCGTCGGTGACGGCCGACAGCGGTGGTGGTGGTGGTGGTGTGGAGGCCAGCACCCGCAGCTCGTTTCGCAGTCCTTGGGCGCTGCGTTGGTACAGAGCGTGGCGCAACACCAGGACCTCGGCGACGCCGACGGCGGCGATCAGCACGCCCAGGATCGCTAACAGCCCGATCACGAGTCGGCGCCGGATCGTCATGGCCGCAAACCGACGCGGTGGCTCGTTTCGTCTCCCAGACACCAGGTGGGACTGTGTCAGGCCATCAGTCGGTAGCCAAGGCCTCGGACGGTCTGCAGATGGCGGCGGTCGGGGTCGAGCTTGTTGCGTAGGTAGCGGACGTAGACGTCAACGACGTTGGGGTCACCGTAGAACATGTGGCCCCATACCTGATCGACGATCACGTCGCGGGTGAGGACCTGACGGGGGTGGCGCAAGAACAGCTTGAACAGGTCGTACTCGCGTCGGCTCAGCTCCACCGGCTGACCGTCGTTGGTGACCGTCATGGCACTGTCGTCGAGGACGTAGGGTCCGGCGCTGAGCAGCAGCTGCTGCTCCGGAAGTCGCCGGCGCAGCAACGCTCGGATCCGGGCCAGCAGCTCCTCGAAGTCAAACGGCTTGACGAGATAGTCGTCGGCGCCGGCGTCGAGCCCTCGGATCCACTCGTTCACGGCGTCGGCGGCCGTGAGCATCAACACCAGCAGGTCGGGGTTGCCGCGCAGGCGTTGACAGACCTCGACGCCGTCCATGCCCGGAAGCATCAGATCCAGCACCACCAGGTCGACATGTCCGCTGTCACAGACGGCCAGAGCTTGAGGACCGTCAGCGGCGACGCTCACCTCGTAGCCGGCGCGGGCCAAACCCATGCGCAAGAAGCTCGTGATCGACGGTTCGTCGTCGACGACAAGGATCGAGGGGCGCCGGACCGGGCGGTGCAGCCCCGGCAGCTTCTCACCGAGGCGCTCGCCCGTCGGGCGCCCGGCCCTATCGCTCACGGCCGGCTCCGTCGGGTGGCCGCGAGCGGCTGTCCGCTCGTCGTCCCAGGCGGGCGTAGCGATGGATGAGCAGGCGGCGTAGGCGCGGCCGGGGGCGTCGGTGGTTGGTCACGTGCGGTCATGGTAAGGCCGCCAGCGCCCGGTCTGTCTGCGGGTCCAGCCGGTTTTGGCGCGCCGGGCGGACCGGCCGGGGCTGCGGGGGGCACGGTGGACGGCAGGACGACGGCCGCAGCGCCGGTGCTATTGGCGGTGCCCCCACCCGATGCGTGACCACTGGCGCCCGTGGAGCCGGTCGTGGTCTGCGTGGGGGAGGTCGGCGATGTGGTGACGGTGCCCGAAGAGGACGCTCGGTTCCTGCGCGAGGTGACCGGCTCTGTGGTGGTCGCCGCGTTCGTTGAGCGGTGGGCGACAGAGATGGCGCCGCCGGCACCGACGGCTTGGTAGGTCATGGCCACCGCGATGACCCCAATGGCGGCCAGAGCGCTCAGGATCGCCATGCCCTTGAGCCGGGGATGGATCGGCGAGCTCGGAGAGGTTGGCGCGTCCCGATCCGAGGCGCGGGGCGGCAGGAGCCTGGTGTGATCGGCTGACGGGGTCAGGGGAAGCTCGACCGTCGGCTCCACGGGCCCGGACGCGAGCTTGGCCGTCGGCGGCGAGTCGACCTGCTCACGGTCGAGTGCCTGATCGGCGCCGAGCCGGCGGAGTCGATGGGCCAGACCGGCGGCGTCCCACGCGAATCCGTCTCGCCGTGAGGCGGTCTCAGCCGCCAGGTGCAGCAGCCAGTCCAGAGGCTCGCTTCGGGAGGCGGGGCCCATAGCCCCCAGTAGGGTGGTGGCCAGGTCACGGACGTCGTCGGCGGGACGTCGGCCGGGGTTGGTGGCGAGGCCCAGGTTGACCAGCGCGGGCGAGCCGTCGGGCCGGAGGATGATCGTGTCGGCGCCGACGGCGCCGTGGACCACCCCGCCTCGGTGCGCGACGACGAGCGCGTCGGCCAGTTCGGCTCCGATCCGGATCGCCCGGGGTGCGTTCAGCGGGCCCTGGGCGGCGATCGTCTGGGCCAAGGTCAGGCCGAGGGACCGCGCGCAGACGACGAACGGGCGGCCCTTGTCCTCCCCGCGATCAAACACGGAGACCACGTTTGGATGCGTCACCGACGCCGCGGCGCGGGCTCCCGCCGCGAACCGTGCGGCGCGTCCGGCGTCCCCGACCGCCGTCCCGGGCAGAAGCCGAATCTCGACCAGGCGATCGAGCACCGTGTCATGAGCCACGCTCACGTCGACCGTGCCATCTCCCAGCAGCTTCCACAAGACCAGGTAACGGTCACCCAGCCAGGTGCAGCCATCCGCTTGCGTCTCGGGGTCAGTTAGCAAGACGATGACTCTGAGCGGCATCGAACGCCATCGACGGCAAGTCGCCCATCAGCATAGCCTCGATGGGCAACCCGCCGGCGTTGGCTGCGTGTGACATTCCAGTCGGGTCCGGTCAGCTGCCGCTGGTGCTAGTCGAGCTCGACCGGGCCGTGGACGGCGGAGTGGTCGATGAGACTCGTGAGCGGCTCGTCGCTGCGCCTGTCCGGGTGGGCGGCGCGGGGGCGCCGGCCGGCGACGTGGGCGGCGTGGGCGGGGCGGGCATGACTGCGATCACGTCAGCGGTCAGATCGGTCAGGCCGTTCTGGGTGCCCTCGGCCATCACGTGGGTGCCGGCCGAGATCGCCGACGCGGACGCCCGGGAGGTGCCGTTGTAGTAGCGGGTGGAGCCGGTGGACTTGACCGTCAGCAGTTGGCCGTCGTGGCCGACCAGGTTGTAGGTGCCGTTGCTGATTGAGGTCACCCGACCGGCGAAGCTCGGCGTCACCACGGTCACGGCCGTGGCGTTCACCGTGCCGGTGCCCGGCTGAGGCGGCGTCGACGTGCTGGTGCTCGTGGTCGGTGTCCCGGCGACGTGCACGATGTCGTTGACGTGCAGGCCGGAGAAGCTGATCGTCTGCAGCTCCTTGCTGTAGGTGGTGGAGGAGGAGGTGTCGACCGTCTCGGTTCCGTTCTCGGTTCGCAGGCTCAGCCTGGACCCGTTGATCGCGGTGATCGTCCCGCCGTTGCCTTTGGGGCCGCCCGGGCCGCCCGGACCGCCGGGACCGCCGGGACCGCCCGGCCCAACGGGACCGCCCTTGGG
>JBPCRJ010000061.1:0-15902 GCA_050996975.1 Solirubrobacteraceae bacterium | reverse complement strand
CCGTCCCCGCGCGATGGCCTGCCGGCGTGCTCCGCGCGAGCACGGTGCGCGCGTTCAACGCGCTGCGCTGGGGCCGGGCGCCGCGGCGCGAGCGCGGCCGCCCGGAGGGTCTAGGCGCGCACATGTTTCCGCTCGACGCGCTCACCGCATGGCCTCGGCTGTACGGTCCACGCGGTCTGCTCCAGTACCAGCTCGTCGTCCCGGCGGGGCAGGAGCGGGTGCTGCACACGGTGATCGAACGCCAGCGCCGCGCTCGCGTTCCCTGCTTCCTCGCCGTACTCAAGGACTTCGGCGCGGCCAACGAGGCTCCCCTGTCGTTCCCGATCGCGGGCTGGACGCTGGCGCTGGACTTCCCGCGCGCGGCACCCGGACTGGACGCGCTGCTCGACGGCTTCGACGAGCTCGTCGCCGCGGCGGGCGGACGCGTTTACCTGTCCAAGGATTCGCGGCTGCGCCCTGAGACGGTGCGCGCGATGTATCCCCGGCTCGAGCAGTGGCGCACCGTGCGCGACCGGGCCGACCCCGACGGCCTGTGGCGCTCGGACCTCGCGCTGCGAACGAACCTGATTTCAGCGGCGGCGCGATGAGCCCGGTGGCGCCGCGCAATGTGCTGCTGGTTGGAGGCACCTCGGAGATCGCGCTCGCGGTTGGCCGGCGGCTGGCGGCGGACGGCCCGATCCGCACGTACCTGCTCGGGCGCGATCGCAGCCGCTTGCAGATCGCCGCGACGGCGCTGCGAGCGGCGGGATCAGAGACGGTCGACGTCGACGTGGTGGACGCCGCCGATCTGGGCGTGCACGACGCGGTGATCGCCCGCGCTTTCGAGCTCTCGGGCGGATTTGACCTCGTCGTGCTCGCAGTCGGGATCCTCGGCGCTCAGGAGGCGCTCGATGCCGATCCGAAGCTCGCCACCGAGGTCATGCAGATCAACTTCACCGGCGCCGGCTCGCTGCTCCTGCATTGCCTGCGCCGCCTGCGCGACCAGGGGCGAGGCACGATTATCGTGCTCTCGACCGTCTCGGCCGAGCGCCCGCGGGCCGCGAACGCGATCTACGCCGCGGCAAAGGCGGGGTTCGACGCGCTGGCGCAGGGACTCGCAGACGCGAGCGCCGGCAGCGGAGCGCGCGTGCTGGTCGTACGCCCGGGATTCGTCAGGACCCGGATGACCGAGGGGTTGCCGCCCGCACCGTTCGCCACCACCGCCGAGGCGGTCGCCGACGCGACCGCGCGGGCGTTGACCGGCAGCGCGCAGACGATCTGGGTGCCAAGCTATCTGCGGCCGATCTTCGCGGTGCTGCGCCACCTCCCGCGCCGGCTGTGGCGCAGGATGGCGCTGTGAGGACCGCTCGCTCTAGCGGGGTGACCGCGTGGTGGCGCTGGCCCGCTGTGACCGCGTGGCCTCGGTGGAGCGGCGTGACCCCGTGGTCACGCGCTGGCCGGAGCACGCGATGAGACAGCGCCTGCTGCTCGTCGACGCGGGCCTGGGAGTGGCGCTGGCGGTGCTGGTGCTGGTGCTCGCTCCCGGGCTCGCCGTCGCAGCGATAATCGCGATCGGGGTATTGCTCGTCATGGGCGTCACCTATGCGGTCGGAGCGCGCCGCAGCCGCGCGCGCCGATCGTCCCCATCGCGTCCGCTTTGGCGTCGATAATTGATCGACACGTTCCTCAGGGCGAAGAAAGGACATCGGATGCACCCACCCCTCTGTCCCCCGCGGCGAGCGATTGTCGCGGCTGCGAGCGCTGGGGTCGCCGCGCTGACTCCAGTGGCCGTGCTCGCCGCGACGGCCTTGCCGGCGGCAGGAGCGGCCACCGCGACCAGCGCACCGCCGTGCGCGACATCCGGGCTTGTCGTTTGGCTCGACACCCAGGGCAACGGTGCCGCTGGCAGCAACTACTACCACCTCGAGTTCACCAACCAGTCCGGGAGCGCCTGCATGCTTGGCGGGTATCCGGGGGTTTCCGCGGTCAACCTCGGCGGCGACCAGCTCGGCAGCGCGGCGTCCCGCGACAAATCCCGGAGGCCGCGTACGGTCAGACTGGCCAGCGGCGCGACCGCCACTACGGTGCTCCGAATCGTCGAGGCGGGCAACTTCCCGCGCTCGGCCTGTCACCAGGTGAGTGCTGCGGGCTTGCGCGTCTACCCGCCGAACCGGACCGCATCCAAGCTGATCCCGTTCCCGTTTAACGCCTGCTCCCGGACCGGACCGGTCTACCTGAGCGTTCGGGCGATGCAAAAGGCAGAGGGAAACATCCGCCGCGAACCGTGAGGGACCGAGGCCGAGCTGGTCACGGAGGCTCCTCGGGATCACGCCGCGCCCCGCAGCACCGATGGTAGTTCTCATACCACTGGAATACCAGCAGCTCCCGACGAGGTCGAGCGAAGAGAGGTCCGATCGGCATACGAACCCTCGGAACACGGAACCTTGCCACGACCGTGTCAAGGTTTCGCCGTGAGCCGATAACATCACCATCTATGGCTCCCGGGCGCGACTTTCTCACCGCCGCTCGTGAGCGCGTGCTCGTCGTCGGCTCCGGTATGGGCGCGACGCTCGAACAGCTCGACTTGAGCCTTGAGCAGGACTACGGACTCCCGGGGCGCTGTCACGAGGCGCTCGTGCTCAACCGCCCCGATGTGATCGAGAGCGTGCACGCGGCCGTGTTCGAGGCGGGCGCTGACGTGGTGGAGACCGACACCTTCCAGGCCTCACGTCTGAAGCTCTCCGAATGGGGGCTCGAGGATCACACCGCGGAGATCAACACACGGGCCGCGCAGATCGCCCGCCGAGCGGCAGGCGAGGATCGGTTTGTCGCGGGGTCGATCGGACCGACGGGATTTCTCCCCGCCAGCGACGATCCGACGCTCGGTGCGATCCAGTTCGGCGAGCTGGTCGAGGTGTTCACCGAGCAGGCTCGAGGGTTGGTCAGTGGCGGTGTCGACCTGGTGATCATCGAGACCGCCCAGGACATGCTCGAGGTCAAGGCCGCGATCTTCGGCGTGCGCGAGGCGTTCAAGGAGCTCGGCCGGAGCGTCCCGATCCAGTGCAGCGTCTCGCTTCTACCCCAGGGCGGCAAGATGCTTCTCGGGACCGACATCAGCGCGGTGCTGGCCACGCTCGAGGCGCTCGAAGCCGACGTGATCGGGCTGAACTGCTCTACCGGACCGGAGGACATGCGCGACGCGATCCGCTTCCTGGGCGAGAACTGCTCGGTCCCGGTCCATTGCATCCCCAACGCCGGCCTGCCGCTGCAGGGTCCGAACGGCGAGACGATCTTCCCCGACCAGCCGGAGCCGCTGGCGGACGCGCTGGGCTCGTTCGTGGAGCGCTACGGGATCTCGATCGTCGGCGGGTGCTGCGGAACCACGCCCGAGCACATCCTCGCCATCGCCGAGCGCTGTGGCGGGCGCACCCCGGCGCCGCGCCCGCAGCGGCGCCCTCCGCACCTGAGCTCGATGATCGCTGCCACCCCGCTCGTCCAGGACCCCCGCCCGACCCTCGTCGGCGAGCGGGTCAACTCCCAGGGTTCGCGCAAGGCCAAGGAGATGCTCCTGGCCGACGACTACCACGGCCTCGCGGTCATCGCCGAAGACCAGGTCGCCGGGGGCGCCCACGTGCTCGACGTCTGCGTCGCGCTGACCGAGCGCCAGGACGAAGACGAGCAGATGCGCCAGGTGGTCAAGGGAATCTCGTTGACCCAGCCCTCGCCGATCCAGGTCGACTCGACCGAGCCCGAGGTGATCGAGACGGCCCTCCAGCAGATCCCCGGCCGCGCGGTCGTCAACTCGATCAACCTCGAGGCCGGGCGCGCGAAGCTCGACCGGGTCGTCCCGCTCGCGCGTGCTCACGGTGCGGCCCTGATCGCACTGACGATCGACGAAGTCGGGATGGCGAAGACGGCCCAGCGCAAGCTCGAGATCGCCCAGCGGCTGACGCAGCTGTGCTGCGAAGAGCACGGCCTCGACCCCGAGGTCCTGATCTTCGACTGCCTGACGTTCACGCTGACCACCGGCGACGAGGAATGGAGGCCGAGCGCGAACGAGACGATCGAGGGAATCCGGCGGATCAAGACCGAGATCCCCGGCGTCAAGACCTCACTCGGCGTCTCGAACGTGAGCTTCGGCGTCGGCCTGCCCGCCCGAAGCGTGCTCAATAGCGTCTTCCTCCATCACTGCGTGCAGGCCGGGCTCGATCTGGCGATGGTCAACCCGAACCACATCACCCCGTACCCTGAGATCCCGGCCAACGAGCGTGAGCTTGCCGACGATCTCGTGTTCGACCGCCGCGCGGATGCGCTAGAGCGCTTCATCGCCCACTTTGAGTCCCAGGGGCCCTCGGAGGACAGCGCCGAGGCGGCCAACCCGACCGAGGGGATGGAGCCCGAGCAGGCGCTGCACTTCCACATTCTGCGGCGCAAGCGCGAGGGGGTCGAGGATTGGATCGACCGTAGTGTCGAGAAGCTCGGCGCCGTCCCGACGCTCAACGGCGTGCTGCTTCCGGCGATGAAGGAGGTCGGCGACAAGTTCGGTGCCGGCGAGCTGATCCTGCCGTTCGTGCTCCAGTCAGCCGAGGTCATGAAGCGTGCCGTCGCCCACCTCGAGCGCTATCTTGACAAGCTCGAGGGCTACACGAAGGGCACCGTCGTGATCGCGACTGTGTTCGGCGACGTGCACGACATCGGCAAGTCGCTGGTCAACACGATCCTGTCCAACAACGGCTACACCGTGATCGACTTGGGCAAGCAGGTGCCGATCTCGACCATCCTGGATGCGGCGGTGAAGCACAAAGCGAACGCGATCGGGCTTTCCGCGCTGCTCGTCTCTACCTCCAAGCAGATGCCGGCGTGCATCCAGGAGCTGCACGAGCGCGATCTCGGGTTCTCCGTGCTGATCGGCGGCGCGGCGATCAACCGCGACTTCGGACTGCGCATCCTGTATCCGCACGGGACCGAGTCAGACCAGATCTACGCCCCGGGGGTGTTCTACTGCAAGGACGCCTTCGAGGGGCTGGCGAAGATGGACCAGCTGATCGACCAGCCTACGCGCGACGCGCTGATCGAGAAGACCCGGGACGCGGCGAGGAAGCTACGTGAGCAGCCCGCGGCCGCGCCTGACGATGCTCCGCCGGTCACCGACGCCTCTACCCGCAGTGCGACGAGCACCGAGAGCCCGATCCCAGAGCCGCCGTTCTGGGGGGTTCGCGAGCTCGTGGTCTCGACCGGCGAGGTCTACCACCACCTCGACACCCACGTGCTGTTCAAGCTTCACTGGGGCGGGCGCGGAGTGAAGGGCGAAGAGTGGTCGCGGCTGGTGCGCGAGGACTTCCAGCCGCGACTGGAGCGCATGTGGAACGAGCAGACCTACTTGCATCCACGCGCGCTACTCGGCTACTTCCCGTGCAACTCGGATGGCAACGAGCTGATCGTGTGGGATCCGGAAGCTCCCGGCGAGCGCGAGCTCGAGCGACTCATCTTCCCGCGCCAGCCAAAGCATGACCGCATCTGTCTGGCCGATTTCTACCGTCCCCTCGGCTCGACCGACATCGACGTGGTCGCCCTCCAGGCCGTCACGGCCGGCGGAGAGGTGACCGAGCTACTGGCCTCGCTGGAGGCCGACGGCGAGTTCGCCGAGCAGCTGTTCGTACACGGGCTCGGGGTGCAGACCGCCGAGGGGCTCGCGGAGTGGCTGCACGCGCGCATACGGTCCGAGCTGAGCATCGCCCACGACCAGGGGCGGCGCTACTCTTGGGGATATCCGGCGTGCCCGGAGCAGTCAGAGCACGAGAAGGTCTTCCGCCTCCTCGACGCGCCGCAGATCGGTCTGCGATTGTCCGGCGGCCACGCGGTCGAGCCCGAGCAGTCGACGCTGGCGATCGTCGCCCATCATCCCCAGGCCGTTTACTTCGGGATGAAGTCGGGCTTCCTGCCCAAGACCGCCAGGCAGGCATCAGATGAGTTGATCGCGGGCACCGAGAAGGACCCGGCGCTGCTCTCAGCCGGTGGGGAAGTCCTCAGCTCCCGGCCCTGATCGCAGACCCGGTGCTGCCACCAGAGCCGGTCACGTTGGGTCAGCTCCCGGCCTGATTAGCCGCTCCGGGGCGGGGACGCGACTCTGTCCGGGCCGGCCGGGCCGGCAGCTTCACCGGAGCGGCATGCATCGCGCGAAGCCTGACCTCGCGCCAGGACATCCCTTCCTTGAGCAGCGCGGGCACCCCCATGACGATCGCCGCCGTCACCTCGACCGCCTGCAGGATCACCCCATAGGCCACGCCGGTGCCGAAGCCCACGTGCCACCCGGCGTGCAGCACCGCCGCGCAAGCCGCCTGAAAGACGCCCAGGTTGGCGGGCGTCACCGGTAGCACCGCGGTGATGTTGACGGCGAACAGCACCGCGGCGGCGGCGGCGATCCCCGCTTGGTGGTTCAGCCCGAGGGCGACCAGCAGCACGTAGCAGGACACCCACTGCAGCCCCCACGCCAAGAGCTGTGCGACCGTCGCAGCGGCACCGAGCCGCGGGCGGCGAAAGACCGTCAGTCCCGCTCGCACGCGCGTTAGCGCGCGACGCGCCTGGGCGATTGCGGCATGCACCTTGGCCGAGCGCGAGTCGCTGGGAGCCAGCCGCAGCAGCACCGGAGCCAACAGCACGATCACGAGCAGCGACACCGGTGCGATCGCGGCGAACAGCAGAGCATTCTGATGCCCGCTGAACAAGTTAACCGACGAGAACATGACCGCCCCCAGGATCACGAGCGCGACGATGTTCAGCAGCGTCTGGGAGACGAGCGTTCCCAGCACCACCGGGAGGTTCTCTCGTGGCCTGCCGGTGCGCCGGGCGACGATCAGCGCGCGCGAGGGCTCACCCAGGCGGGCGGGCAACGTCGCGGACATCAGCACTCCGATGAACGTGCCCTGAAGCACGTCGGTCAGCCGCAGGCGCGCGCGCGGGAGGGCGGCGCGCAAGATCGCGTGCCACGAGAAGGCTCGGAGCAGCATCGAGCTGCACATGATCGCGAGCCCGAGTAAGACGAACGCCGGACTCGAGTGGATCAGCGCGCTCGTGATGTTGGAGAGTCCGATCTTCTGCAGCGCGAGCACCGCCAGCACCAGGCCGCCGAGCAGAACCGCGATCACGGCGGCTCGGCGGGCGATCGCCACCGCCGGGCGCCGGGCTCCCGCCGGTCTGGGCTCGAGGCTCTCGATCCGGCGCGCGGGCACGTGCGGCTTGAGGTCAGCGGCCCGCACGCCGATCCGGACGGCGGCGCCCGCCAACCCTCTTTGGGGAGCCGGCGTGGCGATCGCGTCCTCGTAGGCGCTCAATACCTCGGCCGCGACGCGCGGCCAGGCGAAGCGCTCCGCGTGATCCGCGGCGGCGCTCGCCATCTGCGCCCGGCGGGCAGGTTCCTCGTAGAGATCGCGCAGGGCTTCGGCCAGCGCCTGCGCATCTCCGGGGGCCACCAGGACACCGTCGACCCCGTGCTGGACGACGTCGCGATAACCGGCGATGTCCGACGCCACCACCGGCGTGCCCGCGGCGAACGCCTCGGTCAGCACCATCCCGAAGCTCTCGCCTCGCAGCGATGGCGCGCACAGCACGTCCGCGTGCTGGAGCTCAGCTCGCTTGGAGCGCTCGTCGACTTTGCCCAGAACCCGGACACCGCGCGCATCGAGCATCAGCGGTGAGAGCTCCTCCGCCGAGGGGCCGATCACGGTCAGCTCGACTGGCACGTGCTCACGCAGGGCCTCGAATGCGCGCAGCATCAGCGGCAGGCCCTTGCGCTCCACCGCCTGACCGATGAAGACGATCCGCAGCCGGTCGCCGGACGTTCGCGCCGGTGGGCGCTGCGCGCCCTCCGGGTCCACATGGACCCCGTTGGGGATCACCCGATAGTGGCCGCCGAAGTAGCGTCTGGCGGTCCATGCGGCGGCCTGCGACACCGCGATCCGCACGTGCAGGCGGTTGAGCACCCGTCTTGCGCCGATCAGGTTCGCGACTCCGTTGGTGAAGTTGTTCTCGGAGTAGGTGTGGAATGTCCCCACCAGCGGCAGCCGCGTCCAGTCGGCCGCGACCCAGCCGGCCAGGGGCACGACGGGCTCGTGGATGTGAACCACGTCGTAACGTCCGGTCCGCAGCTCTTGATGCATCCTCGCCACCGCGTGCGGTGTGAGCGCGACGTTGGACACGGCGCCGTTGGCCTTCAGTCCGATCGTGCGGCCCAGCGCGACCAGGTAGTCCGGCGCACTCAACGGCTGCGGGGTGGCGCCACGGTGAAGCGCCGCGGACAAACGGTCAGACGAGTCGAACGGTGCGAGCACCCGAACGTGGTGGCCGTCATCGATGAAGCGCTCGGCGAGCGCCTCGATATGCCTCGTTACGCCGCCCGGATAGCTCCACGAGTAAGGCGATACCAGCGCGATGCGCATGCTCCCCATGCTAGCTCCTACCCCGCCTCCGGCTGGACGTTTCGGGGCCCTATCATCAAACGACGATGCCAGTTGCCCATCCTCGACGGTCTCGACAG
The DNA here is from genome assembly GCA_050996975.1 of Solirubrobacteraceae bacterium. Classification (GTDB taxonomy): domain Bacteria; phylum Actinomycetota; class Thermoleophilia; order Solirubrobacterales; family Solirubrobacteraceae; genus Palsa-465. The sequence continues at coordinate 7,390 of JBPCRJ010000061.1, read as the reverse complement.
TTCATCAAGTACACGTTCTTGAAGGTCGACCCCGCTTGGCGCCGCCTCGGTGACGAGCTCCGCGCAGTCGACAAGCATGAGCTGCTCGCCGCCTGTGAGGACTTTGCCGATGGGCACCTGCTCCGCGCGTTCTCGCTCGTGGGCACGCGCGGCGACGCCGACCTGATGCTGCTCAGCCAGGCCCAGAACCTCGAGCGGATCCACGAGTTCCACGTTGTGCTCGCCCAGAGCGGGCTGATGAAGTGGTGCACCGAGCCGCACTCGTTTCTGGCCATGACCAAGCCTTCGGAGTACTCGGATGAGTCGCGTCTGGAGATTCGCCCCGCCCAGGGAAAGTACCTGTTCGTGTATCCGTTCGTGAAGACTCGCAGCTGGTACGCGCTGCCGGCGCCGGAGCGATGGCGAATCATGCAGGAGCACATCAAGATCGGGCGCGAGTACCCGTCCGTCGAGCTGAACACCAGCTACTCGTTCGGGCTCGATGACCAGGAGTTCGTGGTCGCGTTCGAGACCGACGATCCGGCTGACTTCCTCGATCTCGTGCAGCGGCTGCGAACCACCGAGTCGAGCTCCTACACGCTCCGCGACACGCCCACGCTGACCTGCATATCCTGCTCGGTGCAGCGCGCCCTCGGGGCCCTCGACGGCACGCCGCTCCCGGGCACCGATGCGCCGTCCGAGCGCGCGCAGGCCACTGTCCCCGCGCTCGCGGAGATTGATGCCCCCGAGCTCGCGGAGGCCGCGGAGCGATGAGCGCCGACGCAACCAGGCTCTCCCAGGATCTCGACGAGATCCGTGACGTCACGATCATCGGGGCCGGGCCGGTCGGGATGTGCACCGCATTCTGGGCCGGGATGCGTGAGGCAGACGCCCGGATCGTCGATTCGCTGCCCGAGCTCGGCGGCCAGCTGACGACGCTCTACCCCGAGAAGTGGATCTTCGACGTCCCCGGCCACCCGCGGGTACTCGCGAGTGATCTCGTCGAAATGCTCAGGATTCAAGCGCTCGAGCAGTTCGACGTGCCGGTGCACGTGGAGACGACAGCCGACATGATCTCCTGGGAGGGCTCGGGCGAGGATCGCCTCGTCGTCCTTCACACCAATCGCGGCGAGCTGCGCTCGCGCACGTTGATCGTCGCCGGCGGTCACGGCGCGTTCGAGCCCAAGAAGCTGCTCGGCTACGACATGACCCCGTGGGAGGGACGCGGCGTGCACTATCTCGTGGGCGAGAAGTCCGTGTTCGATGGCAAGCGGGCGATGATCGTCGGCGGCGGCGACTCGGCGTGCGATTGGGTGATCAACCTGCTCGACACCGCCAGCCAGGTCACCCTCGTCCACCGCCGTGAGGAGTTCCGAGCCCACGAGCTGACCGTCGGCCAGATGCTCGAGGCGGCGCAGCGCGGCGACGTGGCGCTGCACGCTCCCTTCCAGATCAAGGAAATACACGCCGACAGCGGCGACGGAAGCATCGAACGCGTGGTCCTGTTCCACTCCGAGAACGAGGCGCACGAGGTTGAGGTGGAGGTCGACGCGATCCTGCTACAGCTGGGCTTCAAGACGGCGCTCGGACCGCTCAAGGACTGGGGCTTTGAGATCTCGAAGGGCGCGCTCGTCGTCGACCATCTGATGAAGACCTCGCTGGAGCGTGTCTGGGCGTGCGGCGATATCACCACCTTCGAAGGCAAGCTGAAGCTGATCGCGACGGGCTTCGCGGAGTCTGCGATTGCGGTCGCTCAGGCGGTGCACACGATCCGGCCCGAGATGAGGATCCAGCCCAAGTACTCGACCAATACCGGCGTGCCCGGCGCGGTCGTCGGCCAGCCGTAGATGGAGCGATCAGACCCAGCGCAGCGATCAGACCCGGTAGAGCGATCAGACCCGGCAGAGCGTTCGGACCGGGCGGAGGGGCCGGACCCGGCCGGGATAGAGCATCTACGTGCCGTTGACCCGGTGCTTCGCGAGGTGATCGATCTCGTCGGAGTCGATCACCTCGACGATCCGCGCGCCGGACGCCCCAGCGATCACTACGGCGCCCTGGTGCGCTCGATCGTCGGCCAGCAGCTCTCGACCAGGGCCGCGCGAGCAATCTACACGCGCTTGACCGACCGCTTCGGCGGGCGTACCCCAACGCCGATCGAGGTGCTGGCGGACGACCCGGATGAGCTGCGCGCGGCCGCGGGACTCAGTCGCGCCAAGGTCGGCTTCCTGCGGTCCCTGGCGGAGCACGTGGTCGATGGATCGCTCGAGCTCGATCGCTTGGATCAACTACCCGACGAGGCGGTGATCGCAGAACTCATAGCGATCCGCGGACTGGGCGTGTGGAGCGCGCACATGTTCCTGATCTTCCGTCTGCAGCGACCGGACGTGCTCGCCGTTGGAGACCTCGGCGTGCGCCGAGCAGTGATGCTGAGCTACGGGCTCCCGGGACTCCCGACACCGGTCAGGCTCGAGCAGATCGGCGAGGCCTGGCGTCCGTATCGCACGCTTGCGTGCGTCTTCCTCTGGCGGTGGCTCGACCGCACACCCGCGTGACGCACGCGGAACACCAGCCCGAAAGGGCTGCGCTTGGCCCGGAGTTGATTGGCCCGGAGTTGAGTTAGGGTTAGGAAATCGGGCGCTGCGTCGGCCGTTAGACCGCGGAGACCTCTTCGGGCTCGGCGACCCGGAACGACGACCCACAGCCGCAGGCTGCGATCACGTTCGGGTTCTCGACCTTGAAGCCCGCACCCTGAAGACTGTCCACGAAATCGATCACCGAGCCCTTTACGTATGGAAGGCTCGGTCGGTCGACCAGCAGACGGATCCCCTTGTCCTCGAACACCGTGTCGTCGTCATGCTGCTCGTCGAACGCCAGTGCATACTGAAAGCCCGAGCAGCCTCCCCCCCGGACCCCGACCCGCAGCCCGGATGTGTCGGCCACCGCCGCTTGCGAAGCGAGAAACTCGCGGACCTTCTCGGCACTCTTGTCGGTCAATGTGATCATGTTGATCAGTATAGCTGGAGGCTCTCCCGGTGGCCGAGCCTCGTCCCCAAGGCGAGACTCTGAACGCCGTCGATGACTGTCGCTACGCTTGAGGCTGTGTCCGCAACCCCCGAGGAGCTGAAGGCACGCATCGAAGCTGGAATCCCTGGTGCTAGCGCGGCCGTCACCGGCGACGGGCACCACTTCCAGGCGGTGGTTTCTGCTTCGGCGTTTCGCGGCCTGAATCGGCTCTCCCAGCACCGGCTCGTCTACGACGTCTTCGGCCAGGAGCTGGGTGGCCGAATTCACGCCCTGGCAATCCAGACCAAGCTGAGTGAGGAATGATGACCGACGAGAACTCGAATCCGATGCGCGACGCGATCCAGACCGCGATCTCACAGAACCCGGTGATCCTGTTCATGAAGGGCACGCCCGAGCAGCCGGCATGCGGCTTCTCCGCGCGAACCGTGGCGATGCTGCAATCGCTCGACCAGCCGTTTGCCGCGATCGACGTCCTGCCCGACCAGCAGATTCGGCAGGAGCTTTCGATGGTGTCGAACTGGCCTACGATCCCGCAGCTGTTCGTCGACGGCGAGCTGGTCGGCGGCTGCGACATCGTGACCGAGATGTATGAGTCCGGCGAGCTCCAGGCGGCGCTCGGCCTGAAGGGCGAACCGGCGGACCGGCCCGCACCGCAGGCCAACGCTACGACGGCGGCACCGCTGTCGATCCAGAACCGGCTCTAGCGCCGGCGCTGGATCGACAGAGGGAGCGGGCGCAGGAACGAAACTCCGTCCACAGCCAAAACCGAAGCAGGAGCAGGCGCCGCTGATACCGTGCGAACGCTGATGCCGGTTACCGTCGTTTCCGACACGTGCCATTACCTGCCGCGCACGCTGGTCGCCGAAAATCAGATCCGCGAGGTGAGCCTGTACGTCGATTGGGACGGTCAAAGTCGGCGCGAGAGCGAGCTCACCGACTACGACGCGTACTACGAGCGGCTGCGCACGGCGCCGACCCTGCCAAGGACCTCTCAGCCTTCGATCGGCGACTTCCTCGCCGTGTACGAGCCACTGCTTGACGAAGGTCAGGAGGTCGTTTCGATCCACCTCGCCGGAGGGATGTCCGGGACGGTTCGCTCAGCCGAGCAGGCCCGGGCCCAGCTCGGCTCGCGAGCCGGCGCAGTGCACGTGGTCGATTCCGCGACAGCGTGCGGCGGCCAGGGATTTGTGCTGCTTGCGGCCGCCGCCGCCGCAAGCCGCGGCGCAAATGGAGAGGCGGTCGCAGAGCGGGCCCGCGCCGCCCGGAAGCAGATGAAGATGTGGTTCGCGATCGACACGCTCGAGTATCTGCATCGAGGGGGTCGGATCGCCGGGGCCCAGGCATGGCTCGGGACGGCGCTGAAGATCAAGCCGATCCTCACCGTCGAGTCGGAGATCACGCCCCTCGAGCGCGTACGCACCTCCCGCCGTGCGTTCGAGCGGCTGGTCGAGCTCCTGGGCACGCGTGAGCAGGACGGTGCCGACGCCTGGATGGTTCAGCACATCCAGGCGCCACGCGAGGCAACGGAGCTAGCCGAGCGAGGCAAGAAGATCTTCGGACGCGACCCGATTGCCATATCCGAGATCGGGCCGGTGATCGGGACCCACGTGGGTCCCGGCCTGCTCGGCGCGGGCGGCCTGCCGAGCTCGCTGCTGTAGTCCACCGCTACCTCGACGACCCGGGATCGACCCAAGCGCTTGACGCTGGCCCGCATACCCGCCCCCGGGACGCTAGCCCCCTCTGCGCTCGCGCCGGCGACGGCGCCCGAACACGAGCGAGCCAATCGCGGCGATGCCTCCACCGAGCACGAAGCCCGCGGCGCTCGCGCCGATCATCGCCTGCTGCTGATGGGGACGTAGCTGAGCGCGCCAGTCGGTGAGCTGCACGACCTCGACGCGCAGCTTCTCTAGCGACGTCCCCAGCGCTTGACGGTTCTGCTCGATCGAGTCGCGGATCTCCTCGGGGGTCCTCGCCGGCACTACACGCACCATCCGCAGGCCGCTTGACCCCACCGGAATGTCGGCATTAGGTTCTGGTCCTCACCGTGGTGCGGATCTTCTTCGCCTCGTCGATCGCCATCTTCGGGGTCGGAGGACCGGACTTCAGCTTGCGCCACGCGAACGTGAACGCACCAAGCGCCGCGAAGGCCAGCAGAACGAACACGAGCAGGAACCCGATCCAGATTGAGTCGGCACTGTCGGTGAAGATCGCGTCGAGCCCCCACGCGACGGTGCTCAAACCGAACACGACCGCGAACACTCCGAACACGGCACCCGCAGCCACGGCCACCGCTCCTCTCGCCAGGCTCGAAGCCTTTTGCACCATCTCCGCCTTGGCGAGCTCGATCTCCTCGCGGATCAGGACCGTCACCCGCTCGGAGACCTCCGTCACCGCAGCGGTGATGTTCTCGGATTGGGCGTTCTCAGCGGGCAAGGCGTTTCAGGATCAGAGCGAGGAGAAGGCCGGCGGCGAACGCGCCGGCAATCGCCAGCTCCGGTCGCTCCGCGGCCAGAGCGACGAGCCGGTCCGTCGGACGAACCGTCTGCTCCGGCGCGACCGACGCAGTCGCCGAAGCGACCGAGGCCGGCGGGGGCGCGACGCGCGGGGGCGCCGGGAGGACTTGCGAGGGCACGACGGGGGGCGGCACGACCGGCGGAGAGGGGAAAAAAGCGGCCGAGGAGGCCGGCGGCGGCTCAGGCGACGACGGTCCCCGCGGTGCGGTCGAGGGGGTTTCCCCCGGGCCTAGCGGCGACTGGCCGGGAGCAGGGGACTGCGCAGCTGCCCGGTTCTCGACCGCCGGGAGCCACTTGATCGTCTTAGGCTGTTCGGTCACTCCGGAGGCTCTTCGTCGAAGACGCGCGTCCAGATCAGACCGGCTACGCGTGTCGACGCAAGAGTTGCGAGCGCACCCACTCCAGCGAGCAGGCCCGACCACAGGAGTCGCTTGACCAAGGGACTCTTCGTCATCGACCGGATTCAATCAGACTCGTCCGGTGAGCGGCGCGCGGACCCCGAGACCCAGCGTCTGGAGGGGGACACATCAGCGCTCCAGACCGCGGCAGATCGTCTCGACAATCAGCGTCTTGGCACGCTCGAGCTCTGCCTCGCCAACCGGCTCGCTGTCGAAGATCCATCCGCTGAGCACCTGCTCGATCGATCCGTAGAAGGCGAGCGCGGCGAACTCGGGGGTGATCTCCGGCCGGAAGGCCCCCTCGGCCTGGGCAGCGGCGACAATCGCGGCGATCCGGGTGTAGGCGTCGCGGATCGTGGCCAGGTGCGTGCGGCCGAACGTGTTCGCGGCGCGGGTGACTTCGACGATGATCACCTTCATCAGCTCGGGGTCGTGGCGGTAGGAGTCGATGATGAATGCGGCGATCGCGTGCAGTTTGTCCCGCGGTGAGCGCCCTGATGCGTCGGCCTCCGCGATCGCCGCCAGCATCACCCCCCAGCGGTCGAGGAACAGCGTGTCGAGGATCTCCTCCTTGGAGGAGAAATAGTGGTAGACGAGTCCGTAGGCGACCCCGGCCTCGTCGGCGATGTCAGACACGCGACAGGTGTGAAAGCCCTGACGGGCGAAGACTCGCACGGCGGCGTCCAGGATCAGACGACGTTTGTCGATCGTGCTCGCCTGCGCCGACGCCATCACGCGCTCCCGACGTACACGTCGAGACGACGGTGCTCGAGCGAGGGCAGCCGGCGCCTGATGTCATGCAGGCCGCCGAAATCGAGCTCGGCGACGATCGCGGTCTCGATGTCCGGGGCGCTGGCCAGCACCACGCCCCACGGGTCCACGATCAGCGATCGGCCTCCCGAGCGTCGCCCCGGCGGATGCGTGCCGATCTGGTTGGGCGCGATCATGAAGCATTGGTTCTCGATCGCCCGAGCCCGCACGAGCACCTCCCAGTGGTCGCGTGTCGTAGCCAGCGTGAACGCGCTCGGCGCGACGACCAGCTCGGCGCCCCGCACGGCGAGGATCCGGTAGAGCTCGGGGAAACGAAGGTCATAGCACACGCTGATTCCCATCCTGACGCCCCCGGCGAGCTCGGCGACCACAACTTCTCCGCCAGCCTGCTCCCCGGCCGATTCGGCGTACACGACGCCGTCCACCTCGACGTCGAACATATGGATCTTGCGGTACGCGGCGCGCATTTCCCCGTCGGGGGTGATGTGGACGCTGGTGTTCGACAGCTTGCTGGCCTCCGGCAATCGCTCGAGGATCGAGCCGGCGACAAGGTCGATCCCGAGCTCGCGCGCGATCGCGCGCGCCCACGAGATGCAGGGGCCATCACACGCCCCCACGCCCACGTCCATCTGCTCCCAGGTTCCGAGCCGATTCCCCTTCTCCGGCAGCACGACGAGCTCGGATCCCCGGCTGGCGGCCCCGCGG
>JBPCRJ010000021.1:0-11671 GCA_050996975.1 Solirubrobacteraceae bacterium | reverse complement strand
CCGCTGGCCCGCGGAGGGGAGAGGGCAAGCACTCAGCGGTGCGGCGCGGTCACGCGCGCCCCGCCGCCCGCCGCGCGCCGCCGCCGCTGGAGCACCGGATTCTGATGACCGCCGCGCTGTGCCTGCTGGCTTTCGGCGCGGTCATGGTCTACAGCGCCTCCTCGCCGAGCGAGCTGCTCAGGTCCCAGGGCAACGGAACCGCGGAGTTCTTGCGCTACATCATCTTCGGCGCGATCGGCTTGGCGGCGATGCACGTGCTGGAGCGCCGGGGGATGCTGCTGCTGAGTCGTCGGGCCGTGACGCTGCTGCTGCTCGGCTCGTTCGGATTGCTCGTGCTGGTGCTCGTCCCGGGGATTGGCGTGCGAATCAACGGCGCGCGGCGCTGGTTCGCTGCCGGCCCGATCCAGTTCCAGCCGTCGGAGCTGGTGAAGCTGGCGCTCGTGCTGTACGTGGCTCGATATCTCGCCGAGCAACCTGCTGAAGCTCTCGGGCGCCGCCCGATCGGGCGTAACGGGACGCCGAGCGGGCGCCAGGCCGGGACGCGAAGCTTCCGTCAGGTCGCGTTGCCGCTCGTGATGGTCGTGGGACCGGCGTGCCTGCTGATCGTCGTCGAGCCCGATCTGGGCACGGCGCTGGTCATCGCGTTCACGATCACCGCGCTGCTGGTCGTGGCGGGGATGCCGATGCGCTACCTGGGGATGCTCGCGGTCGTCGGGGTGGTGGCGGTCGCACTGCTCGTCCTGGCTCGACCCTACGAGGTCGCGCGCCTGACGTCGTTCCTGCACCCGTCGGCGACCAGGGCAGGCCACGGCTATCAGGCCGTGCAGGGACAGATCGCGCTCGGCTCTGGCGGCCTGGTCGGGGTCGGACTCGGCCGCTCGGTCCAGAAGCTCTTCTATCTCCCCGAGGCGCAGACCGACTTCATCCTCGCCGTCGTGGGCGAGGAGCTGGGAGTGCTCGGGATCTTTGGCGTGGTGATCCTGTACGGGATGATCGCCTACGCCGGGCTGCGAACCGCGCGCCGGGCGGTGAGCCGGTATGCGAAGCTCTTGGCGGCCGGGCTCACGTCACTAATCCTTTGCCAGGGGCTCCTCAACATCTTCGTAGTGCTCGGGCTCGCGCCGCTGACCGGCGTCCCGCTGCCGTTCATCTCCTACGCACCGACCAACCTGTGCGTGATGCTCGCGTCGATCGGCCTGCTGCTCAACATTGCGCGCCCGGGCGGGCGAGCCCTGCAGGCGGTCAAGGGTCGAGCGGTTGAGTCCTCCGAGAATCGTGATCGGCGCCGGAGGGACCGCCGGGCACGTCGTGCCGGCGCTGGCGGTCGCTGACGCGCTGCGCGCTGAGGGAGCCGAAGTGATGTTCATCGGCGGCGGCGCCCGGCACGCCGGGGGGTCGCAGGCCGACGGGGGGCACGCCGGGGCGTCGCAGGCCGGGGGCCCGCAGACCGACCGGGCCCAACTCGCGCTGGTTCCGGCCGCCGGCTACGAATTGCGTACGATCCGAGTCGAGCCACTGCACCGCCGCCGTCCGTTGAAGGCCGCTCACGCCGTGCTCCTCGATACGGTCGCCGTGAAATCGGCGTGGCGCATTCTCAGCGCCTTCGGGCCGTGCGCCGCGGTGGGCGCCGGCGGCTACGCTGCCGGTCCGGTTGGCCTCGCGGCCGTACTGCACCGCGTTCCCCTGGTCTTGACCGAGGCCGACAGCCATCTCGGGCTGACCAATCGCCTGCTCACGCCGTTCGCCACCCGGGTGTGCCTCGCGTTCGAGATCCCCGGCCGTGACGGCCCCCGCTATCGGGTGACCGGCCGTGCGGTGCCCCCGCCCGGGACCGAACGGGCGGCGGCACGAGTGCGCTTCGGGATCGATCCCTGGGAGACGTGCGTGCTCGTGTTCGGTGGCTCTCAGGGCGCGCGGTCGATAAACCACGCGGCGATCGAGGCCTTTGCCGGCGCGCGCTTTCACGTTCTGCACGCCGCCGGGGAACGTGACCTTGCCGATCTCGACGCGCCCGGTCCCCATTACGATCTGCGCGGCTATATCCCGAGCTTTGGCGAGGCGCTGCTGGCGAGCGACCTCGTGGTGGCCCGCGCCGGGGGTTCGATCTTCGAGATCGCCGCGTACGGCCGGCCAGCGGTGCTGATCCCCTACCCGCACGCCGCGGCCGACCACCAGACGGCGAACGCGAGGCACATGGAGCGAGCCGGCGCGGCCGTGGTGATCGCCGACGCGGAGCTGAGCGGTCCTCGACTGGCCCAGGAGGTGGGGGGGCTGCTGGCCGACCGCGGACGGCTCACGTCGATGGCGCGTGCTTGCGCAGCGCTCGCTCGCCCCGACGCGGCGCGAGATATCGCCCGGGAAGTGCTTGCAGCCGCGCACGGGCACAACCGGCCTGCGGCCTAACCCGCGACGGCGCTCGGACGGTCAAATGCGCACGAATCCCGACTGGTCGGGCCGCCGGCTGCACTTCGTCGGTGTCGGCGGCGCCGGCATGAGCGGTTTGGCGCTGCTCTCACGGACGCTGGGCGCGGAAGTGACGGGCTCTGATCGCGCGCAGTCCAGTTATACCGAGCGCCTGCGCGCGATCGGCGTCGAAGCGATGATCGGACACGCGAAGGCGAACGTCCCGCCGGGAGCCGAAGTCGTCTACTCCACGGCCGTCGGACCGGAGAACGCCGAGCGCCGCGCGGCCACCGGACCCCAGCTGCATCGCGCCGACCTGCTGGCAGAGATCGCGGCGCTGCGGCGCTGCCTGGCCGTTACGGGAACTCACGGCAAGACGACCACCACCGCCATGGTCGTGCGCGCGATGCAAGGCTGCGGGCTGGATCCAAGCTACGTCGTCGGCGGGGAGCTCCGTGGTACCGGCTCGAACGCGGGGTGGGGAACAGGCGAGTGGATCGTGATCGAGGCGGACGAGTCGGATCGATCGCTGTTGAAGCTCCACCCCGAAATCGCAATCCTCACCAACGCCGAGCTCGACCATCACTCCACCTATGCCTCTCGCCTCGACCTCGAGCAGACCTTCGCCACCTTCATGGCCCGGGCCGGCGAGCGGTGCGTGGTCTGGGATCGTCCCGCGCTCCGTGCGCTGTGTCCCCCCGCCGCGATCGTGTACGACGCGCCGGAGCCCGTTCTCAGCGCGGCCGGCTCACGGTTCTGCTGGCGGGGAATCGAGGTGGCGGTGCCGTTGCCGGGAGCCCACAATGCGATCAATGCGGCGGGCGCGCTCACCGCCGCCGTCCTGGCGGGTGCGGATCCCCTGCGGGCCGCCGGCGCCCTCGCTGACTTTCACGGTGCCAGACGACGATTCGAGCTGCTGGGGGAGACCGTCGGTGGCATACCCGTCTACGACGACTATGCCCATCACCCGACCGAGGTCAGCGCGGCGATCGCGGCCGCTCGCACGCTCGGCTCCGGTCGTGTGGTGGCGGTGTTCCAGCCCCACCTCTACTCGCGGACGCGGGCGCTCGCGCGCGAGCTCGGTGTTGCGCTCGCAGCCGCGGACCTCTGCGCGGTGCTCGCCGTGTATCCCGCCCGCGAGCGGTCGGAGGACTTCCCCGGCGTGCAGGGGCGCCTGGTGGCCGCCGCGGCCGCCGACGCGGCGGCCGGCCGGCGGGTCGCCTGGCTTCCGAGCTTTGACGACGCGCGGCGGTTCCTGGCGCTGGCTCTGCGGGGCGGCGACCTGTGCCTGCTGATGGGCGCGGGTGACGTCGACGTCCTCGGGCGTGCGCTCGTCCAGTGAGGTCCGCGGTCCACGGTTCCGGCGGGCTGGGCAGGCCCGGTAGCGGCGGTCGCGAGCGCGAACCCCTTGTGGTCCGCCGTGCCGCCGCGGCGCCAACTAGCCTGCGTCGAATGTCCGAGCCGCCCGGCGTCGAGCGCGAGTATCCGCTCGCGCGTTTGACGACGATCAGAACCGGCGGGCCAGCAGAGCTGTTCGCCCGCCCCGGCACGCTAATCGAGCTCGAGCGACTGATGGCCTGGGCCGCCGCCGAGGCACTCGAGGTAGGTGTCATCGGCTCGGGGTCGAACCTGCTGGTAGCGGACGCTGGCGTCCGAGGACTCGTGGTGAAACTAGACAAGGAACTGAACCGGATCGAGCTGCAGGGCACGCGCATACATTGCGGGGGCGGTGCACGGCTGCCATCGGTGTCCGCTCGCGCGGCGCGCGCCGGGCTGACCGGGATCGAGTTTGGCGTGAACATCCCGGGGACGGTGGGCGGCGCTGTGCGGATGAACGCCAACGCCTACGGTGGGGAGCTGGCCCGCGTGCTCGACTGGGTCGACGTCGTCGACGCCTGCGGAACGCAACGGCGGGCGCCCGAGCAGCTCGGATTCGCCTACCGCCGCTCGGGCTTGCGTCCGGGCGAGATCGTCGCAGCGGCTTCGTTGCAGCTCGAACCGGCCGCCAGCGAGGAGGTCAAGGCGACGCTGGCCGAGATGCGCACCCGCCGCAAGGCCGCCCAGCCCTCGGGTATCAAGACCTTCGGCTCCACCTTCAAGAACCCTGACCCGGCGGCAGGGGAAGGCCGGAGCGCCGGCCAGCTGCTCGACGCCGCCGGATGCGGGGGGCTGCGGATCGGGGGCGCCAGCCTGTCGGCCAAGCACGCCAACTTCGTCGAGAACCACGGCGAGGCCACGACGTCCGACGTGGTTGCCGTGATGGCCGAAGGACGGCGCCGCGTTCAGCGGCGTTTCGGAATCGAGCTTGAGCCGGAGGTGCAGGCGCTGGGGCCGGTGGCCTTCCCCAGCGACTGGCGGGGAGCGTGATCGCTCACGGACGGGTGCGAAGAATTCACGGGCCGCGTCCGCGGCCCGGATCCGAGCCTGCTCCGGGGCCATCTCCCGCTGGCAGGGTCCGCTCATCCCGCGCACGCCGCAGAGCGCTCGCGGGCGCACGACCCCCGTGGCGCCGGCTGATCGTCGTGACGACGCTGGTCGTGATCCTGCTCGTGGGCGGCTGGCTGTGGCTGCGAGACTCCTCGTTGGTAGCCGTCCAGCGCGTGAGCGTGAGCGGGCAGAGCGGGCCGGACGCGGCTCAGATCGGCCGCGCGCTGAGCGCAGCGGCGCGCTCGATGACGACGCTCGATGTCAATCTCGGGCGGCTGCGGATGGCCGTAGCGCCGTATCCGGTCGTCAAGGACGTAAGCGTCAGCACGCAATTTCCCCATCGGCTACGGATCCGGGTGATCGAGCAGACCCCAGTCGGGGTGATCACCGTGAGCGGGCGCAAGATCGCCGTGGCCGGCGACGGTACGCTGCTGCACGACGTCGCCTCGGCAACGCTCCCGGCGATTGCGCTGCGCGTCCCGCCCGGCGGCGCGCGCCTCACCGATCCCACGACGCTGCAAGCTGTCGCCGTGCTCGCGGCGGCACCGTATCAGCTGCTCTCGCACGTTAGCCAAGTCACGGCGAGTGCGCCGCACGGACTCGTCGCGCAGTTGAAGGCGGGACCGAGCATCTACTTCGGCGCTCCGACCAGGCTCCCGGCCAAGTGGATCGCGGCTGCGACGGTGCTCGCGGACCCGCGGTCCGCGGGTGCCGCCTACGTGGACGTGAACGACCCCGATCGACCCGCCGCCGGTGCTAGCGTGCCGTCGCCATCTTCGGCAGGCTGACTCTAACCTTACACCTGAGCTTTAGGGTAGCAAAAGGCTAAGTCTCGGAAGCTTGTCGAGACTTGTTCGATCTGCAACGATCGTTGCGAACCGGCGGTTCGCGTTGACTTCGTGCATCACTAGGTCATAACGTGCAAAACTCCCCGCTACGAGCGGTAGAGAAAAAACTCTGAACGCTACCTCGAGGGTCGGACGGTCACCATGGACAGCGGCAGTTATCTAGCAGTCATCAAAGTCGTCGGAGTCGGCGGCGGCGGCACGAACGCCGTCAACCGGATGGTTGACGCGGGGCTCCGTGGCGTCGAGTTCATCTCGTGCAACACCGACGCACAAGCGCTGGCGATGTGCGATGCCGACCTCAAGCTCAACATCGGACAAGAGCTGACCAAGGGCCTTGGCGCCGGTGCCAGCCCCGATGTCGGACAGGGAGCGGCGGCCGAGTCGCGGGATGACATCAAGGAAGCGCTGAAGGGCGCGGACATGGTGTTCGTCACCGCGGGCGAGGGCGGGGGCACGGGGTCTGGTGCCGCGCCGGTGATCGCGGAAATCGCCAAGAACGAGATCGGTGCATTGACCGTAGGCGTGGTCACCCGGCCGTTCTCGTTCGAGGGAACCCAACGCGCGCGACAGGCGCAAGAGGGGATCCAGAAGCTGCGCGAGCACGTCGACACGCTGATCGTGATCCCCAATGAGAAGCTGCTGGCGGTGGTCGAGCGGCGAACCACGATTCTGGACGCGTTTCGAGAGGCCGACAACGTGCTAAAGCAGGGCGTCCAGGGAATCACCGACCTGATCACGATTCCCGGCCTGATCAACCTCGATTTTGCCGACGTGCGGACGATCATGCACGACGCCGGAACGGCGCTGATGGGGATTGGCAGCGGCACCGGCGAGACCCGAGCCGCCGAGGCCGCGAAAATGGCGATCTCCTCGCCGCTGCTGGAGGAGTCCGTCGAAGGGGCGATGGGCATCCTGCTCAACATCACGGGCGGCCCCGACCTGGGACTGTTCGAGGTCAACGAAGCGGCCGAGATCGTGCAGAGCGCGGCCGACGCGGACTCGAACATCATCTTCGGCGCGGTGATCGACGATTCGCTCGGCGAGGACGTCCGTGTCACCGTGATCGCCACCGGCTTCGATCATGGGAACGCGCGGCCCAGCGGAGCCCGCGAGACCACCCGCCGGGCGCGGCGCGACCGTGACGTGACGATGGATGATCGTCAGCGCTCATCGCTAGAGATCCGCGACGACGAGATCGACATCCCGTCGTTTCTCAGGAACCGGTAGCTGGTAGCTGGTAGCTGGTAGCTCACCGCCCGCGGCGAGCGTTCTGCGGCCTGCCCTGCCTCGTGGTAGACTGACTTACGGTTACGCGTCGCTCCAGACCTTGGTGGCGTTAGTCAAGTCCTCTATCTGGAGCGTGCATGACCGTCGAAGGACGTGGTCGCGGACTGGGACCGTCAAGTGCCGAGTGCGGTCGGTCTTCCACGCGGCGGCGCACCATCAACCGTGTCTGAACGCGACGCCCCGCCATCAATCATGTCTGAGCGCATCCAACTGGGACGAGAGGCCTCCACGCGGCGAGCGGAGCGCCCGTACTGGCGTGATGCGCTGGCGCCCTACGCCCAGGCGAGCGTCGGGCGCAGCCTGCTGGACCTGATGACCTCGGTGGTGCCCTACCTGGCGCTATCGGTGGCGATGTACCTGTCGCTCGGCGGCTCCTATCTCTGGACGCTGCTGATCGCCGTTCCCGCCGCGGGGTTTCTCCTGCGCACGTACATCGTCTTCCACGACTGCACCCACGGCTCGTTCCTGCCGACCAAGCGTGCCAACGAGATGCTGGGCAAGGCCGTCGGCTTGGTCGTGTATTCGTCGTTCGTGAGCTGGCGCCAGAACCATGCGATCCATCACGCGACCGCCGGAGATCTCGACCGCCGCGGGGTGGGCGACGTTCCCACCCTGACCGTGGCCGAGTACGGCGCCCGGACGGCGCGGGGCCGGCTGGGCTACCGACTGTTTCGCAATCCGGTGGTGATGTTCGGCATCGGCCCGCTGTACGCGATGCTCGTGCAGCCCCGCCTGGTTTCGCGTAGCGCCCGGCCGCGTATCCAGCGCAGCGTGATCGGCACGAACCTCGCGCTGGCCGCGCTCGTCGGCGCCGTGTGCTGGCTCGTGGGCTGGCGTGACTATCTGCTGATCCAGATGCCCACCGCGCTGCTGGCCGGCTCGGCGGGGGTCTGGCTGTTCTACGTCCAGCACCAGTTCGAGGACACCTACTGGCAGAACGCCGCGGACTGGACCTACGCGGAGGCCGCCTTGCGTGGCAGCTCTCACCTCCGGCTCCCGCGGGTGCTCCAGTTCTTCACCGGGAACATCGGACTGCATCACGTGCACCATCTGAGTGCGCGGATCCCCAACTACAACCTGCAGCGGGCGCACGACGAGAACCCGATCTTCCATGATGTCCCCACCCTCTCGCTCTGGGACGGGCTGCGGGCCGTCCGGCTGAAGCTCTGGGACGAGGATCGCGCCCGGCTTGTGACCTTCGCCCAGGCCCGGGCGATGGGCGCGAGCCCCAAATGCCAGGCCGGTTGGCGCGGGCGCTTCGCCGCGCGGCAGCGGCGACGCCCCGCGGTTTCTCCCCCCGGATAGGCCAAGCCGCGGGTTTGCGCGGCAGCTATTGATCAGGGGGCTCGGGGAGCGTATCTTCCGTGCGGCTCAGCGCTCACGCCAATCGGATGGGAGATCGAGATGCGCCGGAGACGAACAACCCACGGGACATCGTTGGCCAAGGGGCCAGCCGGGCTGATCGGGGCTGTGCTGCTCGTCTACGGGATCACGGCGCTGATCTTGGGCAGCCACAGCTTTGCGCAACACGCGCCGGGCGGTGCGGTGCACGGCAAGACCTGGCTGAGCTTGGAGGTCAACGGCTGGAGCGGTCTGCTGTTCGTCGTCGCTGGCCTGCTGCTGCTGTTCGGCTCACCCCTGCACTGGGGCGCCAAGGGCATGTCGCTGATCGTCGGCGTCGCGCTCGGCGCGGCCGCGCTGGTCGCGCTGGCCAAGGGCCATGGCGTGCTCGGCATCTTCGCCGCCAACGGCCGTACCGAGCTCGCATGGGGGGTGGCGGCAGCGCTGCTGATCGTCCTTTCGCTGCTGCCGCGCGTCGGCGGCGAGCGCCGGCTGGCCCATGACCGCTACGACCGCCTCAGCGCAGAGGCCGCGGCACCCCGGCGGGGTGTCGTGCGGGAGCCGCGGACGGTCGCGCGTACAGGTGAGCCGGTCGCGGCCGCGGAGAACACCGCAGACGTGCCGGCTCGCGGGCAGCCGCACGGGGTGCAGAGCGGCGCGCCAGAGGCCGACAGCCCGCCAGCTCCGCTCACGCCGGGGAACGATCGCGCGCCATGAGTCCCCGGAGCAGGGCGCGGCCATGCAGCTTCGCCGGGCCGCCGCGCCTGAGGCCACGCGCTTACGATGGCCTTCAGCCCGTCGGGGTCCCGGCCGATGCTTAGCCACGCTTGTGCCCTCGCCCAGGGTCATCCACAAACCAACACGAAGGGATTCGCTCATGATTAGAGGACTGGTCGGCCTACTCATCGTTGTCGCAGTCGTGCTGTTCCTGCTCAAGGTCGCCGTGGTGGGCGGCGTCGTCGGCGTCATTGCCTTGGTCCTGCTGATCCTGCTGCTGCTCGGTCGCCTCTGAGAACTCCGGCCCCGCGCGAGCGGGGCCAATAAACACATCACGAGCGGCGAGCCAGTCGCCGAGGCGCCGCTAGCATCGGCTCATCACTACGAACGGAGCGAACCCGATGACAGACAAGAACGTTGACGAGGGCAAAGGCCGCCTGAAGGAAGCCGCCGGCAGCCTGACCGGCGATGAGCGCCTCAAGAACGAGGGTAAGGCCGACCAGGCCAAGGCCTCGGTCAAGGACTCCGTCGACAAGGTGGCCGACGGCGCCAAGCGCCTGCTGGACGACGACAAGTAGCTCGCCTATCGACACCGCCGCGGAGGTGTCAGCTAGCCTCCGCGGCGAGTGTCCTCTTCCGCCTCGGCCGCGCTGCGCAAAACCCCGCTACATGACCGGCATGTGGCTGCCGGCGCCAAGCTCGTGCCGTTCGCGGGGTGGGAGCTGCCGATCCACTATGCGGGTAGGGGCACGGGCACGGGCACGGGCATCAGCGAGGAGCACCGCGAGGTTCGGCGGGGCGTGGGGGTCTTCGACGTCTCGCACATGGGCGAGATCGAGACCCGGGGCCCGCAGGCGGTCGAACTGCTGCAGCACCTGCTCTCAAACGACGTCCGCCGCATCCCCGAGGGCGGTGCTCAGTACAGCGTCCTGTGCCGCGAGGATGGAGGCGTGCTGGACGATCTGTTCACCTTTCGGTTGGCGGAGAGCCACTTCCTCACCGTCACCAACGCCGCCAACCATGAGCGGGACCTAGCGTGGTTTCAGTCTCACGCTGAGGACTTCGACGTGGTCGTGATCGATCGCCACGCCGACTACGCGATGCTCGCGGTTCAGGGTCCGCGCGCGCGCGCGCTCGTGCGCGACCTCGCCGACGGCGCTGTTCCGCCCCGGATGCACTGCTGCGAGCGGACGGTGGCGAACACTCCGATGCTGGTCTGCGCCACCGGCTACACGGGTGAGGAGGGCGTCGAGCTCCTGTTCGATCCAGGTAACGCCCCGGTGGTCTGGGACGCCCTGCTCGACGGTGGGGCCACGCCCGTTGGCCTGGGCGCGCGCGACACGCTTCGCCTCGAGGCCTGCTTTCACCTCTATGGCAACGACCTGAGCGAGGACCGGGGGCCGATCGAGGCCGGTCTGGGCTGGTGCTGCAAGGAGGCGACAGGCTTCGTCGGCGGCGAAGCGATCGCCACCATGCGGGCCCGCGGGCCCGCGGAGAAGCTCATCGCGTTCGTGATCGAGGGCTCCGGGATCGCGCGGCGCGGAAATCCTGTGCTCGGCGGCGGGTCGGTCACGAGCGGGACGTTCTCGCCGTGCCTCGAGCGCGGGATCGGACTCGCGTACGTTCCCGCCGACCACGCGCAACCGGGCACGCGATTCGAGATCGACGTCCGGGGAAGGACTCGGGCCGCGGTGATCGAGCGCAAGCCTCTGTTTCGAAAAGGCTGAAAGGCCTGAAAGGACGCCTGACCATGGCCGACGCAAGCTATCCAGCCGATCTCCTCTATCACCCCGAGCACGACTGGGCACGCGTCGAAGGAGATACGGCGACGCTGGGCATCACGTGGTACGCGCAGGACGCGCTGGGCGAGGTCGTGTTCTTCGATCCACCGAAGGTCGGTACCACGATCAAGCAGAACGATCCCTACACGGAGGTCGAGTCGGTGAAGGCGGTCTCGGACGTATTCGCCCCGCTGTCCGGCGAGATCATCGCGGTCAACGAGGCGCTGGCCGAAAAGCCTGAGACGATCAACGAGGATCCCTACGGAGCGGGATGGCTCGTCAAGCTCAAGCTGTCAGATCCACACGAGACTGCAGGGCTGATGGACGGCACGGCTTACGAGGCGAGCCTCGAGTGATCACCGTGACCCGCCGATGACCCAGCCATGACCCAGCCATGACCCAGCCATGACCCGTTACACGTCCGCCACCGAGGAGGACCGCCGCGAGATGCTGGCGAGCATCGGTGTGGCCTCGATCGAGGAGCTGTTCGCCGACATTCCCGCCCGGTTGCGGATCGATCGCGCGGGCGCGCTCGGTCCGGGCCTGGCCGAGCAGGAGGTGTTCGAGGAGCTGCGCGCGCTGGCCGCCAGGAACGTCTGCACGGAGGACGAGCTTTCGTTCCTCGGCGCCGGGATGTACGACCACTACGTCCCGGCGCTGATCGACTCGATCATCGGGCGCTCGGAGTTCCTGACCCCGTACACGCCCTACCAGCCCGAGATCTCCCAATGCGGGCTGCGGGCGATGTTCGAGTACCAGACCGCGATCTGTGAGCTGACGGGGCTGCCGGTCTCCAACGCCTCGGTGTACGAGGGACCGAGCGCTGTCGGTGCCGCCGGGTACCTCGCGAAGCTGGCCAACGGCCGC
>JBPCRJ010000060.1:0-17956 GCA_050996975.1 Solirubrobacteraceae bacterium | reverse complement strand
TGCCCAAGAAGGTGCTTCCGGGAAGTGGGGGGAACCCCCGCAGTTTTGGTGCCCTCCCCCGCCCCCCCCCCCCCCCGGCGGGCGATCGGAGCGAGCAACCGAGTCCGCGGCGCCCCGGTGACACGGCCGGCGAGCGGTCCGTCGCCGATCAGTACGAGCGTCGCCTCGGCCCGCACCTGTCTCCAGGCGCGGAGCAGGACGTCGATGCCCTTCTCGCTGACCAACCGCCCCGCGTACAGGACGAGCGCGCCGCCCGGCAGGCGGTGACGCTCGCGGAAGCGATCGATCTCCCTGTGCTCCACGGTCCGCGCGAACAGCTCGGGCTCGACCGACTGGGGGGCGACGAACACGTCGCTGTCACGGCCCCGGATCTTGGCCACGAACCGCTTGACGTGCTCTCCATACGCGACCACGGCGTCGGCGTGCCGGTAGATGTGCCTCGTGGCGGGAAGCGCGATCGCGTGCGCCACCGAGCGCGGCTGGGCCCAGACGGATGCCCACAGCACAAACGGTCGTTTACTTGCCCTGGCGCCCGCATACGCGGCTGGCAGCAGCGCGCCGCCCGCAAACGGCGCGATCACCTGCTCGTACAGACGCCCGGTCGCGAGCGCCTCGCGGGCGCCCGCCAGCCGGCGAGCGGGAAATGGGGTCACCTGCAGCTGGCGGTCGAGGTCCGCGAACCACGCCGGGACGTAGCGCTCGCCGCCGCCGTAGCAGAGCACTTCGACGCCGTAGCGCTCCGCCAGACGCTGATACAGCGGCACGCGATAGCCGGTGAGATAGTTGGTTAGCAGCGCGATCGCCATCAGGCTGCGGACGCTGACACAATCGCCCGTCGAGCGTCACCGGGCGCCGCAGACATTATGCGCGTCCTCCTGCTGCACAACCGATATCGCGCCGCCGGAGGGGAGGAGCGGGCGGTCGCGGACATCGCCGCCCTGCTCGCCCGCCGGGGCCATGCGGTGGAGGTGCTCGAGCGGTGCAGCGATGAGGCGACGCGAGCGCGGGCGGCACGCGGGATGATGCTCGGCGGGGTGGACGGCGACGAGGTGGCCGCCGCCGTCAGGCGGATGCGAGCGGAAGTGGTCCATGCCCACAACCTGCATCCGCTGTTCGGCTGGCGCGCGCTGGCGGCCGCGCGCGCGGCTGGCGCGCGCACGGTGGTCCACCTGCACAACTTCCGGCTGTTCTGCTCGATCGCGATCGCCTACCGCGACGGCGCGCCGTGCTTTCGCTGCCGTGGCGCCAACACGCTGCCCGGGCTGCGCCTACGCTGCCGGGGTCAGATCGCCGAAACGGTGATCTACGCGGCCGGCCTTCACCACCAGCAGGCGCACCTCTACGCGCACGCCGACCGATTCGTGGTCGTGAGCGAGGCCACCGCCCGGCGCCTGATCGAGCTGGGACTGCCAGCCACGCCAACCGTCGCGCTGGCGAACTTTGTACCCGCGACGTCGTTCGCCGATTGCTCGCGGGCGGGTGAGGGCGAATACGCCCTGGCCGCCGGCCGACTCGTGCCGGAGAAGGGCTTTGACACCGCGATCGCGGCGGCCGATCGGGCGGGAGTGCCGCTGGTCATCGCCGGAGCGGGCCCGGACGAAGAACGGTTGAGGAGGCTCGCCCAGGGCGCCGACGTGCGCTTCACCGGTCGGCTTGATCCGGACGTGCTGGCGCGGGTGCGCGAGCAGGCCGGGGTCGTGCTCGCGCCCTCGCGCTGGGAGGAGCCGTGTCCGTACGCGGTGCTCGACGCGCTCGCGGCCGGGGTCCCGGTCCGGGTGAGCGATCGCGGTGGCCTGCCCGAGCTTGTCGAGCGCCACCATGTGCTTCCAGCCCAGGAGCCCGGGGCGTGGGCGGCATCGCTGGCGGCGTTGTGGCGCGATCCAGGGGCACGCAGGGCGCAGGGGCACGAGGCGCTGGCGCGAGCGCGCAGCCGGTTTGGCGAGGACCGCTACCACGAAGCGTTGATGGCGGTCTACGCCGACGCGTGAGTGGTTCGCCCACCGCCTGGGGTGGCGACCGGTGGGGTCGCCGCACGGTTTATGCTGAGCGCGTGCGTCGCCGGTGCTCTGCGCTCGGACCGATCGCGGCGGTCGTCCTGATCGGAGCCTGTGGGAGCTCCACGCGACCGGCGACGGTGAGCACTTCGAGCGGGGCCTTGAGCCGGACCGCGCCCTCAAGCTATCCGGCGACCTCCAGCGGCTCGGGTGCGCCCGCGCCCGTCCCGGGCGGCGCGGCCGGACCGCCTGGTCCCAGCGCTGGCAGCACGAGGGGATCACCCACCGCCGGCGCCACCCAGGTCCGGCTCCCGGCCGCATTCGTAATTCGTCCGGGGGGACGTCTGGATCCGCCGTCGGTCACCTCGCCGGCCCTCCTGACCGTGGATCTCACAGTGGCCTCCGGGGATCGGGGCAGTCATCGCGTAGTGCTCCGCACACCCGCGATCCACACGCTCGTCGTCCCCGCCCGCGGCCGGGCGTCAGTTCTGCTCGCCGGCCTGCGCTCGGGTCGCTACGAACTGAAGGTCGACGGGGTGGTGCGCGGAGCACTCGTGATCGGCGGCCAGCCCGGTCCGTGAGCCGCCGCGGCCAGTTTGCTGGTCGCCTAGATCGGATTCCAAACGCCGGTTGCGCGGGTCGTCGTGCCGTTCCTCGCGCCCGTCGTGGTGCGGGTTCCCGTCGCGGTCGTGCTGCCGGTCCCCGTTCCGGGCAGAGGTGGAAGGAAGGGGGGATCTACCTGCACCTCCGTGTGACCACCCGATACCACTCGTTTGCCGGCATGAAGCTTGACGAGGGCGCGGTGCCGGCGCCCCGCGACGATGACCGGAAGCGCGGCCGTGGCCTCCCTGGCTGCCCGGTCTGCCTTGGTGCGCATTCCTATCGCCTTACCGGTTCGGGTCGCGTTGCCGGCCCGGGCCGCCGCCCGCGCCGCCTTGGTACCCGCCACCGTCGTGCCGTCCGCCGGGACGGACGTCGCCTTGTCCGCGCCGATCGCCCCCGCCTGGGTTGCCGTACCTGCGGGCGGCGTCGTCTTCGTGGTGGCGCTGAGGACGGTCTTGGCGTTGCCTCGGCGGACTCGCTGCGAGCGCCCGGACATCTGTGGGCGAGCGCGTTTTTGCGCCTGCAAGGACCTGGTCGGTCGCGTGGGTCCGTGGCGGCGGGCTGAATGGTCGCCATCAACCGCTCCGGCGGTGACGAGCGCCGCCGCGGCTAAGCCGGCGGCCGCCTTCGTCGCCACCGCGCCGATTCCCGCCGACACGAATCCCCCTGCGCTCGTCCCGGCCGCGACGCCGGACCCCGCCACGATGCCGGACCCCGCCGCGGCAGCGGATCCGACCGCGGCGATCGATCCTGCGCCCGCTGCGGAGCCCACCGCGCCCACTCCGGCGCTGATCGCTCCAGAGCCCACTCCGGCGCTGATCGCTCCAGAGCCCACCGGGCCCACTCCGGCGCTGATCGCCCCGGAGCCTGCGGCTCCCGCGCTGATCGCGCCGGAGCCCGCCGCGCCCGATCCTGCCGTGGCACTCGAACCCGCCGAATGCCAGAGATGCACCAGTACCACCTTCTTGAGCACGAGCAGCGGGCCGACCGGGAGCAGGACCGCGAGCGCCCGGTTGGTCTGCTTGAGCTGGACGCGAAAGGCGCAGCAGCGCTTGCAGGAGCCCAGATGCCGGCGCACAAGTGGAGTGGGACGGCGGCGCAGTCCTTCGGCGATCTCCCCGAGCTCGGTCCGAACCTCCTCGCACGAGAGCAGACGGGCCTCCGAGGCCTCGGCCAGGGATATGCGCGCGCGGACGAGCAGCGACTTCACGCTTGGCACCGTGGTCTCCATCGCCTCGGCGATCTGCTCGTAGCTCAGGGCATCCATCTCCCGCAGGACCAGCGCGGTCTTCTGCGTCTCGGGCAGCTCATGAATGTCTCCGACCAGCAGGCGGAACTCTTCGCGGTCGTGGACCTTGTCGGCGGTGCTCGCGCCGTTGTCCGAGAAGTGCACGTCCATCGAGTCGACTCCGATGGCCTGGATCCGGCGGAGATGGTTGAGGCTGCGGTTGCGAGCGATTCGATACAGCCACGGCCGCACGTTGATCGGACGGTCGTCCGCGAGCATGGCGTTGAACGCGGCGGCGAGCACCTCTTGCAACACATCCTCGGCGTCCTCGCGGGATCCCAGCAGGTGGCGGCAGAACGCCAGCAGCCGCGACTCGTACCGATTCACGAGCGCCTCGAATGCCGCCCGGTTCCCGCGGCGGGTGAAGGTGACCAGGCGCTCGTCGGATTGCAGCCTGAACAGCGTCACGGGCCCGTGCAGGCCGATTCCACCGGAGTATTTGAGCGCTGAGACTTCCATCGGCCTGGAGCTGCGGACCTCCTGCGGAGGTCTGTCTGATTGGTCGACACCGTAGCAGCGTGAAAGTTGCGCTTTGGGCTCCCGAAGGGAGTGCCGAGACCCCGGCGTGCACGGGGTCCGAGGATCCCTGCTCTAGGATTCCCCCCAAGAGCCCGGGTAGACAAACTGGCAAAGTCCGCGCGCTTAAAACGCGCTGCTCGCAAGGGCGCTGCGGGTTCGAGTCCCGCCCCGGGTACTCGCCTTCCCGGCTCCGCGGGTTCGCCCCCCGGACCGCACTCCGGTTCTCGATTGACATGATCACGAACCGCTTGCTAGCGTCGCCGATAGCCGCGCCGGGCCCTTTGAGCCGCGCGCGCGCTCTCTGTGGAGGAGCACGATTGGCTAGGTCGCGGCGGTGCGTAACTCAAGGGTGATCGGCCGAGCGGCCGCCATCGCGGCGCTCGCGGCGGTGATCATCGCGGTGGTCGTGGTTATGCTGCCGAGCGGCACCAGCTACCGCGTCAAGGCGATGTTCAAGGACGCGAGTCAGCTCGTGACCGGCGACCAGGTCCAGGTCGCCGGCAACCCGATCGGGACGGTGTCGGACATCTCCCTGACTCCGGGGGGGCTGGCTCAGTTGACGCTAGACATCACCAACCCTACCTATAGCCCGCTGCGGGAGGGTACCGAGGCGACGGTCCGCGAGAGCTCGCTGACGGGGATCGCCAACCGCTATGTCGACCTGGCGCTGGGGCCTGCCACCGCCCCCGCGCTCCGGGGCGGCGACACGATCCCCACGCGGAACACGACCAGCGAGGTCGATTTCGACCAGCTGTTCAACACCCTCGACGGACCGACGCGGGCTGGGCTGCAGGGCGTGATCCGGGGCTCGGCCTCGCAGCTGGCCGGACGCGGTACGCAGGCTCAGCTGGCGCTTGAGTACCTGAACCCAGCGATCGCGTCGACGAGCGTTCTGTTTCGCGAGATCACGCGCGACACCGGACAGTTCACCAAGTTGATCGTCAAGTCCGGAAACCTGGTCTCGGACATCGCGCAGCGCCAGGCGGACCTGAGCGGCCTCGTCCGGCACCTTTCCGCGACCACAAGCGCGCTCGCCTCCCAGCACCTCGCGCTCGGCCAGACGATCCAGAAGCTCCCGGGCTTCATGCACCTGGCCAGCGCGACCTTCGTCAACCTCCGTCATGCGCTCGACGACCTCACCCCGCTGGTCAACGACACCAAGCCGGTGGCGCCGAAGCTCCGGCGCCTGCTCGAGCAGCTGAGGCCGCTGGCGCGCGAGGCCGTACCGACTGTCCGGGAACTCTCGGGCATCATCAGCCGCCCCGGCCCGAACAACGATCTGATCGAGCTCACCCGGCTCGGGGTGCCGCTTGCCGCCGTCACCGTCGACCGGGTTCGTGCCCACGGCGGGCAGCGACCGGGGGCGTTCACCCAGTCAACGATCGCACTCAACCAATCGACGCCCGAGCTCGCGTTCGCGCGCCCGTACGCGGTCGATCTCACCGGCTGGTTCGAAGGGTTCAGCCACCCGAGCGCGACCGACGCCAACGGCGGCGCGGCGCGGATCGCCCCGGTGGTCGGCGCGATGACGCTTGAGAACGGGATCCTGAACGTGGTCCCGGCGGCTAACCGCCTGCTGAACGCGCTCGGAGGTGGTACGGCGATGACCTCGGGTCAGGGGGATCGCTGTCCCGGCTCAATGGAGCGCGGCGCGATCTTCTATCCCGAGTCAGGCTATCCCTGTAATCCCCGCGAGGTCCCGGTCGGGCCATGAGGCGGCTGATCCTCAGCTTCGCGATCCTGCTCGCCGTGGGTCCGCTCCTGGTGATCGCAGGCGGGGCGGCGGGGGGGGTCTCGAGCGGGGACGGCGCCGCGGGCACCTACCGGATCGAGTTCGACAATGCCTTCGGGCTCGTGACCGGCGCCGACTTCAAGGTCGCGGGCGTCCCGGCCGGAACGATCAAGTCGATCGGCCTCGACCAGAGCACCCTGCACGCGGTGGTGAGCGTCCAGGTGACCCAGAACGGGTTCGGGTCGTTTCGCTCCGACGTCTTCTGCCAGTCGCGGCCGCAGTCGCTGATCGGCGAGTACTTCATTGACTGCGACCCCGGCCAGTCCTCGACGATGCTGAGGCCGGGGAGCACGATTCCGGTCTCGCGCACCCAGTCGACGATCCCCGCGGACCTGCTGCAGAACGTGATGCGGATGCCCTACCGGGAGCGGTTGGCGCTGATCGTCAACGAGCTCGGTGCCGGCGTCGCGAACCGCTCCGAAGACCTCCAGGCAGCGCTCGCTCGCGCCGTCCCCGCCCTGACGGAGACCGACAACCTGCTCGGCGTACTGGCGAGCGACTCGAAAACGATTCAGGACCTGGCGCTGAATGCAGATTCCGTGACGAGCGCACTGGCCAACAACCGCACCGAGGTGCAGCGCTTCATCACCGAGGCGAACCGCACTGCCACGGCGACGGCTACTCAACGGGGCAACCTCTCCTCCACGCTCCAGAAGCTGCCCGCCTTCCTCGAGCAGCTGCGTCCGGCCCTGACCAAGCTCGGCGCGGCTACCGACGCCAACCAGCCCGTGGTGCAGAACCTGAACGCCGCCTCGGGACAGCTGCACCGCCTGCTCACCGACTTGCCGCCGTTCTCGCACTCGGCGCTGCCGGCGATCAGGTCATTGGGCCGCGCGTCGGTCACCGGGAAGGCGGCTGTGCAGGCCGCGGGCCCGACGGTCATGCACCTCAATCAGTTCGCGGCGCGGACCCCCGAGCTGGCGCAGAACCTCGCGATCGTCCTGCGCGACCTCGACGCCCGCGGGCGCGCCGTAGAGCCGGACTCCCGAAGTCCCGGCGGCAAGGGCTACACGGGACTCGAGGCGCTGCTCCAGTACGTGTTCAACCAGGCGCTGGCGATCAACACCTACGGGCCGCTCGGGCACATGCTGTCAGTCGATGCGTTCATCGATCCGGCCTGCACGGGATACGCGACCCCGGGAACGATCGCGACCAACCTAAAGCTGTTCGGCCCCAGCTACCGCCGCTGCTACTCCTGGCTGGGGTCTCACCAGCCCGGCGTCAACGCGCCCGACCCGTCGAATCCCGGCCCCTCGGTGCCCGATCCCGGCGGAGCCCCGCCCGGTCTCTCCGGTTCGGCTCCCAGCGTCTCGAAGCTGGTCAGCTCGAACCCGAGCCAGCCGAGATCCGGCCCGGCCCAGCGCCCGGCTTCCGTCCCCGACCTTCCCCAGAAGCCCTCGCCGATCCCAACGGCGGCTGGAGCAGGTAGCTCCCCCGCCACCAACACCACTTCCCCTAACACCACCCCGTCCTCGGACGGCACCCAGGCGCAGCAGCTCCTGAACTACCTGCTCGCACCATGAGACTTCCACCCCCGATCAGGCTTCGCGCCCGTCGAGACCCCTCACCCGAGGAGGCTCCGCACCCGATGACGCGCTCGCCCGACGGGCAGCCCAAGCGGCGACGCTCGAAGGCACCTGCGCTCGCGAGCCCGATGCTCGTCGGAGCGGTGACCGTGATCGGACTCGCGGTGGCGGTGTTCCTGGCCTACACCGCGAATCGGGGCGTGCCGTTCGTGCCCACCCGCGGGTTGAAGGTCGACATTGCCGACGGCTCCAATCTGGTCGTCGGCAATGAGGTGCGCGACGGTGGGTTCCGGATCGGGTCGGTGTCGAATCTGAAGCCGGTGCAGCTGCCCGGCGGGCGGGTGGTGGCGCAGCTGACGTTGCGCTTGGATCAATCTCAGGGCCAGGTGCCGGTGGATTCGAGCGTGTCGATTCGCCCCCGCTCGTTGCTCGGGTTGAAGTACGTGGATCTTAAGAAGGGGATCTCGCGCCAGATGGTGTCCGATGGGGGAACGCTGCCGATCTCGCAGACCAGCGTGCCGGTGCAGCTGGACGACATCTTCAAGACGTTTAACCCGCGGACTCGTACCGCGCTTCAGCACAACCTCGCCGGGCTGGGCAACGCCCTCTCGGGCCGCGGCTCGGACCTCAACGACACGATCCACGCCCTGCCGCAGCTGCTCGGGCACCTTGAGCCGGTGGCCCAGAATCTGTCCGATCCGAACACGCAGCTGACCCGGTTTCTGTCCTCGCTGGATGGGTTCGTGGGCGTGGTGGCGCCGGTGGCGGGGGTCAACGCCCAGCTGTTCACCGACATGGCCACGACGTTCCAGGCGCTCTCCAGCGATCGGCAGGGGCTCAAGTCGACGATCGCCCGCTCGCCCTCGACACTCGATGTGGCGACCGCCTCGCTGCGCACCCAGCAGCCGTTTCTGGTCGATCTCGCGACGCTGGGACGGAACCTGACCCCGGCGAGCACGCAGCTGAGGACGGCGCTGCCCGATATCGACCCTGCGATTGAGAGCGGCACCCAGACGCTGCGGCGCACCCCGGTGCTCAACCAGAACCTTCAGCAGGTGATGGACGCGCTCAGACAGCTGGCGCTGGCGCCCGGGACCGACCTGTCCCTGAACGCCCTTCGCACCACGGTTTCGATCCTCAATCCGATGCTTCGCTATCTCGGACCCTACGTCACCGTGTGCAACGACTGGAACTACTGGTGGACGTACCTGGCCGAGCACCTGTCCGAGCGAACCCAGTTCGGTTTCTCCCAGCGGGTGTCGCTGGAGCTGAGCGACCCGTTGCAGCTCAACAACGTGACCTTGCAGGGCGCCACCGCGCCGGTCAACGGTGGTGGCTTCGACAGCCTGCTCGGCGGCAACGAGTTCCTGCACGCTCAGAACTACGGCGCGGCGATCGACAACGCGGGGGCGGCCGACTGCGAGACCGGGCAGCGCGGATACCCCAAGCAGCTGAACCACTTCGACCCCCAGGGCCGCAACCTCGTGACCGACCAGCACACTCCCGGCAATCAGGGGCCGACGTTTGCCGGCCGCGCGCGCGTCCCCGCCGGTGAGACGTTCACCCGCAACCCTCAGACCGGGCCCCAGACCGTCTACAACCCGGCGAATCCATGACCGAGACCGGGCCGCGAGCCCTCTACAAAACGGCGAATCCATGACCTTGGGCTTGCGGTCGCTCAGACGCCGGGCCCGAGGCCGACTCCGCGTCCGAGCGACGAGGCGCCCAGCGGGCGCAAGCCGGTTCTTGACCGGAGTAGTGGGAATCGCGCTGATCTTGTTGTTCTCCTACCTCGCCTACACGAAGTTCGCCAACCCGTTCGCGAGCCGGTTCACCGTGCATGCGGTGTTCTCCAGCGCCAACGGGCTGCGCCCCGGTTCGCTGATGCGGATCGCGGGCATCAACGTCGGCACGGTCACGAGCGTCGATTCGGCTCATGGATGCTCGTCGGGCCCGAGCGGGCAGAGCAGCTGTCAGGCCGCGGACGTGACGATGACGCTCAGCCAGAACGGCCTCCCGATCCACACCGACGCGATGTTCGCGATCCGCCCGCGGATCTTCCTGGAGGGCAACTTCTTTCTCGACGTCTCGCCCGGCAGTCCCTCGGCCCCCGTCGCCGGCGAAGGCCACACGTTCCCGATCCAGCAGGGGACCGAGCCCGTCCAGCTCGACCAGGTCCTGACCTCGCTGCAATCCGACACCCGCCACAACCTGCAGTTGCTGCTCCAGCAGTACGGCTCCGCCGTGCAGCAGTCCGGCCCCTCCGTCAACGGCTCGATCCGGTACTGGCTGCCCGCCTACGAGTACTCCTCGATCGTCGCCCACGACGCGCTCGGAGTTCAGCCGCACGATCTGTCGAACTTCATCGGCCAGACGGCGACCGTGTCCGGGGCGCTGGACGCCCACCCGCAGAACCTGCAGAACCTGATCACAGACTTCAACACCGCCGCGAATGCGTTCGCGCGCCGGCGCGTGGCCCTGCAGAGCACGGTGGCGCAGCTGCCGGGGACGCTCGACACCGCGAACGCGGCCCTGCACGCGGTGGGCAGTGCCCTCCCGCCGCTCCGCGCGCTGGCGCGCGGGCTCGTACCGGGGGTGGTCTCGGCCGGTCCCACGATCGACACCAGCCTGCCGTTCGTCGGCCAGCTGCGAACGCTCGTGCAACCAGCGGAGCTGCGCGGCCTGGTCGCGGACCTCAGGGTCACCGTGCCGGCGCTCTCCAGGCTGACCAGCGCCACGATTCCGCTGATGGCCAGCGGCGTGCGCCCCGCGGCGAGCTGTCTCTCGAACGAGATCTATCCCTGGTCGCAGCTGACACTGAACGACGGGCACTTCAACGCCTCCAACGGCTTCCCGCCTCGCAAGGCGTACGTCGAGGCGCTCGACTACCTGCCCGGCCTCGCCGGCGAGTCGCGTCCCGTCGACGCCAACGGACCGTACATCCGCGTGCTGGGCACCGCCGGGACGCTGACCTACTCGCTCTCGCCGGGGCTCTTCGGACAGGCGCTCGCGCCGCTGAGCTCAGTGCAGCCACAGCTTCCGCCGAGCGGGGCGCGCCCGCCCCTGCACGCCAACGTCCCGTGCGAGACACAGCCCGCGATCAAGGATCTCTCGGCCGCATCCGGGCTGCCGATGAAGCCGATCCCCACAAGCACGTCCGCGCCCGACGCCGCCGCGCGCTCCCGGGGTGCGATCCAGGCGATGGTCGCGATGGTCCGCGGGATCGTCAGGCGCCAGCGCCTGCCGCTCAAGGTCGCAGCCGCGCCGCTCCCCGCCCCCCACCAGCCTGCCGGTAGTCGGCGTACCCCGTGAGGCGCGCGATCAAGGAGCACTCGGGCGATGTCGCGGCGATCATCGTGTTGGCGGTGCTCACGGTCGCCGTGGCCGGGTTCATCCTCCACAAGGAGCGCGTGCGCTTTCCGTTCTTGGACTCCACGCCGTACAGCCTGAACGCCGAGTTCGCCACCGCTCAGGCCGTGACTCCGGGCCAGGGACAGACTGTCCGCGTATCCGGAGTGCAGATCGGGGACATCGGCCAGGTCACGCTGAAGAACGGGATGGCCGTCGTCCGGATGGACATCGAGCCGGGCTTCAGGCGCCTGATCCGTACCGACGCGACCGCGCTGCTGCGCCCGAAGACGGGTCTGAAGGACATGTTCATCGAGTTGAGCCCGGGTTCGCGCAGCGCCCCCCTCGCCAGACCGGGATGGACGATTCCGGTCTCGAACACGCTGCCCGACGTCAACGTCGATGAGATCCTCCACTCGCTCGACTCCGACACCCGGACCTATCTCGATCTGCTCGTCAACGGCGCCGGCCAGGGGTTGAAAGGACAGGGCGGCAACGAGCTCGCCCAGGTCCTCGAGCGCTTGCAGCCCGCCCACCAGGATCTCGCGCGCCTGAATCGGGCGGTGGCGGCGCGAGGCACGAACCTGCGTCACCTGGTCTACTCGCTGGCGCGGCTGAATACGGCGCTGGCGGCTCGGCAGGCCCAGATCGTCGCCCTCGTGGACTCAGGCTCGCAAGTGCTGAGGGCGTTCGCGTCCGAGGATCAGAGCATCAGCCGCGCCGTCGCCGACCTTCCCGGCGCGCTCGCTCAGACCACCGCCACGCTGGCCAAGGTGCGTACGTTCGCCGACCAGCTCGGGCCCGCGGCGACCAACCTGCTGCCGGCGGCGCGCGCGCTCCCCGCCGCCAACCACGCGCTGTCGATGCTGGCGCGGCCGAGCTCGCCGATCGTCGCCCGGCAGATCCGACCGTTCGTCGTGGCCGCCCGACCGCTCGTGCGAAACCTCCGGCCGGCCGCGGTCAATCTCGCCAACGCGACGCCGAACCTGCAGCGGGTATTCGGCGTCCTGAATCACCTGTTCAACTATCTCGGATACAACCCCGCGAGGCCTCAGCACGGGTATCTCTGGTGGCTGGCCTGGCTTGACCACAACGCTCGCACGCTGTTCTCCGTACAGGACGCCAACGGGGACTTGCGGCCGCTGTTCCTGCAGGCCAGCTGCGCGACGCTGGCACAGATCGCCAACGGGATACCCGCCCTGGAAGGGGTGCTGAACCTGACCCCGATCCTGACCAACCTGCAGCTCTGCCCCAAGCAGGCGACCGCAAACCGGGCGGCCTACTCCAGATACCGGCAGTCCCAGTCAACGCTCGCCGTCCCCTCGACCGGGGGACTCACCGGCCGGTTGGGTGGGCTCGGCGCGTCAAGGGCCGCCCGTCCGGGCCGGCCCAGTCGCGCCCCGTTCCTCCCCCAGCTCCCCACCCGCTGATGCAAACCGGCACTCCCTCGTTCGTCAAGGTCATCACGATGGTGCTGTTCGCGCTCTCCTGCGTCGGCCTGCTGCTGTTCCTGTGGCTGTCCTTCGGGGGCACGCTCCCGCTGAACGCCCAGGGCTACCGGATCAGGGTCTCGTTTCAGAACGCCGACCAGCTCGCCACCCAGGCCGACGTGAGGGTCGCGGGCGTGTCGATCGGCCGGGTGATCGGCAAGTCGCTTGACCCGCAGGGGAACCGGACGATCGCCACGATTCAGATCGACACCAAGTTCGCTCCGATCCGCCAGGACGCGCGCGCGATCCTGCGGGAGAAGACGATCCTCGGCGAGACCTACGTCGCGATGACCAGGGGGACGCCGAACAGCCCGGCGGTCGCGGACGGAGGCCTGTTATCCCGCGGACACGTCACTCACGCCGTGCAGCTCGACGAGGTCTACAACACGTTTGATGCCGGGACCCGCCGCGCGTTCCGGGGCTGGCAGCAGCAGCTCGCCCGGACCGTACGCGGCAACGACCAGAACCTCAACAGCGTGCTCGGTAACCTGCCGCCGTTCGCGGCCGACGCGACCGATGTCCTCCGGGTGCTCGACATCCAGCACGTAGCCGTGGAGCGCCTGCTGCAGAACGGCGGCACCGTGTTCGGCGCCCTGAACGCCAGCCCCGCCGCGCTGCACAACCTGATCACGACCGCGCAGACGACGTTCGCCACCACCGCGGCCAACCACACGGCGCTGACGCGCGTACTACACGCGTTCCCGGCGTTCCTCGATCAGACCAAGACGACGATGGCGCGCCTGCAGAGCTTCTCGCTCAACACCGATCCGCTGCTCGGGGAGCTCCAGCCGGTCGCGCGCGACCTCGGCCCGACGCTCCATTCGGTCAGGGTGCTTTCGCCTGACCTGCGCTCGCTGTTCTTCCACCTCGGACCCCTGATCACCGCGTCGAGGACCGGTCTGCCCGCGCTGCGCGACGTGCTTCACGGAGCCCAGCCGCTGCTGGGCTCGGTGGGCCCGTTCCTCGAGCAGCTCAATCCCGTCCTGACCTGGCTCTCGCTCCATCAACAGCTGGTCTCGGACTTCATCTCGGTCGGCGCGGCCGGGCTGGCGGCGAAGACGACCTCGTTCGCCGGCGGCGGCCTGAGCTGTGGGAGCACCTCCTGCGGTCACGCCCTGCGCCAGTACAACATCCTCGGCCTCGAGACCCTCTCGCTGCCGGTGGCCGGCGCCACCCGGAATGCCAACAACCGTGGCAACACCTATCCGCCCCCGCTGTGGCTGGCGGACCCGCGGAACTTCTCGGCCGGCGGGAACTTCCCGGGAAGCTTCGCGCTTCCCTCCTGGGACTGTCGGAACACCGGCGCGGGCGGGGACGGTTCCGTCGCCGCCAACAGCCTTCCCGCTCCGCTCGGGCGCGAGGCCTGCTGGGTCGCGCCGCCGCTCGGCCCGCTGGTCGGTCAGCCCGGCAAGTTTCCCCAGATCCTCTCGGCCAAGTACCCGAGCCGGTAGGGAGCGCGAGGGGGCGCCCGTCGCGCGGTCCCCGAGACGGGCCGCCGGCGATCGTCAGGGTGCTTAGGGGGCGGCTGCGCCGCCCTGGTGGGAGCCCGGGCCCGCTGTCAGCTCGTTCATCACGCGCCCTCGCCCCGGTGCGCGCCCGCAGCCGCGGTGCGCGGCCCGCACCCGCGGGACTGCGCACGTCACACTCTCCCCATGCTTGAGCCTCTCGACCGGGCTGCTGCGGGGCGGATCGCCTGGCGTGTTTTCGGGGTGGCCGGTTGAGCAGCGTTCCTCCGCCGGCACGGTCGGTGGAGTCCGGCCCGTCCGCTGAGTCTGGCCCGTCTGCTGAGTCTGGCCCGTCTGCTGAGTCTGGCCCGTCCGCTGAGTCGGCGGGGTCGGTTGAGCCGCACCCGCCGGTACGTCCCCATCCGCTGAGTCGCGTCCGCCCGCCGGCTGTGGTTCGCCGCTTCTGGCGGATGGCCTGGGACTCGAACATCACCGGTCTCGCGTCGATGATCGCCTACAACATGGTGCTCGCGGTTATCCCGGTGGCCCTGCTGGGGTTGTTCGTCGCCGGCCAGGTGCTGTCGAGCGCCGCGGTGGAGCACAGTGTGCTCACCGACCTGCGAGGGGTGTTCCCGGGGGCGGCCGAGCGCACCCTCAATACGCTGCTCGGGCAGATCAGGAGCTCGACCACCTCCACCGGCGTGCTCGCCCTGGTCGTCAGCCTGTGGCTGGGCTCCTCGTTCTGGGGCGCCCTGGACACGGCGTTCAGCCGGATCTACGGCTGCCAGGCCCGGTCCTGGCTTGAGCAGAAGCGATTCGCCCTGGGGATGCTCGTGGTGGTGCTCGTGTTCATGATCGCGACGGTTGCGCTCCCAGCGGTTCAGAGCATCCTCAAGGGCGGCGCCAACCACCTTCCGTTCGGCCTCGCGCACGTAACAAACGTCGTCTACGCGATCTCGCTTGCGGTCAGCGTGGCGTTGGTGTTCGGGTGCCTGTCGGTGATCTACCTGCGCGTGCCCAACCGACCGATGCCGTGGCGGGCCGTCTGGCCCGGCGCGATCGGCGCCACGATCGCGATCAGCGTGGTCGCGATCGCGTTTCCCGCGTACCTGACGAACATCTCGACGATCGAGCGCTTTGGGACGACGATCGTGTTCATCCTGATCGTGCTGGGGTGGTTCTACCTGGTCGCGCTGATCATCCTGAGCGGCGCGATCGTCAACGCGCTGAGACTTGCGGGCTCTGCCCCCGCCGGCGGGTGACAGAGCGGCTCCAGGGTGGACGTCTGATCGCCAGGCGCTTGCGGGCGCATGGCGTGAGCCGGCTGTTCACGCTCTCTGGCGGACACCTGTTCTCGATCCATGACGGCTGCCGCGCTGAGGGGATCGAGCTCGTCGACGTCCGGCACGAGCAGAGCGCCGCGTTCGCCGCCGAGGGGTGGGCCAAGGTGACGCGCTCGATCGGGGTCTGCGCCCTGACCGCCGTGCCCGGGGTCACCAACGCGATCAGCGCGATCGCCTCGGCGGCCAGCAACACTCGCCCATCCTCGTCCTCGGCGGTCGGGCGCCTCACTTCCGCTGGGGCCAGGGCTCACTGCAGGAGCTAGACCACGTGCCGTTCGTCGTGCCGATCGTCAAGCATGCGGCCACTGCGGCCTCCACCGCGGCGATTCCGGCGCTGGTCGACGAGGCGATCGGCGTCGCGCTCTCGCCTCGCTGCGGGGCCTCGAGGTGGCGCAGCGCGCCGCCGAGGTCGCGGGACTCCAGGATCCGAGGTCCCCGCTTCACCCGATGCGCGTCTACGGCGAGCTCGCGGGGCTGCTTCACCGCGACGCGATCGTGATCGGCGACGGCGGTGACTTCGTCTCGTTCGTCCGGCGCCTGATCGACTCGTTCAAGCCCGGGTGCTGGTTGGATCCGGGGCCGTTCGGCTGCCTGGGCTAGGGCCGGGCTACGCGCTGGCGGCCAAGCTCGCGCATCCCGAGCGGCAGGTCGTGCTGCTGCTCGGCGACGGCGCGTTCGGCTTCTCCGGGATGGAGTTCGACACGCTTGCCCGCCACGGCGTCTCGGTCATCGCCGTGATCGGCAACAACGGCATCTGGGCGCTCGAGAAGCACCCGATGGAGGCGCTCTACGGCTACTCGGTGACCGCCGAGCTGCGACCGGAGACACGCTATGACCTGCTCGCCGAGGCGCTCGGCTGCCACGGCGAGCAGGTCCGTGAGCCGCACAAGCTGCGCCCAGCGCTGGTGCGCGCATTCGAGTCCGGCCGGCCGGCACTGGTGAACGTGCTGACCGACCCGAGCGTCGCCTATCTGCGCCGGGCGAACCTGGCGTGGGCCGGCGGGCGGCCTCGCGCCCGAACGTCCAGGGTGAGCCGCGGGCCGGAAGCCCTTGGTGACCCTCATGCCCTCATGCGCGGAAGCCCTTAACGAAAACCGCCCGCTGGATGCGGGCGGTTTCCTTCCGGATAGGCGTACTCGGGACGGGCAGGGGTTCGTGCCGAGTCGCGACCGGGTTGCAACGGCGGGGGCGGCGGGAGCGCCGATAGAGTCGGCTATCGCCCAAGCCTTATGTTCGAGTCCGGATCGCTAGGTGATCCTTGCCTCTGCTCCAATGATCGGCTCTGGACGCCAGGACCACAATCGGACATTCGTCCAGTTCCACTCCGTGCGAGGACGATCGCCTACGAGCCGTGCTCGAGCGCGGCCCCACGCAGGATGTCGTGCTCTGAGACTTCGACCTCCTGGAGCTCGAACAGCGTCAATGCCTGCAGGAGGATGATCACGCCGGCGATGATCGTGGGGGCGCGGTCGGGATGCAGGCCCGGTACGGCGCGGCGCTGATCGAGCGCCAGCGACGAAAGGTTGGCCAACATCTCCTCGCACTGGTGTGCGGTGAGTCGATAGCCGTGAACCTTGTCGGGGTCGTAGGGGTCGAGCGCTTGCGCGATCGCGGCCAGCGACGTTGCCGTGCCCGCCACGGCGATCGCGTGGCTGACGGCACTGCGCTGCGCCAGCGGCACTCCTTGCGCCAGGATTTTGCGCGCGTCCTTGGAGAGCTCATCGAGCTCGGCCGGGGTGGGGGGATCTTCGCGAATGTGGCGTTCGGTCTGCCGAACGACTCCCGCTTGGGTCGAGACGTGAAATCCAGCCTCCTGGGCCGAGCCGATCACCAGCTCGGTCGAACCGCCGCCGACGTCGATTACGACCGTCGGCGTCTGGTCGCTCGGGTCACGCTCGCTCGTCGCCCCGAGAAACGTCAGCTGCGCTTCCTCCTCTCCCGTGAGGACCCGGGGATCCAGGCCATAGCGTGACTGCACGGTGCGGGCGAACTCGGCTCCGTTCTCCGCATCGCGCACGGCGCTCGTGAGGACCGCGATCCGCCTGTGCGCGTCGTGGCGCTCGATCTCGCGCCGGTACTGCTCGAGCGTCCGGCACACGCGCTCGATTCCGTCTTCGCTCAGCCGACCGTCGGTGTCGACTCCGGCGCCGAGGCGGGTGACGTTGCTCTCACGCGCGAGTTGGCGGCTCACGCGCCCGTCGCTCATCTCCGCGATCAGCAGGCGGGTCGAGTTGGTACCGATGTCGACGACGGCTACGCGCATTCAGTTCTGTCTCGCCGGACAGTACTCGCCGGGCGACGGTTCAGGATCGCAGACGTCCGGGTGTGACGCCCGCAACCGTGAACGAAGAGCTTGCCATAGAGGTACGGGAGACGCAGTTGTCGGCGGGTGTCGAGATGGGGTTGTCCCGAGTGTTTGTCGCGGTTAGTTGACGAGTTGCCGAGTTGACGAGGGTTGTCGCGGCTGTATCAAACCCTGGGGCGGGCCCACGCTACTCGGGGGGTGGTCCCGCGGCGCGGGCGACTCGAGTGCCCGGAACGATGCGTCGCGACAGATAATGCGTACTGTCCAGCCCATGCACCCAGAGGATGCATCGTCGCCCGCGCC
>JBPCRJ010000040.1:0-6297 GCA_050996975.1 Solirubrobacteraceae bacterium | reverse complement strand
GGACAGGCCGGAAATCTGGACTTTGGGCCCATCGACCATCCGCGGGTTGCTGGGCGCCGGGTCGACGCCCAGCGACGAGCTCGCGGGCAGGGCCAGCAGCCCGACCGCGACCACCAGCGCCACTGCCAGCAGGCAGCGCATGCTCTTGCCTCGCCTCTCCCCGTGCCGGTTCACTGCCCGGGTATTAGCACATAGAACAGGTTGGATAAGAGGTTGGCGAACCGGCCTCCCGCTGAAGGCGTCCGGCTAGCGACGGAGAATCTCTGCTGTGATGATCGTCCTCGGCATCGACCCGGGAACCGCCAGCACCGGTTACGGCGTCGTCCAGTCCCTGCGCTCGCGTCTGCACGCCCTGGAGCAGGGTGTCATCCGGACCGCGGCCGGGACGCCGCTCGAGCGCCGCCTGGCGGACATCCATGCGCGGGTGGGCGAGCTGCTCGACGTCCACAACCCGGACGCGATCGCGATCGAAGAGCTCTACTTCGGTGCCAACGTCCGCACCGCGTTTGCGGTCGGCCAGGCCCGGGGGGTGGTGCTGCTCGCCGCCGGCCAGCGCGGGGTGGACACGCGCTCCTACACCCCGCAGCAGGTCAAGGCCGCCGTCTGCGGCCACGGCGCCGCGGCCAAGGACCAGGTCGGGCGGATGGTCGCGCGCCTGCTCGCCCTGCCCGAGCCGCCTCAGGCCGATCATGCCGCGGACGCGCTGGCGGTCGCGATCTGCCATGTGAACCGGGCGCCGCTCGCCCGCGCCGTCGCGGCAGCGCCCGAGCAGGGAGGGGTCCGGGTGGCGCGCGCGGGAGCGCGAGCCGAGCGGACGGAAGGGCGGGAATGATCGCGCTCGTGGCGGGTTCCGTGGCCGCGCGCGCCGCCGACCACGTGGTCGTCGAGTGTGCCGGCGTCGGGTACCGGCTCGCGGTGTCGGGCGAGACGCTCGCGCAGGTTCCAGCGGTGGGCCGGGAGGTGCGGCTCCACGCTCATCTGGTGGTCCGCGACGACGCTCTGGCGCTGTATGGATTCGCGGCCGAGGAGGAGCGCGAGCTGTTCCTGATGCTGATCGGCGTCCAGTCGGTCGGACCCAAGGTCGCACTGGCGCTGCTGTCCGCCAGTCCTCCGCGTGACCTGCTCGCCGCGCTCGCGGCCGGTGACTGCGCGCGCCTGCAGGCGGTTCCGGGGATCGGCAAGCGGACGGCGGAGCGGATCGTCGTCGAGCTGCGCGAGAAGGTCGGCGCGGCGCTCGGCGAGCAGGCCATCCTGATCCGGCGGGTCGAAGGTCCGCGGGCGATTGCTCGCGAGGGACTTCTGGGCCTCGGCTACTCGACGCTCGAGGCGGACGAGCTGCTCGACCGAGCCGTCGGGGATCGCCCCGAGGATTTGATCGCCGACGCGCTGAGGACCGCACGCGGATGAGCGCACCCCGCATATCACGCGCATGAGTGCGCCCCGCGCACGAGTCCAAGCGCCCGAGGAGCTCCCCGACGACGAGCTCGACCGGTCACTTCGGCCGCGCCGGCTCGAGGACTTCGTGGGCCAGGAGCCGTTGAAGGATCAGCTCAGGGTCTCGATCGAGGCCGCGGCCAATCGTGGGGAGGCCCTTGACCACGTACTGCTCGCCGGACCGCCCGGCCTGGGCAAGACGTCGCTGGCGCAGATCGTCGCCTCCGAGCTCGGCGTTCCCTTTGTCCAGACCGCCGGCCCCGCGCTTGAGCGCAAGGGCGACATCGCGTCGTTCCTCACCGCCCTGGAACCACGCGCGGTGTTCTTCGTCGACGAGATCCATCGCCTGCCGCGGGCGCTGGAGGAGACGTTCTACCCGGCGATGGAGGACGGATGCCTGCCGATCACCGTCGGTCAGGGCGCCGGGGCACGAATCGTCACGCTGGACCTCCCATCGTTCACGCTGATCGGGGCGACCACTCGCGCTGGGTTGCTGAGCACCCCGCTACGGGACCGGTTCGGAATTCAGCATCGACTCGAGCACTACGGTCCCGAGGACCTGGCTCAGATCGTGCGCCGCTCCGCGAAGCTGCTCGATGTCGCGATCGAGGACGACGGCGCGATCGCGATCGCGAGACGCAGCCGCGGAACCCCACGCGTGGCCAACCGGCTGCTCAAGCGCGTCCGAGACTATGCCCAGGTGCGCCACGGCGGCGTCGTGACGGCAGCCGTCTCGGCCGACGCGCTTGATCTCCTGCAGGTCGACGACGAAGGCCTCGACCACCTCGATCGGGAGATCCTGCGGGCGATCTGCGAGAAGTTCGCCGGCGGCCCGGTCGGTCTCTCGACGCTTGCGGTGGCGGTGGGGGAGGAGCAGGACACGATCGAGGACGTGTACGAGCCTTACCTGCTCCAGCGCGGCCTGCTCGAGCGCACCCCCCGGGGCCGCGCCGCGACGAAGCGAGCGTTCGAGCATCTGGGCCTCGAGTCGTCCGGACCACTCGCCCTGCTCTAACTTCCAGCCCGGAGCGCGGTGGCGGGGAAGCAGGCCCGGAGCACGCCCGCCGACCTGGCTATCCTCCGGCGGGCATGCCGCACGAGCACTATTTCATCTGCCCGCACTGCGGTCATCGATCGATGGGCACCGACCGCAATGCCGGCTTCCGTCGCGAGGCGCGGGGTTGCGAGAAGTGCGGGTTCGCGTATCTGTACGAGCTGCTCGATGACTACTACCCGGCGCCGAACGCGGCGTTCTTCGCCTGCGACTCTGACGGCCGGGTCGTCGATTGCGGCCGGGGCTCATTTGAGCTGACCGGTCTGAAGACCGAGCAGGCGATCGGGCGGCCGGTCAACGAGGTGCTCGGCCTGCGGTTCGCCGACGGCACTGACCACGTGGGTACCGCGCTCGAGTGGGAGGTGCGGGTACGGGGAAAGCCGGTGCAGGTCAACGCCGAACGCGATCTGCCGGCCGCGGCTGTGGCCGATATTTTTCCCGCCTACGACGACGAGGAAGGGGGAGTGCTACTGGTGCTCACCCCGTCAAACCACCATTAGGCTCCGATGAGCGACCGCAAGCGCTACGGCTTCGTGTTGCTCTTGGTGGCCGGCCTGCTTGTGGCCTCGGTCGCCGTGATGACCCAGTTCAAGACCCGCCTCGGCCTGGACCTGAGGGGCGGCGTCGAGCTTGTCTACCAAGGTCAGCCGACGCCGCAGACGCCCGTCGTGACCCAGGATGCGCTCGCTCGTGCGGTCGACATCATGCGTGAGCGCGTGGACCAGCTCGGCGTCACCGAGCCCGCGATCCAGACGACGGGCGGCAACCAGATCGCCGTCGACCTTCCGGACGTCAAGGACATCGCCCGAGCCGAGAAGCAGGTGGGAACGACCGCCCGGCTCGAGTTCTACGACTGGGAGGCAAACGCACTGACGCCGGCCGGAAAGACCGTCGCGTCACAGCTCCAGGTCCAGGATCCGCCCGCGGTGCTGATCAGTCAGGCGGGCGGGGGCAACCCCGGCACGCCCGGCGTCGGGGGCACCTCACTGTACGGCGCGGTGACGCTCGCGGCCAAGCAGCCGTTGCAGGTCAGCGCCAGCAACGCCCGCCAGGGATCCGAGTACTACCTGTTCGGCGCTCCGGGGAGCGCCGCGTGCGCCACCGCCGCGCGCGACCAGGGCAGAAAGGCGGTGCCGGGGTCGCACTGCCTGCTCTCGGGGCCTGACCGCGGCGATCAGGCCAAGCAGGACCTGCTCAGCGGCCTGCCGGCGGGCGTCAGCGCCTCGGAGGGTCAGATGCTCGTGGTCAAGCAGGGGACGGTCGTGCTCCAGGCGGCCGATCCGAGCGCGAATCACACCACGGCGTTCAACGATCCGAACGCTCAGTTCTATGTGCTCAGGGACCAGGTATCGCTGCTGGGCAACGACATCACCAATCCGCAGCAGAGCACCGATCCGGGCACCGGGACTCCGGACGTCACGTTCTCGTTCACCTCCAGGGGCAAGGCGGAGTTCCAGAAGGTCACCGCGACGATCGCCCGTCGCGGTGACACGGTCAGCGGTCTGGGCCAGAAGCTCGTCCAGCACTTCGCGGTCGGGCTCGACAACAAGCTGATCACCGTCCCGTCGATCGACTACACCAAGTACTCGGACGGGATCAACGGCGACAACGGCGCCGACATTACCGGCGGCTTCACGATCCAGACCGCGCAGGACCTCGCGACGCAGCTGCGACTGGGGGCGCTGCCGATCGCGCTGAAGCTGATCTCCGAGTCGCAGGTCTCCGCGACGCTCGGCAAGCAGGCGCTGCACCAGGGTCTGATCGCCGGCCTGGCGGGGCTGGCGGTCGTCGCCGTGTTCCTGATCGCCTATTACCGCGTGCTGGGCCTGATCGCGACCGCAGCGCTGCTCGTCTACGCGCTCTACTTCTACGCGCTGATCAAGCTGATCCCGATCACGCTGACGCTGGCGGGGATCGCGGGCCTGATCCTGACGATCGGCGTCGCCGCTGACGCGAACATCGTGATCTTCGAGCGCGTCAAGGAGGAGATCCGCGCCGGTCGCTCGATCCGCCAGGGGATCATCACCGGCTACCGCAAGGGCCTGACCGCGATCATCGACGCGAACGTGGTCACGATCATGACCGCTTTCATCCTGTTCGTGCTCGCGACCGCCGACGTCAAGGGCTTCGCGTTCACGCTCGGGATCGGCGTCATCGTGTCGCTGTTCACGGCGGTGCTCGCCACCCAATCGATCCTGATGACGATGGGCAGCTCACGGGTCATCTCGCGACCGTCGGCGCTCGGCGCGGCGGGCAAGAAGCGCGCCTGGCGATTCGACTTCATGGGCGCCTCGAAGTACTTCTTCTCGATGTCGGGGGTGATCCTGCTGATCGGGGCGCTGGCGGTCGGCGGCAGGGGGCTCAACCTGGGGATCGACTTCACCTCCGGCAC
Source organism: Solirubrobacteraceae bacterium (assembly GCA_050996975.1). GTDB lineage: Bacteria > Actinomycetota > Thermoleophilia > Solirubrobacterales > Solirubrobacteraceae > Palsa-465. The sequence continues at coordinate 1,417 of JBPCRJ010000040.1, read as the reverse complement.
CCGGATCACGCTCGGCCTGGTCCACCCCGCCAGCCAGCAGCAGGTCAGCGCGATCATGGGCGCCGCCCATGCTCCGAACGCGACGGTGCAGAAGGTCACGGGCGACAAGACCCTGGGTGCCAACGGCTTCCAGGTCTCCTCCAAGCAGCTTCAGCCCGCGAGCGTCCCGCAGATCAGGAGCATGCTCCAATCACGCTTCGGGATCGCCAACAACGGCAACGACTTCAGCAGCACTTCCGTCGGACCCACGTTCGGCAAGACGGTCGCCAACAGCGCCGTGATCGCGATCATCGCCTCGCTGCTGGTGATCTCGGTCTACGTGGCGTTGCGGTTTGAGTGGAAGTTCGCGATCCCGGTGCTGATCGCGTTGATGCACGACCTGCTGATCACCGCCGGCGTCTACGCGCTGACCGGCCGGGAGGTGACGACTGCGACGGTCGCCGCGCTGTTGACCATCTTGGGCTACTCGCTGTATGACACGATCATCGTGTTCGACCGGGTGCGGGAGAACATCCCGCGGATGCCCCGAGCCGCGGTCTCGCAGATCGTCAACCGGTCCATGAGTGAAGTTCTGACGCGGTCGATCGCAACGACCTCGTGCACGCTGATGCCGGTCATAGCCCTGCTGCTGTTCGGTGGCTCCACCCTGCAGGACTTCGCGTTCGCGCTGCTGATCGGGGTCGCCTCCGGTGCCTACTCGTCGATCTTCATCGCCTCGCCGGTGCTGTACCACTGGAAGGAGCGCGAGCCGACCTACCGGGCGCGCCGGCACCGGATCGAGACCGAGCTCGGCAGCGTGCCCGCCTACGCCGAAGCGGGGACGGACATCGAGCCCGCGCGCGAGCGGATGCGCCGGCGAGCCGGCCGGATCACCGAGCCCGAGCCTGAGACGGTGTCGGCGGCCGAGTTCGAGCAGATGAAGCGAGACATCGCCGAGGAGGAGGCCGAGCCGTCGCGTCGCACCTCGACGCTCACCAAGCGCCTCGCCCACACCGCCGAGAGCGGCGGCTCGCGTCCGGCGGATGCGAGCCAGGCCGCGGGCGGGCGACCGCCGACCGCCGGTCGCCCGGGGGCGGCGGGTCGGGCGTCTGATCGTCCCGGGGCGGCCAGGCGGGGAACGGCTGCGAAGCCGCCGACCGCTGAACCACCCGGTCCCGCCGATCCTTCCGCTGCCCCGCCGCCACCCGCCCCCGCCGGCGATTCCGACGCCGTCGATCCCGGCGACGGCTTCCAGCGCGCCCCGGACGTGGCCGAGAACGAAGGCGTCGCCCCGACGCAGAAGCCCTCCGGTGCCGGCAAGTCCCGGCCGCGCAACCGTCGTCACGGGCGGCGGCGATGAGCGCACCGCCCGTTGAGCGGACCGCCGTTGGGCGCACCCCGATCCCGAGCAGGCCGCTGATGGGAATCCACCCGGGCC
>JBPCRJ010000013.1:0-2775 GCA_050996975.1 Solirubrobacteraceae bacterium | reverse complement strand
CTTCACTACGGCGGCGTCCTCGTCGGCGGCGGCGAGGGGCGCAGCCTGCTGTTCGGTCTGCGGCGCCTGCCCGATCCCGACCTCCTGCTCGGACTGCTGCTCGGCCTCGCGGACGAGGGCGCGGGGATACGCCCGCGCTGGTCGCCGGCCGCGGCAGCCCAGGGCGGTCTATACCGGTGAGGCCGCAAACGCGGTACCCTCTGTGAGAGGGAGGCGGCTGCGAGCGAGCACGATGCATCGGTGACGCGGGACTCGGGATGTGCCCGGCTACGGCTGGCGTGCGACCCGGCGGTCGTTGCCGAGGCGCGGCGCGCCGTCGGCCGCTTCGAGCTGGCGGTGCCGGGGCCGGTGCTCGACAACGCCCGGCTGGTGGTCACCGAGCTCGTCACCAACAGCATCGTGCACGGCATCCGCGAGGGCGAGGGCTGGGTCGACGTGACGATCGAGCGGTTGCCGTTGTGCCTGCGGATCGAGGTGGCAGACCCGGCGTCGAACGGTCTGCGGCCGGTGCTGCGGCCCGTCGGGCCGCGGAGCACATCCGGATGGGGCCTGCAGCTGGTGGACCGGCTCGCGAGCGAGTGGGGCGTCGATACCGACGCCGGCACGCGTGTCTGGTGCGAGCTCGCGACCTGAGCCGGGAGGCGGGGGTCCGTCCGCACGGCTGTGGTAGTCTGGCGAACACATGTTCGCCGGTGCCGCGGTTGCTAAAATGCAGCTGTTTCCCGCTTGAACATGCGGTTTCCAGGCATTAAGGAGTTCGGTGGCGCACGAGCACATCGTCATCCGGGGTGCGCGCGAGCACAACCTCAAGGACGTCACGGTCAGCCTGCCTCGCGAGAAGCTGGTGGTGATCACCGGCCTGTCGGGGTCGGGCAAGTCGAGCCTTGCGTTCGACACCCTCTACGCCGAGGGGCAGCGGCGCTACGTCGAGTCGCTGTCGGCGTACGCCCGCCAGTTCCTGGGCCAGATGGACAAGCCCGACGTCGACTCGATCGAGGGTCTGTCGCCGGCCATCTCGATCGACCAGAAGACCACCGCCCGGAACCCGCGGTCGACTGTGGGCACCGTCACCGAGACCTACGACTACCTGCGCCTGCTCTATGCCCGGGTCGGGCACCCGCACTGCCCCAAGTGCGGCCGTGAGATCACCGGCCAGTCGGCCGAGCAGATCGTCGACCAGGTGCTTCAGCTGCCGGAGGGCACGCGGTTCACCATCGACGCGCCCGTCGTGCGCACGCGCAAGGGCGAATACCGCGAGCTGTTCGAGCAGCTGCGGGGCGACGGGTACACCCGTGTCAAGGTGGACGGCGAGCAGCTGCTGCTGGAGGAGCCGATCGATTTGGACAAGCAGGTGCGCCACTCGATCTCGGTGGTCGTCGACCGGCTGGTGATGAAGCAGGGCCTGCGCACGCGCCTGACCGACTCGGTCGAGACGGCGCTGCGGCTCGCAGAGGGCCTCGTCGAGGTGGCCGTCGTCGACGGTACCACCATGACCTACTCCGAGCGGTTCGCCTGCCCCGAGGACGGCATCTCACTGCCCGAGCTCGCGCCGCGCATCTTCTCGTTCAACTCGCCCCACGGCGCGTGCCCGCGGTGCACCGGGCTCGGCACCCAGCGGGAGATCGATCCCGAGCTCGTCGTGCCCGACCCGAGCCTCTCGATCTCCCAGGGTGCGCTCGTGCCATGGACGGTGATCAACTCGAACTTCTACACACAGGTGATCAACGCCATCGCGGACCGGTACGAGGTCGATCTCGATACGCCCTGGGCCGATCTGCCCGAGGAGCACCGCGACCTGTTCCTGAAGGGCACCGGGGGCGACAAGCTGTACGTCACCTACCGCAACCGCATGAACCGCAAGCGCAGCTACATGCTGGCCTTCGAGGGCATCGTGCCCAGCCTCGAGCGGCGCTACCGTGAGACCGACTCGGCGTATCAGAAGGAGCGCATCGAGGAGTACATGGCGCTCAAGCCGTGCCCGGCCTGCCATGGCGACAGGCTCAAGGAGACGAGCCTCGCGGTCACGGTCGGGGGGCTCAACATCGCCGGGGTCACGCGCATGTCGGTCACTTCGGCAATCGAGTTCGTGGACGGCCTTGAGCTCACCGACACCGAGCGCACCATCGGCGCCCGCATCCTCAAGGAGATCCGCGAGCGGCTGACGTTCCTGGCCGACGTCGGCGTCGGCTATCTCACCCTCGGCCACGCGGCCGCGAGCCTCTCGGGCGGAGAGGCGCAGCGGATCCGGCTCGCGACGCAGATCGGCTCCTCGCTGATGGGCGTGCTGTACATCCTCGACGAGCCGTCGATCGGCCTGCACCAGCGCGATAACGCCAAGCTCCTGGGCACGCTCGAACGCCTCCGCGAGCTGGGGAACACGGTGATCGTGGTCGAGCACGACGAGGAGACCATCCGCTCGGCCGATCACATCATCGACATGGGGCCCGGCGCCGGCGAGCACGGCGGCCGCGTCGTCGCGGTGGGCACCGCCGAGCAGGTGATGGCGTCCGAGCGCTCGATCACCGGCGCCTACCTGTCTGGCCGCCGCTGCATTCCGGTGCCCGACCGGCGGATGCACGACTCCGGCTGGTTCGGGGTCCAGGGCGCGACCGAGCACAACCTGAAGGCGATCCACGTCGACCTGCCGGTGAGCAAGCTGATCTGCGTGACCGGGGTGAGCGGCTCGGGCAAGAGCACACTGGTGAACGACGTCATCTTCAAGGCGCTCACCAATCGCCTGAACCGGGCCCGGGTGAAGCCGGGCGCCCACCGGGC
>JBPCRJ010000178.1:0-3141 GCA_050996975.1 Solirubrobacteraceae bacterium | reverse complement strand
CCTGAAGGCCGGCCGATCTGGAAGCTGCGCCCCCTGCAGATGCTCGTCACCCTCGTGATGCTCCTGCTGCTGGTGGTGGTCGCGCTCGCGCTGGTGCTCACCGGTCCCATCGTCACTGCCGTGGCGGGACCGCTCGGCGTCGGTGGGACCGCCGTGAGCATCTGGAACATCGCCAAGTGGCAGGTGCTGCTGATCGTGGTGATCGTCATGTTCGCGGTCCTCTTCTACGCGGCACCTAACGTCAAGCTCGCCGGCTTTCGGTGGGTGACCCCCGGCGCGCTGTTCGCGCTGGTGGTGTGGCTGCTCGCCTCGGCGGCGTTCGCGTTCTACGCGGCGAACTTCGGCTCCTATAACAAGACCTATGGCGCTCTCGGCGGGCTCGTGGTGTTCCTGGTGTGGATGTGGATCACCAACATCGCACTGCTGCTTGGCATGGAGCTCAACGCCGAGCGCGAGCGCAGCCGCGAGCTCAAAGCCGGCACCCCCGGCGCCGAGCGCGAGCTGCAACTGGACGCCCGCAGCGCTCCCAAGCAGCAGAAGACAACATGACGGGAGGCGCGGCCGCAAGCAAACTGACCCGTTGTCCGATCGGCCCGACGTCTACAGGAGTCTGATGCGCAATGCTTCCCGTTGGCATGATCGCGCTGCTCGTGGCCTTCGCCGCCTGGCTGCGGCTCAAGTTCGAAATCCTCCAGCTCCGCGAATGGCCAGGCTGCGGCGCAAACAAGCACCTCAGCCCCGGCACAGAAGACTCATTTCGCCAAGACCAAGTTCGCGCTGCACGCAGGCTTGGCCTTCGGAGCGTTTCATCGCTACATCTACAAACCGTTCAAGACGGGTATGTTCTCCGGGAGCCTGCTGCACCACAAGCTGGCGGCGATGAAGGGCGCACTGGCAGCAGCGTTCGCGTATCACGAAGGTCCGGCTGGCGCTAGACGACGCCCGCTCGAGCAAGATCCGCCGGCCCTCGCCGGCTGAGCACAGGCTCCGGTGGGTCTGATCATCTGCCTCCTTGCCCTCGTGACACTGCTCGCCGATGTGGTTAGCCGCGCGGTGGGCCGCGCCGGTGGGAGCGGCTCCCGGGAGGAACCCGCTGGTGGCTGGTCGGCGACAGCGGTAGTCACGCCGGCGCGGCTCAGCTGGGGGTGCTGACGGCGCTCGTCGCGATCACGACCGACGCAGTGACCTTCGCCGCGGAGTCGCTCGTGCACGGTCGCATTGGCGTGGCCATAGCCGGGTTCGGCGTCGACTGTGCTAGCTTTACGATCCGGTAACGTAACGCGAATCAGCAGGAGACAGCGCGCATGACCGATCAAGTTCGAACCGCCGATGGAGTCGCGACCGGTGGAGTCGGCACCGACGGAGGGGCCGCCGATCGACGCGCGGCCGATGGAGTCGGCGCCGATGCAGTCCGACCCATCGAGCACTCCAGCTGGTGGACGCTGGTGGTCGTCTGCGTGGCCACCTTCATGCTGCTGCTCGACGTCACGATCGTCAACGTCGCGCTGCCCAAGATCCAGTCCTCGCTGGGAGCCTCGTTCAGCGATCTCCAATGGGTGGTCGATGCGTATGCGCTCACCCTCGCCGCCTTCCTGCTCACGGCCGGCTCGCTGGCTGATCTGTTCGGGCGCCGGCTACTGTTCGTGATCGGGATCGCGATCTTCACCGTCGCGTCGCTCAGCTCCGGGCTGTCGAGCTCGCCGTTGATGCTCAACCTCTCACGCGCCGCGCAGGGCGTGGGTGGAGCCGCCATGTTCGCCACCGCGCTGGCCCTGCTGGCGCAGGAGTACCGCGGACGCGAGCGCGGCACGGCGTTCGGAATCTGGGGGGCCACGACCGGCGCGGCGGTCGCCGTCGGGCCACTCGTGGGAGGCGCGCTCACCGACGGCTTCGGCTGGGAGTCGATCTTCTACATCAACGTGCCGATCGGGATCGGCGCGATCGCGCTCACGATGAGGCGGGTGTCCTCATCCCACGAGCGCAGCGCCAGGCCCCGGATCGACTGGGGCGGCCTGCTGAGCTTCTCGGCGGCGCTGTTCTGCCTGATCTTCGCGCTGATCCGCGGCAATGCGGACGGCTGGTCGAGCACTCCGATCGTCGCGCTGCTCGTGCTGGCGACCGTGTTGCTGATCGCCTTCGTCGTGTTCGAAGTGCGTGGCGCTGACCCGATGCTCGATCTGGACCTGTTCCGTAAGCCCACCTTCGCCGGTGCGTCGATCGTTGCGTTTGCGCTGTCGGCGTCGATCTTCGCGATGTTCCTCTACATGACGATCTACCTGCAGGACATCCTCGGCTATGCCCCGCTCGCCACGGGCCTGCGCTTCCTGCCGATCTCGCTCCTGTCATTCGTCGTGTCCGCCGCGGCGGGCAAGCTCACCGCCCGGCTGCCGGCGCGCGGCTTTCTCGGCGGCGGCCTGCTCGCCGTCGGCGCCGGCCTGCTGCTGATGCACGGTCTGGATGCACGCTCGGGCTGGACGGCGCTGCTGCCCGGCTTCATCGTCGCCGGCATCGGGATCGGCCTGGTCAATCCGCCGCTCGCGTCCACCGCGGTCGCGGTCGTCGCGCCTCGGCGCAGCGGGATGGCCTCCGGGATCAACTCGACCTTCCGCCAGGTGGGGATCGCCACCGGGATCGCCGGCCTGGGGGCGATCTTCCAGCACGTGGTGGCGGCGCACTCTCTCGCGAAGCTCGAGCAGATGGCCCATCTCGGCGCGGCCAAGGCGCACATGCTGGCCGGGGCGCTCGCCAGCGGCGGCGGCGCCCAGCACGCCTTCACGGCCGTCGCGCCCCAGGATCGTGCCCAGGTCTCATTGGCGCTGCGCGCGGGCTTCACCGACGGGATGAACGAGATCCTTCTCGTCGCGGCCGCGATCGCCATCGGCGGCGGCCTGCTGGCGCTGGTGCTGGTCCGCCAGCGTGACTTTCACCCCGTTGCGGCCCGCGAGCAGCACCTGCCCGAGCCCGAGCCCGAGCCGGAGCCAACGCCCGCGTGAGCACTCCGATCGAGCTGGCGCCGGCGGGCTCGTGAGCACGTCGAAAGAGGCGGGGGGCCGAGGCCGGCCCCGGCGCACTCCGGTCGCCGCTGCCATTCTCGCCCCCCCCCTGCCCCTCCTTCCTAAGCGGGGCTACGCGTCGAGGGCC
>JBPCRJ010000148.1:0-2717 GCA_050996975.1 Solirubrobacteraceae bacterium | reverse complement strand
GAATTCAATTAAGACTAAAAGAGGCAGTAAACCTAAAGGACAACCTGCAGGCACAAAAAAAGAAAAAAACTCTAATCCATGTTTTTGAAATCCCAGTATAGTTGCGCCTAAAACTACTGTAAAACTAATGGAAAATGTTAGTATAAAATGAGAAGTTGAAGCAAAACTATATGGAACCATACCTATTAAATTGTTTACTAGAATAAAAATAAATAGGGCATAAATAAAAGGAAAGTACATTTGTCCTTTATTGCTGTTTATTTGATTTATAACTATGCTATGAACAGTAGCATATATTGATTCATGACTTATTGATCAATTATTAGAAATTACTTTATTGTAATTAGTAGCTAGTAAATTTAAAGTTAAAGCTATGAATGCACCAATTGTTAGATATAAACCTATATTACTTGTAGAAATATGTAAACTTGCTAAGATTGGTGCATCTAAACTTAACAAATCTCTAATTTCAAACTGATCTAAGGGACTAGAAACTTCTTTTAAAACAGTATGTGTCATTTAGGGGTATTTGTTTAAAGGTTTATTTAAAAATGTAATATTTAGCACAAAAATCTCATTTGTTTTTTATTTTTTTTTTTTCATTTGTTATTACATTGATTTAGAAAAAACCTACTAACGGCACCTTATCGCCGCTTGTATTTTAAGACCGAGCGGAGTTGAACCCCTGTATTGATGATTAAAAGTCACATATTTTACCAATTAAACTACGGTCTCTTTGTTTTTTTCAAAACAAATTTCTTTTTTTTTACAGGTATAAAGTTAGTTTTACACTTCTGCATTGGATGTTCAACAGTAATTAAATGCAAAGTAGCAAATTTAGAAGATTTACGGCTTTGAAACGCAAGGTCTACACCTCTTGACCATACAGTAAATACACTCTCAAATTCACCAGTGAGGTCCTGAGTGACAAGCGCTACAAACTCAGCTAAGTATGGTGTTAGGAGATTGTATTTCCTTAAAACTATGTATACAATTAGAAAGATCTGCATAATTTCCATTTATATCCATGGGACACTGGAAAGGATTGTTTGCCATTGCATCTACCCCTTCCATACCTGCAGCTACTGGTACTGGGTTTACTGCAGCTACAGATGCTACTGTAGATGCCTTTACAGTACCATGTATATCCATGGCATGCAGTAAAGGACTCTTTGCAAGTGCATTAATACCAGGAGTAAGCCCATTAGCAAAAGTAGCTACATTAGTCGCAATTTCTGCAGAGGCATTAGCATGAGTAATTGCTTCTGTTTCTCCAGAAGCAGCTGCTAACACCTGCCCCATAATACCAGCAGGTACCTTCCCTGGCCCAACCAAACCTAAATCTGTTTTTCTAAAAGTTAGATTTATCTTTACGCTCTTGCAGTGTAAAGATAGCTCTAAAAATATATACTTGCTTGCATGCATGCTAACCAATAAACCTCCTAATATTACAGTAGTTATAAGTGAAAAGAGCATTAATTTATGTTATTATAGTTATAATTTAATCTTTTAAAAGCAAAGGTTTATAAACCTTTGCAGTTAGAATTTAAGTAATTATAAGTTAAAGATAAACATCTCTTTACTTAAATAAATTTTTATTGCAAAACTTATTAATAAAAAGGAAAAAAGATATTATCTATTATTAATTTTTTTATTTAAAGGCTACAATTAGTAGCTTAAATCTAAGGGTTCAGGTTAAAAGCACATATTTTTAGGATTTACAGGTGAAAAAAAAAATAAACGGTAAAATGTGATAAAAAAATTCTCGTTCAAGACTCGAACTTAAATCTAGATATTAGAAGTATCCTGCTCTACCATTAAACTAACGAGAATTTTTTTTTTATTTAGATTAATGTAAATTTAAAGCATCCTTAAGATAACTACTATTTAAAACTACAAGAACCAGGGATTGAAAAGAAGCATAGATGCGGATAATACCTAGGTTAAAATCTGCTATAGCTAGCCCTGGACCATATGGTATAACAGCATAACCCAACAGCGAAAAAATTAGAGTTAGAATAGGACCAAGAAAAAATAAAATTATGTTTGTTTGTGTTGGTGACACATACTCTTTTAAAAGAAGTTTCAATGCATCCGCAAAGGCTTGTAAAAGGCCATAATACCCCACAATGTTTGGACCTAATCTCCTTTGCATACTAGCCATTGTTTTTCTTTCTGCCACTGTTACAAAAGCTACGGTTAATAGTACAGGTAAGGTAACCAATAAAACCTCTATTATTGAAATAATTATAGGTGAATATAACATAAATTAATGTTATGCTAGTTACTTACTTACTTACTTACTTACTTACTTACTTACTTACTTACTTACTTACTGAGGCTACTATTACTAATTGTCTAATGAATGTAACGTATCTAGCCATAAAACTGTAGTAAGCAAAAAACACATAATTAAAATAATCAGTAAAGACGATCAGACCTAAAATAAAACCTACCAATATAAAAAAAAAGAATCCTTAAAGAAACATCATAACAGTACTCTAAAAAACATTTAATAATTAAAAGCCAAACATCAAAGCAAATAAAGGCAAACAAGAGATTAACCAAATATATTGTGTTCTATCAGTCATTGTACAAGTTCACGTAAAGCCTCTTTATCCACTTCTATACCTTCGTTATAGCTTTCCAATTTCTCCTGCAATTGTTCTTGAACGGGTTCATTGTTCTCCCTTGCAGTGGCGAGCTCCTCCCTTACT
>JBPCRJ010000118.1:0-43686 GCA_050996975.1 Solirubrobacteraceae bacterium | reverse complement strand
AGTACAAGTACGAGCAGGCCCAGAAGCAGAAGGCGGCCCGCAAGCACCAGCAGCAGATCACGATCCGCGAGATCAAGTTCCGGCCCAAGATCGCCCAGAACGACTACGACACCAAGAAGGGCCACGTGACCCGCTTTCTGCGGGCGAAGGACAAGGTCAAGATCACGATCATGTTCCGCGGTCGGGAGGTCACCCACCCCGAGCGGGGCACGGCCCTGCTAGATCGTCTGGCTGCCGAGCTGTCGGAACTTGCGGTCGTCGAGCAGACTCCGCTTCAGGACGGACGCAACATGACGATGATGCTCGCGCCGTCGCGGGCAATCCTGGCCGAGGAGAAGGCGGTAGACGGGAGCGCCGAGACCAAGGACGTCAGCGGCGCTGCCCTAGATCATGAGACTCAAGGCGATCGCCCATCGACGGGAGTCGATCGCCGTGCGACGGCAACCGATCGCCCTGCGACGGCAACCGATCGCCCCGCAACGGCAACCGATCGCCCCGCAACGGGAGTCGATCGCCCCGCGACGGCAACCGATCGCCCTGCAACGGGAGTCGATCGCCCGGTGACGGGAGTCGATCGCCCTGCGACGGCAACCGATCGCCCCGCGACTCAAGGCGCTCGGCCCGTGATTGGAAGCGACCGCCCCGCGGCTCAAGACGCCACCCCGGCGCATGGGGAACGGAATGGGCACCCCGTGCCCGCCGTGTCGCCCACCGCCGGCGACGTCGCCGGATAGGCCGGGCCGTCGGTAAGTCGTCCTCGCCGTTGCGGCTCGACGCGGTCTGCCGTTTCGGCTCGACGCGGTCTGCTTTACTAGGCGACCATCATGCCGAAGATGAAGACCCACTCGGGCGCCAAAAAGCGCTTCCACGTGACCGCCACCGGCAAGGTGCGCGGGCGCAAGGCGTTCTCGAGCCACATCCTTGAGAAGAAATCGCCTAAACGCAAACGTCGGCTGGGCCAGCCGGCCCAGATCTCCAAACACGACACGCCCCGCGTGAAGACGCTGCTGGGAGCGAAGAAATCATGACGCGCTTGGCAAAGATGAGACGATGACACGTGTAAAGCGCTCGGTTCACGCTCGTAAGAAGCGTCGCGCCACACTGAAGCTCGCCAAGGGCTACCGGGGCGATGCCAGCCGGCACTACAGAACCGCAAAGGAAGCAGTGCTCAAGGCCGACCAGTACCGCTACCGCGATCGTCGCAACCGCAAGCGCGACTTCCGTCGCCTGTGGATCACGCGCATCAATGCGGCGGCGCGCCAGCACGACATGTCCTACTCACAGTTCATCCACGGGATGGCGCTGGCCGGCATCGAGCTGGATCGCAAGATCCTCGCGGACATCGCGGTCCGGGACGCCGAAACGTTCCGGCGGTTTGCCGATCGCGCCCGTGAGGCGCTGGCCGCAGGCTGATCAGAAGCCCGCCAACCAGCACCGCCACCGGGCGCCGCTCCAGACAGGAGGGCGCCTTTTTTGTTTCTGACGCACCTGATTGGCTGACTTCGACCCTTCGACTAAAACCAGCACACCTGACCAGATGACGATCACGAGTTCGCACAACCAGAAGCTGAAGGAGATCCGGAAGCTGCGGATGCGCCGTTGGCGCGCGCGCAACGGGCGGTTCGTGGCCGAGGGCGAGGATCTGCTGGCGGCGGCCGACGCCGCCGGATGGTCGGCGGTCGAACGGTTCTGCGCGGCGCGCAGCGGACTGGCGGGTGTTGAGGTCGAGGCGAGCGTGCTGGCGTCGGCGTCAGGGCTCGGGTCGGGCACGCGCGCGCTCGCGGTCTACGCCGAGCGCTGGGCAGAGCGTCCGCTGGGGCCGCTGTGCGTCTACCTGCACGGTGTCCGCGATCCGGGCAACGTGGGCACAGTGCTGCGCAGCGCGCAGGCCTTCGGCGCCTCGAGCGTCGCGCTCGGGCCGGGCAGCGCGGACCCCTTCGGAGCCAAGGCGGTGCGTGCCAGTATGGGCTCGGTGTTCGCGGTCCCGCTGGCGCAGGTCGAGGTGATCGCCGATCTTCCGGGGGAGAAAATCGCGTTGGTCGCTGGCGCCGGCGTCGCGCTGGCCGAACTGTCGCCATCTGAGCCCACCCCTCGGGCCCAGATGGCATCAGTTCGCGGCGCCGGCACCCCAACGCTTGTCCCCGGCCCCCGAACGCTTGATCCCGGCCCCCGAATGCTTGATCCCGGCCCCCGAACGCTCGACCCCGGTCCCCGAACCCTTCTGATCGGCGCCGAGCGCGAGGGTCTTCCGGACGAGGTCATCGCGCAGGCGGACCACATCGCACACATTCCGATCCGCACCCACTCGCTCAACGCCGCGATGGCGGCCACGGTGGGCCTGTATGAGGTAACTAGGATGGCGCTCGGATGACGTCCCCAGCGATCTTTCAGGTGCCCGGATGGCGAGCGATCGCGGAGAGGGGCGGCATGGCCGAGCCGATCGCGCAGGCAGTGACCAAGGTTGCACTCACGCCGATGACCACGGAGACCGCCGAGCGATGATCGAACAGATCGCACAGATCCGATCGCGGGCGCAAGCGGCAATCGAGGCCGCCACCGATACGCCGGCGCTTGAGGCGGTACGAATCGAGTACCTGGGGCGTAAGGCGCAACTGCCCAACCTGCTGCGCGGGATCGCCGCGCTCCCACAGGACCAGCGCGCCGTGGCCGGACAGGCCGCCAACCAGGCACGTCAGGAGCTCGATGCAGCGATCGACCGCAGAGCACAAGCACTCGCCACGCAGGAGCTCGAACAGCGCCTGATTGAGAATCGGGTCGATGTCACCCTGCCCGCCGATCCGCTCCCCGCGATCGGGAGGTTGCACCTGATGACCAGAACCCGGCGGGAGATCGAAGACGTCTTCCTCGGGCTCGGCTTCGATATCGCCGAGGGCCCCGAGGTCGAAACGGCGTATTACAACTTCGACGCGCTCAACACGCCGGTCACGCACCCCTCGCGGTTGATGACCGACACGTTCTACGTCAAGCCCGTGGACGATCTGTTCAAGCCGGAGACCCTGCTGCTGCGCGTCCACACCTCGCCGGTCCAGGTTCGCGCGATGGAGCGCCAGAGCCCGCCGATCTACATCGTCGTCCCGGGGCGCGTCTACCGCCCGGACTCGGATGCCACCCACACACCGCAGTTTCATCAGATCGAGGGCCTGGCGGTCGACACCGAGATCACGCTCGGCGACCTGCAGGGGACGCTGCTCACGTTTGCGCGGGCGATCTTCGGCGAGCAGCGCCGGGTGCGCCTGCGCCCTCACTACTTCCCGTTCACCGAGCCGAGCGTCGAGGTCGACGTCTCGTGCTTTCACTGCACCGACGGCGTCACCGAGGCCGGCGAACGTTGTCCGCTGTGCAAGGGCACGGCGTGGATCGAGATCCTCGGCGCGGGGATGGTCGACCCCAATGTGTTTGAGCACGTGCGTGACAACGGCTATGACCCCGAGAAGGTGCAGGGATTCGCGTTCGGGATGGGAATCGAACGAATCGCGATGCTCAAGTACGGCGTCCCCGACCTACGGCTGTTCTACGAAAACGACGTGCGCTTCCTGGAGCAGTTCGGGTGAGCGCTCGTTACCCCGGCACACCATTCCAATCCATCATCATCTCCGGCGCACCCGGCGCGGAGGCCTGATGCGCGTCCCGCTGCACTGGCTGCACGCCTACTGCCACCCTCCGCTCGATGCGCCGGCGCTCGCCGAGCGCCTCGCGATGACCGGGACCGAGGTCGAGCGGATCGAGCACCATGGCGTCAGAGCGCTCGAGCACTTCGTCGTGGGCAGGGTGCTCGAGCGCCGTAGACATCCCGACGCGGACCGGCTGAGCGTGTGCATGGTCGACGTGGGGGGCAGCACGCCGTCCCAAATCATCTGCGGCGCCCCGAACGTCAAGGCTGGCCAGCTGGTGGCGGTCGCCAAGCCGGGAGCCGTAATGCCCGACGGGACGACACTCGACAAGGCCAAGCTCCGCGGAATCGAGTCCAACGGAATGATCCTGGCCGAGGACGAGCTGGCGATCGGAACCGAGCACGCCGGGATCCTCGTGCTGGATGAGGCCCAGGACCAAGCCCACGACGAGGATGAGGTCAGGGAACGTGGCCGGCTCCAGCCCGGCACGCCGCTCGAACAGGCGCTCCCGATCTCGACCGATGTGCTGGTGCTCGAGGTGACTCCCAACCGTCCCGACTGCCTAGGAATTTACGGTGTTGCGCGGGAAGTTCACGCCGCCACGGGCGGTAGACTTGAATCCCCGCCGTGGGCGGAGGACCCGGGCGATCAGGGCGATCAGGGCGGTCACGGCGGCGATCACGGCGATCACGGCGATCAGGGTAACCCGACTAACACGGGTAACCGGGGTAATCGAGGCAACCTAGGCAACCCAGCAAGTCCGAGCGACCCGGCCGATCCGAGCGAGCCGGGGGCAGACCCGGGAACGATCGCCCGCCCCGGCGCAACCACTCCGGGCCAACCTGCTGCTCCCGAGCGAGCCCAGGACTCCTACGAACCGGCCCCGACCGCAACCCTGGGGGGCGTAAGGATCACGGTGGAGTGCCCTGACCTGTGTCCGCGCTTCACCGCCCGTCTGTTCGAGCAGGTCACGATCGGGCCCAGCCCGTCGTGGCTGAAGGCGCGGCTGATGGCCGCCGGCCAGCGTCCGATCTCGAACGTCGTCGACATCACGAACTACGCGATGCTGCTGACCGGCCAGCCGCTGCATGCGTTCGATCTCGATCGCGTCGCGGGCGGGATCCTGAGGGTCCGAAGAGCCAGCGAGGGCGAGCGGATCGAGACGCTCGACGGCCAGGCCCGCACGCTCGACGAGCAGATGGTGCTGATCGCCGACGACGACGGCCCGACGTCGATCGCGGGGGTGATGGGCGGCGCTCGCTCCGAGGTCGCTCCCGAGACCACGCGGGTGCTGATGGAGGTCGCCTGCTGGAACGGTCCGAACATTCACCGCACCTCGCTGAAGCTGGGCCTGCGAAGCGAGGCCGGCGCACGCTTCGAGAAGCAGCTCCAGCCCGAGCAGGCTCTCCAGGCGCAGGCGGTCGCCACCAAGTTGATGCTGGAGCTCTGTGGTGCCCGCCTGATCAGAGGCACGATCGACCTCGGCGGTCCGGGTCCCCGGCTGCAGACGATCCGCCTGCGGGACGCCAGGATCGCGAACATGCTCGGCGCGCCGATCGCGCGTGAGCGCAGCGCCCAGCTCCTGCGCGCGCTCGAGTTCGGCACGGTCGACGCCGACGACGGCCTCGACGTGCGCGTCCCCGCGTTTCGGCGTGCCGACGTCACCCGCGAGGCCGATCTGATCGAGGAGGTCGCGCGACTCGACGGGCTGGAGAAGCTCCCCGCGACGCTCCCCGCCATGCGCCACGCGGTTCGCGCCTCCGCCGCCGGTCACAATGCCGCCGCTCAGGAGGGCGCCGAGGACCACATCGGCGAGGACCCCGGCGAGGACCGCACCGGCGAGGACCACACGGCCGAGGACCACGTCGCCCGCGGCCAGGATCCCGGCGGCCGCCTGACCCCGCGCCAGCGACTGCGCCGCCGCGCCGCCGACGCGTTGACCGCGCAGGGCCTGCACGAGATCGTAGGCTGGAGCTTCGTCGGGCCTGAGCTGGCCGATCGCCTTCGCCTGGGCCAACAACACGACCGCCGGCAGGCGGTCGAATTAGAGAACCCGATGTCCGCCGAGCAGTCGCGCCTGCGCACGACGCTGCTCGGCTCGTTGCTCGATGTCGCGCGACGAAACCGCTCGCGTGGCGCGGGCATGCTGCGCCTGTTCGAGTCCGGCTCGGTCTACCTGCCAACCGGCGACGCGAGCCTCCCGCGCGAGCCCCATCATGTCGCCGCGCTCTTGATCGGGTCCGTTGCACCGCCCACCTGGCGTGACCCCGAGCCGCGCGCGGCCGACTTCTTCGCCGCCAAGGGGGTCCTGCACGGACTGCTCGACACGCTGCGCGCGCCGTGGAGCGTGGAGCGCACGAGCGAGCCGTTCCTGCACCCCGGGCGCGCTGCGCGGATCCTGCTCCGCGGCGAGCCGGCCGGGTGGGTGGGCGAAATCCACCCGCTGGTCGCGGCGGCCTGGGAGCTGGGCGAGACGGTCGCGGGCTTCGAGCTCGACCTCGACGCGCTGCCAGACCCACCGAGCGGCTCGTACGTGGACCTGACGAGCTTCCCGGAGGTGCGCGAGGATCTCGCCGTCGTCGTCGGCGAGCAGATCACCGCGGCGCGGGTGCTGGCGGTAGCGCGGCGTGCGGGGGCACCGCTGCTCGCGCGTGCCGAGGTGTTCGACGTGTACCGAGATCCCGAGCGCCTGGGCGCGGGGAACGTCTCGCTCGCGCTGGCGCTCTCCTATCGGGCGTCCGATCGGACCCTGACCGACGAGGAGGTCGCCGCGCAGCGCCAGGCGATCGTCGCGGCGCTCGACGAGGAGCTCGGAGGGCGGATCCGTGCCGCTTAGCGTGTCGGTGTTCGGGGGGGCGGGTTTTACGGGCGCGCTGACCGCGCGCCTGTTGTTTGGCCACCCCTCATTCGAGCTGCGCGCGGTGACCGCCCGCGCCGACGCCGGTCGCCGGCTGGATGCCCTGTATCCGCACCACCGCGTGCCGCTGACGCTCGAGGAGCTCGATCTCGAACGCCAGGGAGACCTCGACGCCGCGGTCGTCGCCTATCCGCACGGGGCGGCGGCGGAGCTCGTCGCCCAGCTGCGCGAGCGTGGTGTGCGGGTCGTGGATCTGAGCGCCGACTTCCGCCTGCGAGACCGCGCCGTGTACGAGCGGTGGTACCGCGAGCACCCGGCGCCCGGGCTGCTCGCGGACGCCGTCTACGGGCTTCCCGAGCTCTACCGCGAGCAGATCCGGGAGGCGAACCTGGTCGCCAATCCGGGCTGCTACCCGACCGCGGCGCTGCTCGCGCTCGCGCCGCTCGCGCGCGCGGGAGCGATCAAGGACGTCGTGATCGACGCCAAGTCCGGGGCGTCGGGCGCCGGGCGCACCCCGAGTGAGAAGACCCACTTCGTGACCGTGGACGAGAACGTCAGCGCGTACGGCGTGTCGGGCCACCGGCACAGGCCGGAAATCGAGCAGGAGCTGGCGGCGCTCGGCGCGGAGGTGCGGATCACGTTCATCCCGCACCTGCTGCCGCTCGATCAGGGCGAGCTCGTGTCCTGCTACGTGACTCTCGCCGACGGCGTCGCCGACTCGCCCGCGCTCGAGCCCGCGCCCGAGCCCGCGCCCAAGCCCGCGCCCGAGCTCGAGCCCGAGCTCGAGCAGCTCTACGCCGACGCCTATGACTCTGAGCCGTTCGTCGAGCTCGCGGGCGCCCCGCCGGGCGTCCGCGACGTTCGCGAGACGAACATCTGCCGGATCTCCGTCCACCGCGATGCGAGGACCGGACGCGTGATCGTGTTCGCGGCGATCGACAACCTGTGGCGGGGCGCGGCCTCACAGGCGGTCCAGAACCTCAACCTGATGTTCGGGCTCGAGGAAGGGGAGGGGATCTCGTGAGCTTCTTCAGCTCGCGGTGGATCGAGGCGCCGGAGAACGTGATCGAGCTCGAGCCCACGATGCTCCCGCTCGGCTTCCGGGCCGGCGGCGTGGCGGCGGGGATCAAGCCGCAGGGGCTGGACGTCGGCGTGCTCGTGTCCGAAAGACTGGCCACGGTATCGGCCGCACGCTTCACCACCAACGCTCGCGTGGGGGCGCCCGTGACGGTCTCCCGCGAGGCGGATCTCAGTCGCCTGCGTGCGGTCGTGGCCAACTCCGGCGGCTCGAACACCGGCGACGGGCAGCGCGGACTCGACACCGCCCGCGCGACGCAGGCGCTTGCCGCCGAACTGCTGCAGGTGGAGGCCGCGCAGGTGGGTGTGGCCTCGACCGGCGTGATCGGCACCTCGCTCCCGCGCGCGCCGCTGCTCGCGGGGGTGCGGAGCGCGGCGCAGCGGCTCGGCGGCGACGCGGACGCCTTCTCGCGGGCGATCCTCACGAGCGACCGAGGGCCCAAACGCGCCTGCCTCGAAGTCGAGCTCCCGGGCGGGCGCGTGAGGCTGTCGGCGCAGGCCAAGGGCGCCGGCATGATCTCCCCCCGCTTCGCGACGATGTTCTGCTTCGTGCAGACGGACGCCGCGCTGTCGGCCCAGACCGTCGACCTGCTCACCGGCGTGACGGTGATGCGCTCATTCGACCGCATCAGCGTCGACGGTCAGCTCTCGACGAGCGACACGGTGTTCGTGCTCGCCAACGGCGCCTCCGGCGTGCAAGTCGATCCCGAGACCACCGACGAGCTCCGTCTGGGCGAGGCGATGGACGCATTGTTGCGAGCGCTCGCGCTCGAGATCGTCGCCGACGGCGAGGGCGCCGGTCGCGTCGGCCGGGTGCTCGTCCGCGGTGAGCCCGACCTAGTCGAGCCGGTCGCGCGCGCGGTCGCGAACTCGCCGCTGGTGAAGTCGGCGCTCCACGGAGGCGATCCGAACTTCGGCCGCATCCTCCAGGCCGCCGGCATGGTCTACCCGGCCGACAACGGCTTCGCCGTCGACCTGGAGATCGAAGGCCGGCTCGTCGTGTCCGCCGGCGACGCGGTGGTCAATGATCTGGACGAGCTTGCGGCGCTCGTGCAGCGGGACGAAGTGCAGTACACGCTGACGTTGCCTGGCGAGGGTGGCGAGACCGAGGTGTTCTTCAGCGACCTCTCGCCGGAGTACGTGCGGTTCAACGCGGAGTACATGACGTGAGGTCCCCCATCGTGGCCCGGAGAACATGCACAGCGCGACAGAACCGACCGCTCGGGAGAGGGCTGGCGCGCTATGCATGTAGGGCGTGCACGACACGACACGGCCCGGTCTTTGAGGCGGTTCTGTCGTGCTGTGCAGGTGGATCGGGAAGCCCCTGGGAAGATGCCGATGCGTGACGTCGGCACCCTGCTCGAGGCGCTCCCCTATATACGAGAATTTCACGGTAGGACGGTCGTGATCAAGTACGGTGGCGCGGCGATGCTCGACCCGGGCTTGAAGGAGGAGTTCGCGCGCGATGTCGTGCTGCTCAAGTACGTCGGGATGCAGCCGGTGATTGTCCACGGCGGTGGTCCTGAGATCACGGGCTACATGGAGCGCCTGGCGCTCCCGGTGCGGTTCGTCGACGGGCTGCGGGTATCGGATGCCGCGACCGTCGAAGTCGCGAAGATGGTGCTCGTGGGCAAGGTCAACAAGGACATCGTGCTGCTGCTCGGCCGCCACGGGCAGCCGGCGGTGGGCTTATGCGGTGACGACGGGTTGCTGTTCGGAGCCGCCCGCCAGACGGCGCGCGGCGGCGAGGACATCGGCTTCGTGGGCCGGATCGAGCGGGTCGACGTGGACGTGCTGAACCACGTCGCGCAGGACTACATTCCGGTGGTCGCGAGCATCGGCGCCGACCGCGAGGGCAACTCCTACAACATCAATGCCGACGAGGTCGCCGGCGCGCTCGCGCGCGCGCTTGGCGCCTACAAGGTCATGTTCCTGACTGACGTCGCGGGCTGGATGCGCGATCCGGGCGACCCCGCGAGCGTCGTCTCGGAGGCGAGTGCCGAGATGGTGCAGGCATCGCTGAGCGGCGAGGAGCCCGGCGCCGCCCCAGTGACCGGCGGGATGCGCCCGAAGCTCGCGGCGTGCCTGGACGCGATCACTGGAGGCGTGTCGTTCGCCCACATCGTCGACGGCCGCGTGCCACACTCGCTGCTGCTCGAGCTGTTCACCGACGCCGGGCAGGGGACGAAGATCGGACCGGCGGTATGAGCGAGGGGGCTTCGCTGGCGGACCTTCAGGCGCTCGAGCGCGACTACGCGATCGGAACCTACGTTCGCAATCCGGTGGTGTTCGTGCGCGGGTCCGGCTGCCGGCTGTGGGACTCCGAGGACAACGAGTACCTCGACTTCCTCGCCGGGATCTCGGTGCTGAACGTCGGGCACTGCCATCCGCGAGTGGTAGCGGCGGTGCGGGAGCAGGTCGGCCGGCTGATGCACGCGACCAACCTCGACTACACAGAGCCGGCGCTGCAGCTGTCCGCGCGCCTATCGCGCAGCTCGCTGGGGGGGAAGGTGTTCCTGTCGAATTCCGGCGCGGAGGCCAACGAGGCGGCGATCAAGCTCGCGCGCCGCGCGCGGCCGGGAGGCTCGCTGGTGGTCGTGGAGGGGGCGTTTCACGGCCGCACCTACGGCGCGCTGTCGGCGACCCCGCAGGAGTCCAAGCAGGCGCCGTTCGCGCCGTTGGTGCCGGGGTTCGTGGTCGTGCCCAAAGATCCCGGCACGCTGTTCGCCGCGGTTGATGGGCAGACCGCCGCGGTGATGCTCGAGCCGATCCAGGGGGAGACCGGAATCAACGTGCTCTCCGAGGAGCTGCTGCTGGCCGCGCGGGAGGCGTGCGATCGGACCGGGGCCGCGCTGATCTTCGACGAGATCCAGTCGGGCATGGGTCGCACCGGCACGCTGTGGGCCTACGAGCAGACCGGGGTGGTCCCCGACGCGCTGACGAGCGCCAAGGCGCTCGGCGGCGGGATGCCGATCGGGGCGCTCGTGACCGGACCGCGGCTCGCCGATGTGTTCCGACCCGGCGACCACGGCTCCACCTTCGCCGGGGGCCCAGTCGTCGCCGCCGCGGCGCTCGTCGCGCTCGAGATCTGTTCTGACCCGTCGCTCTTGACGCGGGTGCTGGAGCTGGGCGAGCGTCTGGCGGCCGGTCTGGCGCACCTGGATTATGTCCGCGCGGTGCGGGGCCGGGGGCTGATGCTCGCGATCGATCTCGAGCCGGGGATCTTCGCGCCCGAGCTCGCGCGCCGCGCGCTGCTCGAGCAGCGCCTCGTCGTCAACGCGACCGGTCCCGGGACGATCAGGCTCGAGCCCCCGCTGGTGGTGGACGAGAACGAGATCGACGAGGCGCTCGCGCGGCTGGAGGCGTTGGGAGAGCCGGAGTCGGTGGAGCGCCTACGGGGGTTGGGAGCGCCGGAGTCGGTGGAGCGGCTGGGGGCGTTGGGGGAGCCGTAGGGGTGACCGACCTCCTGGCGCCCGAAGGGATGACGCTCGAGGCGGCGGCGCCGGCGCTGGCGCTGGCGCTGCCGGTTCGAGACGGCGGACTACGCGAGAGCGATCGCGCCTTCTATGACACCTTCGACGGGCTCCTCTACGCGGCGGGCCTGCTGGCTGTCCACGAGCGCGGCCGACTGGCACTCGTTGAGCGTGACGGCGCCCAACGGGCATCGGGCCGGGAACGGATCTCGGTCAGCCTGCCGCGGCTGGAGCGGCCGCTGCTCGCACTCGAGCTGGAGCCGGGGCCGCTGCGTGAGGCGCTGAGCGCGGTTGCCGGCGTGAGGGCGCTGCTGGCGCTCGTGCAGGTCCACAGCCGCGTGCGGTCGCTGGCGGTGCTTGACAGCGAGCGCAAGACGGTTGTGCGCCTGACGCTCGAAGCACCGGCGCTCGTGTCCTTGGGCGTTCGACGCCGCGCGCTGCGGCCGAGGATCCGCTGCGCGGTCGTGCGGGGATACGACAGCGAGCTCGTCCGCGTGGTGGATGTACTCCAGCACGAGCTCGGTTTCCTCCCCGCCGAGCAGGCGCTCGTCGACGAGGCGGTCAGCGCCGCGGGCGGCGACCCGGCCGGGACCTCCTCGAAGATCGACGTGGCGGTGAATCGGCGCCAACGGGCCGACGAGGCCACCGTCGCCGTGCTGGGACGGCTGCGGGAAATCATCGAGGCGAACCTCGAGGGCACGATCGCCGATGTCGACAGCGAGTTCCTCCACGATTTCCGCGTCTCGGTGCGCCGCTCGCGCGCGGTCCAGCGACAGTGCCAGCGCGTCTTCCCGCCCGCCGAGCTGGCGCACTTTCGGGACGAGTTTCGCTGGCTGCAGCAGGTCACTGGCGAGGCCCGCGACCTCGACGTGTACGTGCTCGAGTTCGAGTCGATGCGCGCGCTCGTCCCTGAGCCCATGCGCGCCGAGCTCGAGCCCCTGCTGGGGGTGCTTCGCAGCCGCCGCCTGATCGTCCGCCGTGAAATGGTGCGCGGACTGCGCTCGGAGCGGACTCCCCTGCTGTTGGCGGACTGGAGCTCGTTCCTGGAACGCCTCGTGTGCCCGCCGCAGGACGGCTCGCTCGGCCTCGTGGACACCGGCCCGCTCGGCCCTGTGGGTGCTGGCGCGCTTGACCCCGCGGGCGCGGGTGCGGGTGCGATACGTCCTGGCGAGGACGGTCCCGACGCGGGACGGGGGATCGCCGACCTCGCGGGGGAGCAGATTCGCAAGCTCTACCGCCGAATGGTGAGGATGGGTCGGGCGATCGATGACGATAGCCCGCCCGAGGTCTACCACGAGCTGCGCAAGAAGGGCAAGGAGCTGCGATACGTGCTCGAGCTGTTCGGCTCGCTCTATCCCAGCGACGCCGTGAAGCCGATGATCAAATCCCTCAAAGCGCTCCAGGACACGCTCGGGCGCCACCAGGACCGTGAGATCCAGCGCGGCATGCTGCGCTCGCTGCGCGACGAGGTGGCGGCGCTTCCCGGCGGTCCGGGCGCGCTGATGGCGATGGGCGTGCTCGTCGAGCGTCTGGGCGAAGACGAGCGGGCCGCCCGGAACACCTTCGCGGAGCGCTTCGCCGTGTTCGCGTCCAAGGAGCAGCGCAAGCTGATCAAGGAGACCTTCAGTTGAGACGCGGTTTAGCCGTCGGCTCGAGGGAGGGTCCGGGTTGACCCGGGGTCTCGCCATCCGCGCGCGCTCGAGAAAGGGTCCGGGTTGACCCGGATCCTGGCCACCTACAACATCAAAGGGGGCGTAGGGAAGACCTCGGCGGCGGTCAACCTCGCCGTCTTGGCCGCCCGGGGTGGCTCTCGCGTGCTGCTGTGGGACCTCGATCCGCAGGCGGCTTCGACCTACCTGTTCCGCGTCAAGCCGAAGGTGCGGGGCGGCGGGCGCAAGCTCGTCCGCGGCCGCAGTGACGTCGCTCGCCTGATCAAGGGGACCGACCATCCGGGTCTAGATCTGCTGCCCGCCGACTTCTCCTACCGTTACATGGACCTCGCGCTCGATCGCGCCAAGCGCTCCAAGCAACGGCTGGCCCGGGTCCTCGAGCCGCTGCGCGTGGAGTACGACCACATCTTTCTCGACTGCCCACCGAGCATCTCACTTGTCTCCGAGAGCGTGTTCGAGGCCGCCGACGCCCTGCTCGTGCCGATCATCCCGGCGACGCTCTCATCGCGGACGTTCAAGCCACTCTCAGAGCTGGTCTCCGGGGGTCCGACGGTGCTGGCGTTCTTCTCGATGGTCGACGCGCGCAAGCCCCTGCACCGCGAGGTGATGGCGCAGCTGCGCGCCGAGCACGCCGCGACGATGCTGGGAGCCGCGATTCCGGCCTCCGACGAGGTCGAGCGGATGGGGGTGGAGCGAGACGTCGTCGCCGCGTTCGCCCCCAACGGGCGGGCGGCGCTGGCCTACCAGGCGCTGTGGTGGGACGTGCGAAGGAGGCTGGGGGAGCAGTAGCCTCGAAACCTGGACAACCGAAGGCGGCTGGGGGAGCGTCGTCGTGGGGAACCGAAAGTCTCCGATTCCGTCCCTTCGATCGTCCGCCTCGGGAGCGTCGCCACTCAAGGAGATTGGGCGTCGAACAGCGGGCAGTCCTCAAGCGTCGCACAGCAGCAGGTCGCTCCCCTCGAGCCAGCTCCGGCTGAGCACCGCGCTCGCGATCAGGGCGTCCAGTTCGGGCAGCTTGTGGCGCGCTATGATTCGTAGGCGCGCGGAGACCGCTCCTGACGCGTCGCCGGTGCTCAACAGCTGGCGTATTTCGCCCAGCGTCAGGCCCGCTCGCTGAACCGTCCCGATCATCGAGAGCGTTCGCAAGACGTCGGGCGAGTAGGTCCGGCGTCCGCTGACGCGCTCGGGCTCGGCGAGCAACCCGATCGATTCGTAGTAGCGGATCGCCGAGCGGCGCAGGCCGGCCCGGCGAGCCACCTGGCCGATGAGCAGTCGCTTCTCAGACACTTGACCTCAAGCCGGGTTGAGCAGCCATGATAACCGGCCGATGGAAACGGAGGAAGCGATGCAAGCAGGTGTTGACATTGATCCGGTGGCATGCTCGTTGACGCAGGGGGCGCTCACCTCGCGGCAAGAGCGCTGGCTGCGTTTGTGCGATCGTGCCTTGCAGCGGAAGGAGCCGACTCTCGATGGCGTTCGCTTGCGCTTTCGCCGGCTGGCGAGCGTCGAAAGCGACCTGCGCGCGCTCGCCGAGCTTGAGCGTGAGTGCTGCTCGTTCGCCACTTGGTCGGTGAGCTGTGCGGGAGATGAGATCGTCCTCGGGGTCAGTGCTGAGGGCCACGGGGTGGCGGCGGTACGCGACCTGTTCGGCGCGCTGTCTCCCGCGCCGGGCGACGCCGCGCGCGAATGAGTGCGCGCGAAATTCAGATCCTCCTGCTCTCGGGCAGTCTGCGGGCACGATCAACCAATACCGCGGTGCTGCAAACGGCGCGTACTTTCGCCCCCGACGGAACGACGGCGGAGCTGTATGACGAAATGGCCACGCTGCCGCACTTCAACCCCGACCACGATCTCGAGGGCGAACCGGTGAACCCCGCCGTCGCCGAGCTCCGGGCCCGGATCGCTGCCGCGGACGCGCTGCTGCTCTGCACCCCCGAATACGCTGGAGCACTGCCCGGAGCGCTCAAGAACCTGCTCGAGTGGACCGTCGGCGACGGCGGGCTATACGGCAAGCCGATCGCCTGGATCAACGCGTCCGGGCCGGCGGCGCCCACGGGCGCAGCGGACGCCCACCAATCGTTGCGCAAGGTGCTGGGCTACGTCGGTGCGGACCTCGTAAGCGCCGCCTGCGTGCGGATACCGCTAACGCGCGATGCGGTCGGCCCCGACGGCATCCTGATCAGCGTCACGGCCCGCAGGGAGATCGCCGACACGCTGACCACGCTGGCTCGACACGCCGCTGCCGCCTGAGACCGAGCGATGCGTTCCCCGGACGCGACCGACCAGCGTTCAGACCACTACGCTTCCCGCTCCGATGCCCGGTCCCGCTCCCCAGCCGACCGCCTCCTACCTCGCCGACCCCGCCGATGTGCATCGCGTGCTGCTGCTCTACAGCGGCGGTCTGGACACGAGCGTGATGCTCAAGTGGATCCAGGACCGCTACGGCGCTGAGGTCGTCGCGTTGACCGTCAACCTCGGCCAACCGGGCGAGGACTACGACGTGGTGCGGGGCAAGGCGCTGGCCCTTGGCGCGCTTGAGTGCCGCGTCGTCGACGCCCGCGAGCAGTTCGCGCGCGAGTACGTGCTCCCCGCGATCAAGGCCAATGCGATCTACGGCCTCGGCTACCCGTTGTTCACGGCGCTCGGCCGGCCGCTGATCGCCAAGCTGGCGGTGGAGCACGCCCGGGAGAGCGGATGCGAGACGATCGCCCACGGGTGTACGGGCAAGGGCAACGACCAGGTGCGGATCGAGGCCACGATCGCGACGCTTGCGCCGGAGCTGAAGGTGATCGCCCCGGTGCGCTCCTGGCGGATGGGCCGCGAGGAGGAGATCGCCTACGCCCGCGAGCACGGCATCCCGGTCAAGGGAGGGACCGAGGCGGTGCCCTACTCGATCGACGACAACCTGTGGGGACGCTCGAGCGAGGGGCGCTGGATCGAGGAGCTCGGCCAGGCGCCACAGGACGACGTCTTCGGTCTCGTCACCCGTCCCGAGCAGGCGCCCGACGTTGCCGAGGTCGTGACGGTGGAGTTCGATCGCGGCGTCCCGGTCGCGTTCGACGGCGAGCGACTCGGACTTGTCGAGCTGCTGCAGCGCGCCGCTGAAGTAGGCGCGCGCCACGGCGTCGGAATCGTCGACCAGCTGGAGGACCGGATCGTGGGCCTGAAGGTGCGCGACATCTACGAGGTCCCGGCGGCCGCGATCCTGCTGCTCGCCCATCAGGAGCTCGAGCGTCTCGTCGGCACGATCCACCAGAACCAGCTCAAGCCCACACTCGACCAGAAGTGGGCCTACCTGGTGTACGCGGGACTGTGGTGGGAGCCGCTGCGCAGCGACCTCGGCGCGTACATGGACGCCGCCAACGCGCAGGTCACCGGGACGATCGGGATCAAGCTCTACAAGGGCTCGGCGCGGGTGGTCACCCGTTCATCCCCGAACGCCCTTTACGACGCGCAGCTCGCGAGCTTCTCGCAGTCCGGGGGGCTGTTCTCCCAGGAATCGGCACCGGGGTTCATCGAGCTGTGGTCGCTGCAGTCGCGGATGGCGTGGCGGGTGCGCCACCCAGACGAAGGAAATCCAGGTGCTCGGGATCCCGGGGGATCGAGATCTAAGGAGGGTTGAGATCTCTGAAGGCGGGGTAATACTCCCGCCATGGTCTACAAGATGCTCGGCTTCGTGGTCTGGCAAGGCGGCAAGTGGTATGCGCGGCGCCGCTTCCGTGGGGCTGGTCAGGATCTGGCGCTCGCCGCCGTGACGGCGGTCGTGGCCTTCGGCGTGATCGCCGCGCAGCGCCGGTCGGCCTCTGCACGCTGAAGGCGGTGGCCGGTCTGCGGCGCCTGCCGTCGTGATGCGCACGACGCGTCGGGACTCTGCGGCTGACGTTCGACGGGGGACCTGAACCACACAGTTCGCAATCCGTCCGCTCGGAGGCTTATCGTCAGCGACCATGACCAGTTTGCGCGCGGTGCCTTCGGCGCTCGGAGGTGATGCAGTCGCTCGGGTGCGCGAGTTCGGCGCTGGACGGCAGTCCGAACTGGATGGCTTCGCCGGTCGAATTGAGGATCTCGAGCGTGAGCTCGAAGCGGCGAGGCATGAGTCTCAAGGCTTGCGCGACCTGGTCTTGGTAGGGCAGCGCGCGCGGCTCATCGGCGAGCAGCGCGCCTACGCCGAGCGTGCGCAGCGGATCGAGTCCGAAGAGCTGCTGCTGCGGCGGATTGACGAGGCGGACCATGTCGCAGCGGCGATGCAAGCCGCGCGCGCACACGCGCAGCGCGCAGCTGCGCAGGCAAACTGCAGTGCGGCAAGCGCCGAGCGACGGGCGAAGCACGCCGAGTCGCTTGCCGCGGGTCTCGAGCGTCTGCTCCGCGACGACACGGCGCGCTGTGCGCACGTGTACGAGGCGGTGCACCGGCTCCAGGACGAGCTCGATGCGGTGCGCAGCATGTCCGCGGACACCGCGACCCCCGCACCCGAGCGTTCCGCGGCATCCGCGCCCCCGCCCTCTGCGGCGGTTAAGTCTGCGCCGGCGAAGGCGCAACCGCCTGACCTGGCGACGGTCGAGCCCGATCGGCTGGCCGCGGCGCTGACGCGGCTGCGTGGAGGTGCTCCCCCGCCGGCCTCAGGAGAAAGCGAGCCGCGTGAGCCGGTGCGCCGCTGGCGCGCGGCGTGGCGCCGGTGGACGCGCCGACTGGCCTGAGTCCGCTGCGAGCGCGTGAATTGAGCCTCGGGATGACCACTGCGTCCGGCCCGGCGCCTATTCTGCGAAACCACGAATGAGTTCGCCGTGCGCCCACCTACACGTCCATTCCGAGTACTCGCTGCTCGATGGCGCGTGCAAGATCGACGCCCTCGCGAAGCGTGCCGCCGCGTTCGACCAGCCGGCGCTCGGCCTTACTGACCATGGCGTGATGAACGGCGCCGTGGAGCTGTTCACGGCGTGCCGCAAGCACGGGATCAAGCCGATCCTCGGTTGCGAGGCGTACGTCGTCGAGGACCATGCGCGCCGGGCGCCGGGGCGGCTCGAGCGGTTTCACCTGACGCTGCTTGCCGCTACCGCGACCGGCTACCGCAACCTCGTCAAGCTCTCCTCGGCGGGGTTCCTTGACGGGTATCAGCGCGGCAAGCCGTCGGTGGACCTGGAGCAGATCGCGGCCCACGCCGAGGGCGTGATCGTGCTGACGGGGTGTCTGCAGTCTCGACTCTGCCGGCACCTGCTGGAGGGCCGCGGCTCAAAAGCGCGCGAGCACGCCGACGCGCTCGTCGGAGCGTTCGGGCCCGAGAACGTGTACTTCGAGGTGCAGAAGAATGGACTAGCCGAGCAGGACAGGGCGAACGAGGGCATCGTGCGAATCGCGCGCGAGCTGCGCAGGCCGCTGGTCGGGACGGGGGACGTCCACTACCTACGCCGCGAGGACTACCACCACCACGCGGCGCTGCTTTGCGTGCAAACCAAGTCGACGCTCAGTCACCCGAAGATCAGCTTCGACACCAACGAGTTCTACTTGCGCTCTAACGAGGAGATGGCTCAGGCATTTTCGGAGTGGCCCGAGGCGCTCGCCACCACGCTCGAGATCTCCGAGCGCTGCGACGTGGAACTCGAACTCGACCGCCAGCTGATCCCCCGCTACGTGACCCCGGACGGTGAGGACGAAGCGGCGTACCTGCGCGCGCTCGTCGACGACGGTCTCCGCCTGCGCTACGGCGATCCGCCACCGCCAGACGCGGTCAAGCGGGCGGAGTACGAGCTCGGCGTGATCGACCGGATGGGGTTCAACGCCTACTTCCTGATCGTGTGGGACTTCGTCAAGTACGCCAAGGATTCAGGCATTGCGGTCGGTCCGGGTCGGGGGTCGGCAGCCGGTTCGATCGTCGCCTACTGCCTCCAGATCACGGACGTCGATCCGCTCCGGTATGACCTGCTGTTCGAGCGCTTCCTGAACCCCGAGCGCGTCTCGATGCCGGACATCGACATCGACTTCTCCGTTCGTGGACGAGAGCGCGTGATCCGCTACGTGACCGAGAAGTACGGCAAGCAGTCGGTCGCGCAGATCGTCACGTTCGGCAAGATGTTCCCGCGCGCGGCAACCCGCGACGCCGCGCGAGTGCTCGGCCACGATTATGCGGCCGGAGACCGGCTCGCGAAGCTGATCCCCGACCCGATCATGGGACGCCCACCGAGCTTCAAGGATTGCCTGAAGCCCGGCCAGCCGCTTCGTGCTGAGGTCGAGCGCGACGCGACGGCGATGCAGATCGTCGACGTCGCCCAGGGACTCGAAGGGATCGTGCGCAACTCCTCGATCCACGCCGCCGCGGTCGTGATCGCCGACCGACCGCTTACCGACATCGTCCCCCTGCAGATCGCGGACGCCGGAACCGACGAGCACGGTGAGAGGGTGTTTCGCACCGTCACCCAGTTCACAATGAAGCCGATCGAGCAGATCGGGCTGCTGAAGATGGACTTCCTGGGGCTGCGCAACCTGGACGTGATCGAGGATGCGCTGGACATCATCGAGCGCTCCACCGGAGACCGCCCGGACATGACGACGCTTCCGCTCGACGACGAGAAGACGTATGAGATGATGGCCCGCGGCGACTCCATCGGGGTGTTCCAGTTCGAGTCCGAGGGGATGCGCGAGACGCTCAAGCGCGTGAGACCATCGGAGCTCGAGCACCTGATCGCGCTCAACGCGCTGTATCGCCCCGGGCCGATGGAGCAGATCCCGACCTACACTCGCGGTAAGCACAACCCCGAGACTGTCACCTACGCCGATGAGCGGCTGCGGGCGATCAGCGAGTCCACCAACGGCGTGATCGTCTACCAGGAGCAGGCGATGCAGATCGCCAAGGAAATGGCCGGCTTCTCGGGTGCCAAGGCCGACGACCTGCGTAAAGCGATCGGCAAGAAGAACCGGCAGGCGATGGCGAAGCTGAAGCCCGAGTTCTTCGCCGGCTGCCGCGCGTCGGGCACCGCGGAGCACGTGATCGAGCAGCTGTGGACGACCAACGAGCGATCGGCCGACTACAGCTTCAACAAGTCCCACTCGGCGTGCTACGCGCTGATCGCCTACCGGACCGCGTGGCTGAAGGCGAACTACCCGGCGGAGTACATGGCCGCGCTGATCTCCTCGGTGATGGATACCAAGGACAAGGTTCCGTTCTTTGTTGCCCAGGCGGAGCCGATGGGGATCGAGATCCTCCCGCCGGACGTCAACCTCTCAGACCACGAGTTCGTCGTCGTAGCGGGCAATATCCGCTTCGGGCTCGACGCAGTCAAGGGCGTCGGTTATCAGGCGGTTGAGGCGATCAAGCGTGCGCGGGGGGCGGACGGCAGTGGCCACTGCGAGCCGTTCCGGGATCTGTGGGACTTCTGCGCCCGCGTCGACAGCCGCGCGGTCAACAAGAAGGCGATCGAGGCGCTGATCAAGTGCGGCGCATTCGGATCGACCGGCGCGACGCGCAAGGGCATGCTCTCCGTGCTTGAGCAGGCACAGGGCGCCGGACAGAAGACCCAGCAGGATGCGCTGAACGGCCAGGGGTCGATCTTCGATTTGATGGGGCCCGATCTAGGGGCGGATGCAGCCGACGGTGATCGGTCCGCGAGTGGTCTCGCGCGCGCCGGTGCCACGCCGCGTCACGCTCCGATCCCCACCGCCGAGTTTGAACGCGCCGAGCTGCTGGCGGGGGAGAAGGAAGCGATCGGCCTGTTCATCACTGCGCATCCGCTGAAGGAGATCGATGCGGCGCTGCGGGCGCGCGTCGACTGCCCGTTGGGTGAGCTCACGGCTCGCCGCGACGGCGACTGGGTCACGGTCGGCGGGATGATCACGCAGGCCAAACGGATCAGGACCAAGAAGGGCGATCCGATGATGTTCGCGACGCTAGGCGATCTGGAAACCCAGACCGAGATCGTCGTGTTCGGCAAGGCGCTGGCGGGCAGCGACGAGGCACTGGCCATCGACTCGATCGTGCTGATCCGAGGCCGGGTGGATCACAAAGATCGTGAGAAGACCTGCATCATCGTCCAACAGGTGGAGCGGTTCGCCCCCACCTCGGAGGAGGTTCGCCAAGCGCAGGAGCTGGCCGCCAAGCCCGCGCCGCCGCCGAGCGCCCTGCGGCTTCGCCTCGATGCCACAGCCCTTCCCGCGACGGCCATCACAGACCTCAAGGAGCTGATCGCGGGGTTTCCGGGAGAGTCCGACGTGGTGATCGAGCTGCACACGTCGATCGGCCAGCGTCGGCTGAGACTCGGTCCTGAATTTCGAGTCGCGCGCGGCGCCAGCCTTCACGCCGAGCTCGACGCGCTGCTCGGGGCGTCGATCCTCGCATTCGCGGCTGCGCCGGACTCGAAGCGGTTACCCCCATCCGCCGCCAAGCCGGACCCGACGCGGTTGCCCGATGCCGCGACGGCGGCTCAGTCTGCAGCGGGGGACGAGTCGATCAGTGCACTCAGCGCCTGAGCGCCTGAGCGCGCTCAGGCCCGCCCCTCGACCGCCACTTCGATCAGGTGAGCCGACTCACCTGATGCGCAGGTCGATCCCCAGCAGCAGCAGCGGCCACAGGATGATCGCCAGCAGCGCCGACCCGATCAGCTTGATCGTGCCGACGTGGGTGAGGTAGTGATGGGACGAGGCGACCAGCACGCCGATGATCACCCACAACAAGCTCCCAATCCCTGATCTCATGCCGGTCCTCCTCTCGCTGCCGTCGCCTGCATCGCGCCGGGAGACTCTAGCCGCGGCCAGCCTCGCCGGCAACCTCAGCCGGCGCGGTCCCCCAGACTCTATCCGAGGCCAGCCTCGCGGGCAACCTCAGCCGGCAAAGTCAATCGGGGATCCACGGGCCGTGCCAGCCGCCGAACCTGGCTACGAGCTGGTTAGCTTGCGCAGGTCCCCACGAACCCTTGGCGTACGGATGCGCCGGCGGGGGCGCCTCGAGCAGCGGTGCCACGATCCGCCACGTGGCCTCGATGCTGTCCTGGCGGGTGAAGTGGGTGCCGTCGCCAAGGAGCGCTGCGTGCAGGAGGACCTCGTACGGTGTCGCCCCTTCACCGCCTTCCCGGGCGAACTCCATGTCGAGCTCGATCTCCCGCGGCCCTGGCTTGTCGGCGCGATGGGCATCGAGGAGCATCCTGATGCCGGTACTGGGATCAATCTTGAACACGATGTGGTTCGGCTGCGGGCGCCGGTGCCCGGCGCTGATGAAGTGGACACGCGGCGGGTGCTTGAAGACCAGGCGCAGCTCGGTCTCGGTCGCGGCCAGCTGCTTGCCGCTGCGGATGAAGAACGGCACTCCGGCCCAGCGCCAGTTGTCGATCTCGACCCGCAGCGCGGCATAGGTCTCGGTGCGCGAGTCCGGCGCGACCCCATTGACCTCACGGTATCCCTCGTACTGGCCCCTGACGTAGTGCGCCGGGTCGGCCTCGGGCATCGCGCGGAAGACGGCGAACTTCGCGTCCTTGAGCGTCTCGGGGTCACCGCCGGCCGGAGGCTCCATCGCCGCCGCCGCGAGTACCTGCATCAGATGGTTGACGACCACGTCGCGCAGCGCGCCGACCGGGTCATAGAAGTGGCCGCGGTCCTCCACGCCAAGCTTCTCGGTCATCGTGATCTGGACGCACGCTAGATAGTTGCGATTCCAGACGGGCTCGAGCATCGTGTTGGCAAAGCGCAGGTAGAGAATCTCCTCGAGCCCCATCTTTCCGAGGAAGTGGTCGATCCGGTAGAGCTGGGATTCGTACAGATGCTTGTGCAGGTCCGCCGCCAGCGCGCGGGCCGAGGCGAGGTCGTGGCCGAAGGGCTTCTCGACTACCACCCGTTGGCCGTGGCCGAGCAGCCCGTCGCTCGCCAGCCCCTCGATCACGGTGCCAAATAATGACGGCGGGATCTCCAGGTAGTACACGGCGCTCTCAGCGCCACCGAGGGCGGCGGAGACCTTGGCATAAGTCTGCGGATCGCCAAAATCGCCGCTGACGTACCCAAGGCGGGCAGCAAACCGCTTGAACACGCGCTCGTCGATCGGCTCGCCCGTGGCGAGGATCGACTCATGGGCGTGGTCGCGCAGCTTCTGCACCGTCCACTCGTCGACCGCGACGCCGATCACCGGACACCCCAGCAGGCCTCGGCGCTCGAGGCGGTAGAGCGAGCGCAAGGTCATCTTCTTCGCCAGATCTCCGGTGATACCGAACACGACGAGCGCGTCGGCCTCGCGCTGCTTGATCTCGCTGCTCATCGGCCCCGCACGCTATCGCTCCCGGCGCCCGACCGGCTACAGGTCCCGCCGGGCGAAGGCCAGCGCCGCCAGCCCCATCACGACCACAAGATAGACCGCGCACCACAGATAGAGGCCGGGGCCACCGGCGTGCGAGGACCCGAATGGCCCGAGGTTGAGGAGCACCCCGGTGAATCCGGTCTGGTCGGCGGCGAGCGCGTGCAGGCCGGCCTGATACAGCGCCTGGAATGGCAACGCGAGCGACAGGTCGTGGGCGGTGCTCTGAACCGACCCCGAGCCGATCGCCGAGCCGATCGTGCCGAGCAGGCCGGCGACCATGCCGGCACCGAAGACCATGAACATCGCGATTCCGTTGGCGGTGCCCGACAGCAGCACCGATCCGAGCAGTGACAGCGCCACGAGAATCGTCACGCCCGCCGCCAGCGCGAGACCCGGCCCGACGATCCGGTCCGGCCAGCGATTGCCCGTCGCGTGCACAACCACGATCACGACGGCGTACAGCGCCAGGACGTACACCGAACAGACGGCGCTCGCGCCGGCGAACCGGCCGAGCAAGAGCTGTGAGCGTCCCACCGGGCGCACCACGAGCGGTTGCAGAAGCCCCCGCTCGGCGTCGCCGCGCACTGCGCCGAGCGTCAGGAACACCGCCAGTACGGCACCCAGGAACAGCGTCGCGAACATGCCGAGCGCGATCAGCGTCACGGTGGCCAGACCGCGAGGGTCGACCGAGCCGATGCCACTGCCGCCACTGCCGCGGCCGAATGAGGCCAGGGCATGAAACGCCTCGAAACTGGCCAGCGAGAACAGGGCCAGGAACGCGACGCTCAGCACGAGCACAACGGTGAACACGCGGCGCCGGACGCTCTCTCCCAGCACGTGCCGCGCGATCACGATCGCCGGCGTCACGGCGGCGCTGGGTCGGTTTCGGCGTCCGCCCCGCCCGCCGCGCGAACGCCCGCCGCTTTGCCCGTGGCGCCCTCGCCGACCGCCTCCAAGTACACGTCCTCTAGCGACGAGCGCAGCACGCGCACCTCGTAGACGCGCTCGCCCGCCTGCACAAGCGAAGCGACGATCGCGGGCGCGTCCTCCCGGACGGCGTCCGGATAGCGTTTCAAGCCCGCGGCGGTCTGCACTTCGATCCCGCCGGCTCGGGTCAGCTCGTCGGGGCGCCCGGCGGCGCTCACGTGCCCGCGTGAGAGGATCACGACCCGATCGCATACCAGCTCGACCTCGCTCAGCAGGTGCGAATTGAGCAGCACCGCGATTCCCCGTGACCGGAGATCCTCGAGCAGAGCCCTGATCGCTCGCCGCCCCGCGGGATCAAGCGCGCTGGTCGGCTCGTCGAGCAGCAGCAGCTTCGGGTGCCCGACGAGCGCCTGGGCGATCCCCAACCGCTGCTGCATGCCCTTGGACATCGCGTCAACGCGACGTCCGCCTGCCTCCGCGAGCCCCGCCCGCTCGAGCAGTTCGTCGCGTTCGGAGGCTCCACCCTCGGATCTGGTGAGCCGTTGGTGCAGCGTCAGCACCTCGGTCGCGGTGCACCATCCGGGGAAGCGGAACATCTCGGCGAGGTAGCCGAGCGCGCCTCTGGCGGCCCGACTGCCCGCCGGTGCACCGCACACGCGCAGCGTGCCGGCGCTCGCGCCGACAAGTCCGCAGGCGATCTTCACCAGGGTTGACTTGCCGGCCCCGTTCGGCCCGAGCAGCCCGACGAGCTCCCCCCGCGCGACGGACAGATCGACGCCGCCCAGCGCGACCACGGCGCCGTAGCGCTTGTGCAAACCCGTGGCCGACAACGCCGGTGGATCGTGGGTAGTGATCCCGGACCGATCGCGGGTAAGGTCCCCGTTGATTCCGGACCGTTCGCCGGCGCCGAGCCCGATTTGATCTCCGGCGCTCATCGCTGCTTCGGGGAGGCCTTACCGCGAGACGCTCGGGTCCGCGACGCTTTGCCTCGCCCTCGCCATCGGCGGGCGAGCGCGATCTCGGCGGCATCCGGACCATGGCCGTCCGGTCCGGGCGTCTCCAGTACACAGGCGAAGTGCTCGAATCGAGGCTCTGACAGGAACGCCGCGCAACCCTCCTGGCTGAGCTCTCCCTGGCCGATGCTCGCATGACGGTCTCGGTTTGAGCCCAACCCCTTGGCCGAGTCGTTCAGGTGCAGCGAGCCGAGACGCTCGAGCCCGGCGATCCGATCGCATTCGTCGAGTGTCTCGCTGAGGCCCCGGATGGTCCTGATGTCATGTCCGGAGGCGTACAGGTGACAGGAATCCAGGCACAGCCCGAGGCGCTCCTCGCCGCCTGCTGCCTCGATCAGCTCTGCCAACTCCTCGAACGATCTTCCGAGCGTGCCCCCCGCCCCGGCGGTGTTCTCGAGGTGCAGCGGACAGCGCTCGGACTCCGCGAGCGCCTCGCGGATCACGGTGCCGGCGCGGGAGACCGCGGCGTGCACGTCGCCCTGCTTCGCCGAGCCGGGGTGCAGCACGACTCCGTTCGCGCCGATAGCGTCGCCGACGCGCAGCGATTGGATCAGCGACGCGAGCGATCGCTCGCGGATCTCCCGCTCCTCCGAGGCGCAGTTGAGCAGGTACACGGCGTGGATCAGCAACGCATCGATCGCGCTCGAATCCATCGCCGCGCGAAACGCCGCAAAGTCCTGATCACCGTAGGCGCTCGGGCGCCACATGCGCGGGGACTGGTTGAAGATCTGGATCGAGCGGCAACCACGCTGCACGCCGCGCTCGATCGCGCGGTGAAGGCCGCCCGCCGGAGACACGTGGGCTCCGATTAGCATGCTGCAGAGGTTCTCATGCGCGTTCGCTTCGCTCCATCCCCTACCGGGGCGCTCCACCTCGGCGGCGCCCGGACCGCCCTTTACAACTGGCTGCTCGCTCGTGGCCACGACAACGGCCGCCCCGGTGAGGCGGGCACGCTGGTGCTGCGGATCGAAGATACCGACCGGGAGCGATCGACGCCGCAGAACGTCGAGCAGATCCTCGACGCGCTGCGCTGGTTGAAGCTCGACTGGGACGAGGGGCCGGTACTCCAATCCGAGCGCTCCGCTCGCCATGCGCAGGCGCTCGAACAGCTCCAGCACAGCGGCCATGCGTACCGCTCGGATGCCACCGCGCAGGACGTCAAGGAGTTCAAGCAGCGCCACGGCGATCAGCACGGATACCGCGGGACCCCGTCCAGCGGCGGTGCGGTCAGGCTGCGTGTTCCCGATGACGGGGAGACGATCGTCGAGGACTTGATCCGGGGCCAGGCACGGTTTCCGAACGCGAGCCTCGACGATCCGGTGATCGCCCGCGCCGACGGCTCCGTGCTGTACAACTTCGCCGTCGCGGTCGACGACCTCGACGCTGCGATCACCCATGTCGTGCGTGGCGAGGACCATCTCTCCAACACGCCCAAGCAGCTGCTATTGTGCGAGGCGTTTGGGGCCGCCCCCCCCCGGTACGCGCATCTCCCGCTGTTGCATGGCCCGGACGGACGCAAGCTCTCAAAGCGTCATGGAGCGGCCTCGGTGCAGGAGCTCCGCACGGCTGGCTACCTGCCCGAGGCGGTCGACAACTACATCGCGCTGCTGGGGGCCGGGTTCGCCGCCGATCAGGAGCACTTCAGCCTCGAGGAGCTCGCCGAGCGCTTCCGCCTGGAGCGCGTCTCGAGGAATCCCGCCGTGTTCGACGTTCAGAAGCTCCGTCACATGAACGGCAGGCACCTGCGTGCGCTGCGCCTCGATGATCTCACCGCTCGCCTGGAGGCCTATACAGGACGCACCGGATTGCGCGGCGCGGCAGAGATCTCGGCCGAGAAGATCCAGACGCTCGCCGATTTCTGGCCGCTGGCGGGTTTCATCTTCGACGGACCGGTCGACGACCCCCCCGCGTTTGCCAAGACGGTTCTCCGGGACGCCGGGGTCGAGAATCTCAGGGCCGCGCGTGAGGCGATCGCGATGGTCGAGCCGTTCGCGCCTGAAGCCGTGGAGCTGGCGCTCCGCGGCGTCGTCGAGGATCGTGGCGAGAAGCCCGGAAAGGTGTTCCAGCCGGTGCGGGTCGCGATCGCGGGAACCACCGTGTCACCAGGGATCTTTGAGAGCGTCGCGCTGCTCGGCCGCGAAGAGACCCTCGCCAGGATCGACCGAGCGCTGGATCTTGCCGTGGCGCCGGCCTCGCCTGACGGGGGCGTTGGAGGCCCGGAAGGCGTTGGGGGCGCGGAGGGCGTTGGGGGCGCCGAGGGCGTTGGGGGTCCGGAAGACGTCGGGGGTCCGGAAGACGTCGAAGGCTAAACCGCACGCCGACATCTGCCGATGAAGGGGCATGGGCGCCGTGGGCACTCTCGCTGCCGTGAAACCAGTTGCCGTACGCGCGCGTCACCATAACGAGGGCCACGGTCGCCGCCTGACGGCCGCTTTCGAAGCACTCGAGGCGTTTCCGGTGCTGCTCGAGTCGCGCGACCGCGTACTCGCTCTGTTCGCGGCGGGCGAGCCTTCGGCCGCGCACGTGGTCGCGGCCGTCGAGTCCGACGTGGCGATCGCGGTCGCCGTATTGCGTCTCGCCAACCGGCTTGACGGACGCAGCCCCGGACGCGTCGAGAGTGCGGTCAAAGGGGTCGAGCTGCTCTCATCCGACGCGGTGCGATCGATCGCCAGTCGCGCTCGGACGTTCGACTTCTTCGAGCGCAGTACCGCGTGGCAGGGAATCCCCGAGCGTTTTCGCCTGCACGCGGCGGCGACCCAGCGCGCCGCCGAGCGGTTGGCCCGCGAGCTCGACTACGAAGCTAAAGACCGGTTGATGGTCACCTCGCTGCTGCACGACATCGGAAAGCTCGTGCTCGTCCACGCCTATCCTGGCTACCCGGACGAGGTTCACGCCGACGCGCGCACGCCCGAGGAGCGGATCCAGCGCGAGCGGCGCGAACTGGGCGTCGACCATGCGCTCGTGGGCGGGGTGCTGGCGCGCCGGTGGGGTTTGCCGAGCACGATTGCCAGCGTGATCGAGCGCCACCACGCCGAGGACTGCGAGGGTGAGGCCGCGCTCGTCCGGCTCGCCGACATGCTCGCCCATCATGTTCTCGGGGGCGCGATCTCACCGTCCGCGCTGCTTGCCGCGGCGCGGATTGTGGGCTTGGAGCCCGCCGAGCTCAGAGCCGTGATGTACGACCTGCCATTGCCCAGCTCCGGTGCGCGCGTGCGGCAGATCGATCCGTGTCCCCTGTCCACGCGTGAGGTCGATGTGCTCCGCCGCCTGGCCCAGGGCAAGGTCTACAAGCAGATCGCCCGCGAGCTCGCTCTCTCAACCAGCACCGTGCGCACGCACCTGCACAATGTCTACGGCAAGCTCGGGGCGATGGACCGCGCCCAGGCGGTATTGATCGCGACCGAGAGGGGCTGGATCTAGCCGCTGAGCCCGGGCCGCGACCGGCGCTTCTCGTCATCGACCTAGCCCGCTGAGCCCGGACCGCGACCAGCGCTTCTTGTCATACGATCGGGGTTCATCAGATGATCTCGATCACCACCAAGTCGCCATACGCAGTCGCTGCGCTGGTCGAGCTGCACCGCCGCGGCGGTGCTGGACCCGTCCCGATCGCCGAGCTCGCGCGTCGCCGCGAGATCCCGGTCCAGTTTCTCGAGCAGCTGTTCGCCTCCCTGCGCCGCGCGGGAGTGCTTCGATCCCAGCGAGGCGTCAAGGGCGGCTACAGTTTCGCGCGGCCAGCCGGCGAGCTCACCGTGCTGGAGGTGGTCGAGCTGCTCGACGGCCCCGTCGCTCAGCGCGCGCGAGGGGTGTTCCTCGAAGCGGCGCACGCCGTCCGCGCGGTGCTGGCCCAGTCGACGATCGCGGATCTGGCGGAGGCGGAGGCACAGGCGAGCGGTGCGCCGATGTACCACATCTGAGCTGCTGGCCTAATCCCCGTTTCACGACCCGGAAAGCCCCTATATCGTAGGGTGCGTACCGTGATCAGGGTCAGGGACGGCGTCCCGACGAACATCGCAGACCTCGTGGGCCGTACCCCGATGGTCCAGCTGACGCGGATGGCGCCGGGCTCCGAAGTGGCGCTGTTCGCCAAGCTCGAGGCGTTCAATCCCGGCGGCAGCGTCAAGGATCGGATCGGGGTGGCGATGATCGAGGCCGCCGAGCGCGAGGGACGGATCGAGCCGGGGCGGACCACGATCGTCGAGGCGACAAGCGGCAATACCGGGATCGCGCTGGCCTTCGTGTGCGCCGCGAAGGGATACGATCTGGTGCTGACGTTGCCGGAAGGAATGAGTCGTGAGCGCGAGCGGCTGCTGGCGTTGTACGGCGCTCGCGTGGAGGTGACCGAGTCGCTCGGAGGCATGACTGAGGCGGTCCACGCCGCGCAGGCGCTCGCGACCGGCGATGACATCTTCCTTCCGGATCAGTTCTCGAACTCCGCCAATCCCGAGGTCCATCGCCGCAGCACCGGCCCCGAGATCTGGGCCGCGCTCGACGGGCGGGTGGACGTGCTCGTCGCCGGCGTGGGCACCGGGGGCACGATCACCGGCGTCGGCGAGGTGCTCAAGGACCGAAACCCGCGCTGCCGCGTCGTGGCCGTCGAGCCACGGGGCTCAGCTGTGCTGTCGGGGGAGCGTCCCGGACCGCACAGGATTCAGGGGATCGGCGCCGGGTTCGTGCCGAGCGTGCTCAACCGTCAGGTGCTCGACGAGGTGATCGCGGTCGACGACGAGGACGCGATCAGGACCGCCCGTGCGCTCGCCCGCCGTGAGGGTGTGCTGGCGGGCATCTCGGGCGGCGCGGCCGTGTGGGCAGCGCTGCAACTCGGGCGACGGCCCGGGCTGCGGGGGGCGCGGATCGTCACGATCCTCCCGGATTCTGGGGAGCGGTACGTCTCGACGCCGTTCTTCGCGCCTTAGCGGCGGGCGATCTCCTCGCTAGGCTTCAGCGATGTTGCGCCTCGGGCTGATTGCCCGCACCGCCGCGGAGCTGCGGCGCGATGTCGCCGCCGCGCACAGTCGCGACCCGGCTGCGCGTGGCGTGGGTCCAGTCGAGATCATCGCCACTTGGGCGGGTATTCAGGCGCTGCTCGCGCATCGCGTCGCCCACGCTCTGCACGGCGCCGGCGTGCCGCTACTGCCCCGCGTGATCGCCGCGATCACTCGAGCCGCCACGGGAATCGAGATCCATCCCGCCGCCGAGATCGGCAACGGCTTCTTCATCGACCACGGCATGGGCGTGGTGATCGGAGAGACGGCGCAGATCGGCGACGACGTGACGCTGTATCAGGGCGTGACGCTCGGCGGAACCGGATTTGCCACCGGCAAGCGCCATCCGACGGTCCAGGACAACGTGACGATCGGCTCCGGCGCAAAGCTGCTCGGCCCGATCACCGTGGGGCATGGGTCGAAGATCGGCGCCAACACCGTCGTCGTCCACGATGTCCCGCCCAACTCGACGGTGGTCGGAAACCCCGGTCATCCCGTGCGAGTCGATGGCCGGCGTCCGGAAGGACCAGACGCCGACTGGGTCCACCTGCCCGATCCGATTGCCGACGCGATCAAGGGCCTGGCTACCCGGATCTCGGCGGTCGAGCGAGCGCTGGAGCGCAATCGCGCCGATCACGCTGTCGAGGTGCGCACCTGGCACGCCTCGAGCTCTGAAGCCACCGGCGAGCGTGCCCCGACGAAGCTCGGGCCAAACCCCGCCGGCGGGTGAGTTATTCGCTCGCTTGCGCTCGCGTGGGTTGGGCCCGGGTTGGATCGGGATAGTGGCGGCCTGCCGGGCCTGCCGGGCCCGCGGTCCAGGCCCGGCGAGCCCCCGATTTAGTCGCCGACCTTGCGGGTCGGTGCCGGTGTCGCGGGAGCGCCGGGGGCTGCGGGAAGGCGCGGTGCTTCTGACTCCGCGATGTTGCGCGTCGCCCGCACGAGATACAGCGGCCGGCCCTTGACCTCGTCGTAGATCCGTCCGACGTACTCGCCGAGGATGCCGATCACGATCAGCTGGATTCCGCCGAGCAGCAGCACCGCGATCGTGATCGAGCCGAAGCCTGGCAGGTAGGAGCCCAGGATGCGCAGCAGGATCACGATGGGAATCGCGACGAAAGCCAGCGAGGAGATCAGGAATCCGAGCAGCGTCGCGAGTTGCAACGGACGGTCGGAGAACGACGAGATCGCGTCGAACGAGAAGCGCAGCATCTTCGGGATCGTGTACTTCGTCTCGCCGGCGAACCGGGCGTCTCGGCTGTAGGGGACGGCGGCCTGCGTGTAGCCGACCCATACCGTCATCCCGCGCAGGAAGCGATTGCGCTCGCGCATCGAGAGCAGTGCGTCGAGCGCTCGGCGGTCGAGCAGCCGGAAGTCACCCGAGTTGTGCTGGAGCTCGACTTGGGCCAGCTTGTCGAACAGGGCGTAGAACCACCGCGCACTGCTGAGCTTGAAGCGAGACTCGCCCGAACGCTGCTCCCGGACGGCGTAGACGACGTCGATTCCCGCGCGCCAGTGGTCGAGCATCCGGGGGATCAGCTCGGGTGGGTCCTGCAGGTCGCCATCCAGCATCACGACCGCTTCTCCGCGCGCGTGGTCCAGGCCGGCGGTGAGCGCTGTCTGGTGGCCGAAGTTGCGTGACAGGTACACGATCCGAACGCGCGGATCGGTGGCGGCCA
Organism: Solirubrobacteraceae bacterium; assembly: GCA_050996975.1. Taxonomy (GTDB): domain Bacteria; phylum Actinomycetota; class Thermoleophilia; order Solirubrobacterales; family Solirubrobacteraceae; genus Palsa-465. The sequence continues at coordinate 12,112 of JBPCRJ010000118.1, read as the reverse complement.
GACGCTCGAGGGCAGCGGCGGAGCCGTCGGTCGATCCGTCGTCGACCAGCACGAGCTCGAACCGCAGGCCTTCGAGCGCGCTGCACACGCGCGCGTAGAACTCATCGACGGTCGCCTCCTCGTCGTACACGGGCGCCACCACGCTGAGCAGCTTGAACGGTCGAGTCCCGTTTTCCTCGTGCTCGGCGGATGTGTTCATGCTGTGCGCATCGTATGCGAGCCTAGATCTCGGGTCGCTCATAGGCCCAGCAGCGGGTTGCCATGGGGGATGTAGCCGAGCAGCTGCGTTGCCTGCACGAACGCCGTCAGTCCCAGCGCCAGCCTGGTCAGCCTCCGATCGCTGCCCAGCGCAGCGAGTGGCATCAGCCACGCCACGTACCAGGGGAGCAGCGAGCTGGCGGTGAGCAGCAGGCAGGCGGTCGCCCAGCCGGCCCCGTCGATCCAGTCGAGCTCACCGCGCCAGACGCGCCGCAGGAGCCAGCAGAAGACAGCCGCGAAGCCCGCCAGCAGGACGATGCCCGCGATATGTCCCACAGCGTTAAGGCCGAGCCGGGTGCTGAGGAACCGGGGAATGCTGTGCCAGTCGCCCGCGCTCTGGGACTTCTGCAGCGTGGCCAGCAGGTGCAGCGGGCCGCTGCCGAACACCGCGAACGCGAGGGTGGCCAGCAGCGCAGCGCAGAGCGCGCCGCCGATCAACACCTCACGGCGACGCTCGGCGGTGGGCCGCCCGCCGCCGGCTGCGATCGCAAACGGCACCAGCAGTGCCGCAGTGAGCTTCACCCCCGCCGCGAGCACGAGCAGACCGCCGCCGGCTTGCGCCCGGCGCCGCAGCAGCAGATAGATGCCCCCCGCGACCGCCGCGAGCATCAGCAGGTCGTTGTGCCCTCCGCCCACGCCATACACCACGATCAGCGGGTTCAGTCCCACGAGCGCCGCCGCCCGGACGGGATCCAACCCGCGCAGGCGAGCCGAATTCCACACGAAGGCCACGGTGGCCAGGCTCGCGATCGCGGCAATCGCCTTGTAGGCGAGCGCACTGGCGGCGATCGACACCGGGGCGAGCAGATAGCTGAGCGATGTGAAGATCGGGCCGTAGGCCGTGGGTATGGTCACCCACTTGGCGCCGATAAACGGATACAGCGGGTCGAGGGCGATCACGTGCGGTCCGTGCAGGTAGGGGTTCGCTCCGTACAGTGCGCCCATCCGAGCATAGGCCTGGTAGCTGAACACGTCCGTGGAGAGCAGCGGCGGGGCCAGCAGAACGAGCGCGTGCAAGGCCGCGATGCTCATCAGCATGACGCGTCCGGAAAGCTGATGGGAGGCCCGGACGGCGACGGCGTAGGAGATGAACATCAGCGACATCACGACGATCAGCCCGCCGACTCCGAGATCGAGCCCGGCGCTGCCCAACGGTCCCGCGAGCCAGCTGGGGACTGGACGCACCGATTCGGGCAGTAGTGAGTCGGTGCCCGCCGCCGAGAGCGAGATCACCAGCCCCGTCACGAGCAGACCGGATAGGCCAAGCAAGCCTGACCGCGCGCGCGAGCCCCCGCGCACGCGCTCGCTCAGCGGTCCCGTTGTGAGCTCGAACCCGCCGCTCTGCGGCTCGGCGCCGAGCGGTCCGTGGACGCTCATCGCCTACAGGATGCCCAGATCCGGTCGGGCTACGGTAAGGGCAACGTTGCGATTGCGTTAGGAGCTGCGTCGGAGGCCGTGGCGTCGCGTGGCGAGCGGGACTGGGATGCTGCTCGGAAGCGTCAGGCGGCGCCGCTGGGTGCTCGCTCGCGTGGTGGACGCAGGGCTGCCGCTGCGGCGCTGCGGCGCAGGCGCGGGACGAGCCAGATCGCCTCCACGGCGATCCTCGCCGACATCTTGCTCGTTCCCTCGGTGCGATCAAGGAACACGATCGGAACCTCGCGCACTTTGAAGCCGGCCAGCAACGCCCTGTAAGTCACCTCGATCTGGAACACATAACCCTCGGCGCGGACACTCTCGAGGTCGATCGCCTCCAGGACCTCGCGTCGTATGCACTTGAATCCGCCCGTGAGGTCGCGGACGTCGGCGCCGAGGATGATCCGGGCGTACAAGCCCCCGCCGCGGCTCACCAGCCGGCGCAACGGCCCCCAGCCGTTTATGCCGCCGCCGGGCACATACCGCGATCCGAGTACGAGATCGGCATCCTTGGCTGCCTCGATCAGCGCACCCAGGTACCTTGGATCGTGCGAGAAGTCGGCGTCGATCTCGATCACGAGGTCCGCTCCGCCCGCGAGCGCGCGGGCGAAGCCGGCCAGGTACGCCTGCCCCAGTCCTCGTTTGGCCTGGCGGTGGAGCACTTCCACCCCGCGGAGCTCGCGCGCCAGCGAGTTGGCGATTACGCCCGTCCCGTCAGGGGAGTTGTCGTCGACCACGAGGATTCGGTGCTCACTGGCCACGCGCTGCAGTTCCGCGCTCGTCGCGCGCACCATGCGCTCGATGTTGGCTGCTTCGTTGTAGGTGGGAATCACGACCCAGACCGACGCTCGCATGGGTTCGGGAGGGTAGAGCGGAGCACGCGTCTGCGGCTCGTCCCACCACATCGCCGGGATCTGCCCCGGCCCGTTCGAGGACCAGCCGCGGGCCGCCTGACCGGCAGACGATCGGTTTACCCGGCATCATGACCAGGGGAGGACCGATTTCCGATGGACGACCGCGCTACGACACCCGACCAGGTCCGCCCGCGTCCGTCCGGCCCGCGCCGGGGGGCGAGCACGCTGCCCCACCATCGCCGGCGGCGGGCGCTCGCGCTCGTACTTCTGGGCGCCTGCGCGCTGATCGTGGGCATCTTGGCGGTGGGGGGATCCGGGACCGCTCGACACCACGTGACGTTGGCGACGGTCGGCTTCATGCACCGAATCCAGACCCTCGCGGGGACTGGCCTGGGATCATTCTCGGCGGCCGAGCAGGCCGCTGAGAACGCCGCGATCGATCGAACGCTCGCCTACGCGCCCTACGTCCGCCTCGCCGGAGCCCAGCATCGCGAGCTTGCGCTGACGTTCGACGATGGCCCCGGCCCGTACACGCCGAAGATTCTTTCGATTCTCGAGCGGGCGGGCGTCCCGGCGACGTTCTTCGAAGTCGGCGTTTTGGAGCGCTACTTCCACGCCTCGACCGCCGAGATAGTCGCCGACGGGTACCCGGTCGGCGACCACACGGAGTCCCACGCGCCGATGTCAAAGCTTTCGGCCGCCGACCAGGAGCGCCAGCTGCTGCTGCAGAGCTCGCACGTCGGCGACTACGGCGTGCCGTTTCCGCGCCTGTTCCGCCCGCCCTACGGTCTGTGGAACTCGACGACCCTTTCCCTGCTGCACAGGTACAAGATGCTCATGGTCCTGTGGAGCGTCGACACCGGCGACTACCGTGGCCCGGGGGAGAGCGCAATCGTGAGCTCGGTTCTCCACGGCGCGAGACCGGGCGCAATCGTCCTAATGCACGACGCTGGCGGTGATCGCGGCGAAACGGTGCAGGCGCTGCCGCGGATCATCACCGCCCTGCGCGCCCGGGGCTATCGCTTGGTGACGGTCCCTCGGCTGTTGCTCGATAACCCGCCGCCGGTCAATCAGCAGCTGCCCGGGGGTCTGGGGGGCACCGGCGGCTGACTGCGAGCTCGTCGGCGAGTACGCACCGCATCGAGACGCGGCTCGGCCGCGGGACTCGATCCGCTCTCAGCGGCGCTGGTACGCGACCCGGTTCCAGCTCGGCTCGGACGCGAGCTCGATCGGCTCTCCTCCGCGGTTGGGCTGGACGTAGACGAAGGCGCTCCCGTCCTCTACGAATGAGATGTCGAGCTCGCCCTCCTTGACGCGCTGATCGAGCCACGCGCCGCGGAACACCAGCCGGCGCAGCCAGTGCACCAGTGACCGCTCGGAGGGTCCCACGAGCTCGGGCCAGCAGTCGTTCACGTGCTGGCCCAGCGCCGAGGCGGGGTCGGTCACCTCGCCGTTGACCACCAGGTTGATCAGATCCTCAGCCTCGTCCTCCTGCACGGCCCCGGCCAGGAATCCGAGCTTCCGGGCCGCCTGCTCACACCGCTCGCGGAAGTCGCGCTCGTTGAACGTAAATCGAAGCTCGCCGTATTCCAGCACGAAGTCTTCGCCGGAGCTGTAGTTCCCGCGTCGGTACATGGATGCGTCGGGATCATATGTACGTTTCCTGCCTCGCCGTACGGCCTGAATGCGATGTTGCAGGGTGGCGCCCGTACCGGTTCGCCATCGCCCGACGTCCGCCAGGGCCGACTTCAGGGCATCGAGAGGGTGAATTTCAAGGGATCGAGAGGGCGATTTCAGCCGGTTGCAGGCTCGGATGAACATGGCGCCTTCGCACTCCACGATCCTGGTCGTCGAGGACCATGCCACCACCCGGGCGTTCCTGGCGGACAATCTCTCAGCCGACGGCTATGAGCTGCTCGTCGCCGACTGCGCGCAGGACGCCCAGCGGCTGATGGGGACCCAGTATCCAGATCTGGCGATCCTCGATCTCGGGCTTCCCGATCGCGATGGTCTGGAGCTGCTGCGCCTGGTGCGGGAGACCGACAGAGTCGCTGGCCGGCTGGATCCGGACCTCCCGTTGCTGGTGCTCTCCGGCCGCGCGACTGAGCTGGACCGGCTCCGCGGATTCGAGCGCGGTTGCGATGACTACCTCGTCAAGCCGTTCAGCTATCCCGAGCTTCACGCCAGAATCGTCGCGCTCCTGCGGCGCAGTCGTAGCCGCCCGCGGCTGGGGCGGCTGCGTATCGGCTCTCTGGAGATCGATCCGCTCTCGCGCCAGGTGTGGCTGTCGGGTTACGAATTGCATCTGTCCAAGAAGGAGTTTGCGCTGCTGCGCGCCCTGGCGGCCGATCCAACCCGGGTTTTCACCCGCGAGGAACTGCTCCGAGGGGTGTGGGGCTACCGCGCCCTCGGCACCACGCGCACGCTCGACTCGCACGCTTCCCGCCTGCGCAAGAAGTTGAGCACGGGGGATGGCAGCTTCGTGGTCAACGTTTGGGGTGTCGGCTACCGCCTGGTGGACGGAAGCATCGAATGCTAACCCCGATCCCGAGCGGGCGGGCAACTGCCGGTTGGGCGGCTCGCGGGTGATGGGCGCGGTCACGCTCGGTGGATGGACGGCGGCGATCCTGGCCGCGCTCGCGGCACTCGGGCTGTGGCGGGCGCTTGGCGGCAGGATGGAAGCGGTGGCCCGGGCCTGCCACGAGCTTCGCGGCCCGATCACCGCGGCTCGCCTGGGGCTGCAGTTGGGTATGCGCTCCGGGGATCTCTCGGACGCCCACCTGCGGGCGGTCGAGCTCGAGCTCGGTCAGGCCTCACTGGCCCTTGATGACCTGGCGCAGGCTCGGGAGCCCCGGCGGGTTCGGGAGCCCCGGGAGGCTCGGCAGCGCCGGCGCGGCTGGCCGCGCCGAGAGGCCCGACGATCCACGCAGTGCTCGGAGGATGTCGACATCCCCGAGCTGCTCGCCGATTCCGTGCAAGCGTGGCGCGCTACCGCGCTGAGCAAAGGGGTGGATCTTCGGCTGGGCTGGTCGGGCGCGCCCGCGGCCGTGCTCGGCGATCGTGTTCGCCTTGCGCAGGCGGTGGGCAACCTGATCGCCAATGCCATCGAGCACGGGGGAGGGGTGGTGCAAGCGTGCGGGCACGAACGCGGCGCGAACGTCTACGTCGAGGTGACCGACCGCGGTCCGGGGCTGCCGGCGCCGGTCGCGCAGCTCACCCGCCGGGCGCACGGTGGCCGCGGCGCGCGCGGGCGCGGACTCGCGATCGCCTCCGCGATCGCCGAAGATCACGGCGGACGTCTGTCCGTGGCGCCCAGCGAGGGTGGGGCGAGGCTGGTGCTCGAGCTCCCGAGGTTGCCGGGGGCCTGATTCCCGCGCGGTTCGGGCCGGACATTGCCCGGCCGCCCGCCGCCGGCCTGACCGCGCGCCTGGCGCCTGGCGCTTCCGGCGTACGGCGCCATGCACACGTCGCGGACGGAACCGACGCGTTTTTGCAAGCGCTCGCCCAGCGGCGCGCGCTGCACGCGATCGTTCAGGCACGGCTTCATCGCTCCGAGCACGCCAACTCTCTCGATTGCCAGTGGCGGCGGGCGTTTGACCGCTGGAAAGCGCGTTCGGGGCGTCGAGGTGGGATGCACGGCGGGAAATAGGTTGCAACGTAGGAGAGAGTGGGATATCGTGGGGCACAGAAGCGATTGCTGAACCCGGGTGGCAGGGCTCCTCCCACCCCGCCACCCGGGTTCGGAGTTCGGTCCGGCAAATGAGAACCCTTGATCTTCCGCGGAACCTTCGAACACACCCTCGACGCGAAGCACCGTCTCACGGTTCCTTCGAAGTTCCGCGCCGCGCTGGCAGGAGGGGTCGTGCTGGCAGCCTCACCCGAGACCGCTCCCGGGGCGCCCCGCTCGATCGCGATCTGGACGCCCGAGGCCTACGAGGCGTACACGAGCTCGGTGCTGTCGGGCGTAAGCCCGATTTCTCCTCAGGCTCGCGATCTGAAGCGCTTCTTCTTCAACTACTCGCATGACACCGAGCTCGACTCAGCCCACCGCGTGATGATCCCACCGCCGCTGATCGAGTACGCCGAGCTCGACAAAGAGGTGGTCGTGACCGGCTCGGGAGAATGCCTCGAGATCTGGGATCGACCCCAGTACGCCCGCTACGGAGCAGATGTGTTGACGCGCGTACCCGACATCGCAGCAAGCCTTGGCAACGCTGCTTGACATGACCCAGACGCACATCCCGGTCCTGGCCGGAGAGCTGATCGACGTGGTCGATCCGCGCCCGGGCGAGGTGGCCGTGGATTGCACGTTTGGCGGAGGCGGCCACGCGCGGCTGGTGGCCGACCGGATCGGTCCCGCCGGTGTCCTGATCGGTATCGATCGGGACCCGATCGCGCAGGAGCGGTTCTCCGAGCGCGCGGCGGAGCTCGCCTGCGAGACCCGCTTCATCCGCGCGGACTTCGCCACCGGCCTTGCGCAGCTGCATGAGGAACGGCTCCACGCCGATCTCGTCTACCTCGACCTGGGCATGTCCGCGATGCAGGTCGACACCTGGGGGCGCGGATTCTCCTACGCCTACGACGCCCCGCTGGACATGCGCATGGATCCCGACCAGGAGCTGACCGCACAGGAGATCGTCAACACCTGGGACGAGCGCCGCTTGGCGCGGCTACTGCGCGAGTACGGCGAAGAGCGGTTCGCGCCGCAGATCGCGCGCGTGATCGCTCGCACGCGCCAGCACGGCGATCTCGGCTCGACCCAGCAGCTGGTCGAAGCGATCAAGGCGGCTGTGCCCATCCCTGCGCAGTTCGCGGGGGGGCACCCCGCGCGCAGGACGTTCCAGGCCCTGCGCATCGCGGTCAACGACGAGCTCGCCCAGCTCGACGCCGCGCTGCCGGCCGCCTGGGATCTGCTTGCGCCCCACGGGCGGCTCGCGGCGATCTCGTTCCATTCGCTCGAGGATCGGCGCGTGAAGCGCTTCCTCGCCGCGCGCGCGCGGGGCTGCGTGTGTCCCCCGGAGATCCCGATATGCGTATGCGGGCACCAGCCCGAGGCCGAGCTCGTCACTCGCCGCGCCGTCGCGCCAAGTCCCGGCGAGGTCGCGGCGAATCCCCGATCCAAGTCTGCGCATCTGCGCGCCGCCCGCAAGCTGGAGGTCCCGACCTTATGACGCCGAGTGCGATTACGCCCGCAGCCAGGCAGTCCCAGCCCGCTCACAAGCTTCGCCCACCGCACTCGCCGGCGACACCCCGCCGCGTCTCAGGTCCGGTCACGGGACGGGAGCATTCGAGCCCGGCGGCCAGGGCGGCAAGTCCGCCGTCACGCACCCGCCGCAGCCCGAGCTCGACGCCGCGCACGCACGGCGGTTCGAGCCCGCCGCCGCCGCGCCCTCGCCGCAGCGCAAGTCCCGCGTCGCCTGCGCCCCGCGGCTCGAGTGCACCGCTCGCGACGCGCGCTTCACTCTTTGTGCGGACGCTTCCCGACCACACGCTGCTCGACCGCGTGGTGCGCGGACGCGCGTGGATCCCGCTGCTCGGCCTGATGCTCGCGGGCATCGTGGCGATGCAGGTGGAGGTGCTGGGGCTTGGAGCGAGCGTGGGCCGGGCGATCGAGCGCACCACCACGCTTCAGAGCCGGAACGAGATGCTGCGGGCGAGCGTCGCGTCGCTCTCCGACCAGCAGCGGATCGAGCGCCGGGCGGCCGCGATGGGAATGGTGATGCCCGCTCCCGCCGCGATCGGCTTCCTGGTCGCCCGTCCCGGCGCCGGCGTCCAGGCGGCGTCCGCGAGTATCCACGCGCCCGATCCCGCTGGGTTCGCCGCGGCGCTGTCGAGCGCCGCCGGCGGCGGCGGCGGGAGCGCCGCGGGCGCGGGTGTTTCAAGCGCTCCGAGCACAGGTGCTCCAAGTGCCCCGAGCGGGAGCGCTTCGAGCGCTCCGGGCCCGGGTGCTTCGAGCGCCTCGAGCGCAGGGTCCAGCCCAACGCCGAGCCCGATCAGTGCTCAGGGGGGCTAGCGCTTGCCGTCGATCGTCGATCGCCGTATCGGGATCCTGTTTCTGGCCTTCACCGGCCTGCTGGCGATTGCGCTGATACGCGCGACGTATCTCGGCGCGGTCCAGTCCGGCTCGCTCAGCCGTGCCGCCGTCACCCAGCAGGTCACCAAATTGACGCTCCCCGCCGCGCGAGGCGCGATCACCGATCGGAGCGGTGTCGAGCTCGCGATCTCCGAAACCGCTGACGACATCGCCGCCGACCCGTACCTGATCAAGGATCCGGCGGCGCTCGCCCAGAGGATCGCTCCGATGCTCGGGCGGCCCGCAGCCGCGATCCAGGCGGCGCTCTCCAGGCGCCACACGGGCTTCGTGTACCTTGCCCATCTCCTCCCGGGAGCGCGCGCGGCCTCGATCGCCCGGCTGCGGATCGCCGGGATCACGCTGATCCCGCAGGTGATGCGCGTCTACCCACAGTCCTGGGCGGCGTCGCAGGTGCTGGGGAGCGTGGGCTGGAATGATCAGGGCCTCAGCGGCGTCGAGTATCGCTTCAACCGCGTGCTCCGGGGCACCGATGGCGTTCGGCGGATCGTCAACGACGCGATCGGGCAGCCGATCTCGATCGACGATGTGCGCTCCACCCGGCCCGGACAGAACGTACAGCTGACGATCGACGCCGCGCTCCAGGGAGAGGTCGAGCAGGTGCTGGCGGGCGTCGGTGCCACGTACTCGCCCAAGGGCGCGACGGCGATCGCGATGGATCCGAACACCGGGCAGATCCTCGCGCTGGCGAACTGGCCGCGGGTGAACGCCAACGACCTCGCCGGCGCCCCCTCTTACGCGACCCAGGATCGAGCCGTGGGCTACGACTACGAGCCTGGCTCTACGTTCAAGGCGTTCACGGTCGCCGGCGCCCTGCAGGACGGGGCGGTCACGCCGAGTACCGAGCTTGGCGTTCCAGCCGTTCTGCAGGTGGCGGATCGGCAGATCCACGACGCCGAGGTCCACGGTGACGAGACTCTGTCGGTGGCGCAGATCCTGCAGCGCTCGAGCAACATCGGCGCGGACGAGATCGGACTCAAGCTCGGACCGCGGCGTTTTGACTACTGGGTGCATCGTTTCGGCTTCGGCGCCCCGACCGGGGTCAACCTGCCCGGCGAGGAGCGGGGGATCGTGCTGCACGCCGCGCAGTACTCCGGGTCCTCGATGGGCAATCTCCCGATCGGCCAGGGAGAGTCGGTGACCCCCATCCAGATGGCGTCGGCCTACTCGGCCATCGCCAACGGCGGGATCCTCCGCCGGCCCCAGATCGTCAAGGCGATCGGCGGCGGGCCCAGCCTGGCCGTACGCGGTCACCGAATCATCTCGAGCACCGCGGCCGCCGAGCTTCGCGACATGCTCCGCGGCGTCCTGGCGGATGGGGGCACCGCCTCCGGCGCGGCGATCCCCGGCTACGACCTGGCCGGCAAGACCGGCACCGCGAACATCGTCGTCGGCGGCCACTACTCGAGCACCGATTACGTGGCGTCATTCATCGGGTTTGTGCCCGCGCGCCATCCACGGCTGCTGGTGGCCGTCATGGTCGACCGTCCCCAAGGTGCGATCTACGGTGGTTCGGTCGCCGCCCCGGCGTTTCAGAAGATCGTCGGTTGGGCGGTCCCGTACCTGGGGATCTCGCCGCGTTGAGCAGCCGGGCCCGGCGGCTACGCCCGCCCGCGCCCGGACCGGGACCCGGCGTTAGCGCGGCGCGGTGGGCTCGGAGGCCTGGAGCGCGCCCGAGAGCGCCGTCAGCCGCTCGTCCCACTGGCCGCCCACCTCCGCGATCCACGAGACCGCGTCAGACAACGGCTCGGGGGTGACGCGGTAGCGGACCTCGCGCCCTGAGCGCTCGCGGTCAAGCAGTCCGGCCTGCGCGAGCGCGGACAGGTGCTTGAGCACCGCCTGTCGGGAGATCGGCAGTTCGGAAGCCAGCTCGGTCGCCGTGGCCGCCCGCTGTCCGGCGACCGCGTGCAGGAGCGCGCGACGCGTCGGGTCAGACAGAGCGCCGAACACCGCAGCGGAGCGATCGGGGGCGGAGCCCACCGTTCAGGCCGCCACGAGTGCGGGACCGAACGAGCTCCCGCCGACTCGGGGCAGAGGCGTGGCGACGAGCTCAAGGCGCTCGAGCGGCCTGGATTCCACCACCAGCAGGCGAGTCGCGCCGCGATCGGACTCGAGCGTCAACTCGACGCGCGTTGCGGGCTCGCCGTCGGCGGCCCACCAGAAGGCTAGCCGGACCGGTGCGCACACCTCCTCGACCCATCCAATCTTGACCGCTGCGCCTGAGCGGAAGCTGGCATCGCCGCCGGGACGGAGGTCGAGGCGCACGTCGTCGGCGAGCCAGCTCGGGCTCGTGACCACGTTCCAGACGTCCTGCGGGGCGCCCGGCAGCAACAGCTCGCGCTGCACCCGGTCAGTCATCGGGCGCCAACCCAACAACACCCAAATATAGATGCGCAACCCACAGGTTGCAGATCTGGTAGGTTTGCCACGCAACCATTCAGTTGCACTGTACCACCACGGATCGGAAACCCGGAGGACTCAATATGCCACTCGTACCGATGGTCGTCGAGCAGACCGCGCGCGGCGAGCGCTCGTTCGACATCTACTCCCGGCTGCTCAACGATCGCGTCGTCTTCCTGGGTGGAGCGGTCGACGAGGAGATCGCGAACCTGATCGTCGCTCAGTTCGTCCATCTCGAGTCCGACGATCCCGAGAAGGACATCCATCTCTACATCAACTCGCCCGGCGGCTCGATCTACGCCGGACTGGCGATCTACGATGCGATGCAGTTCATCGCTCCCGAGGTGCAGACGATCTGCTACGGGGTGGCGATGTCGATGGGCTCGCTGCTGCTCGCCGCCGGCGCGCCCGGCAAGCGCCTGGCCCTGCCCAACAGCCGGATCCTGATCCACCAGCCCTCGGGGGGTTTCGAGGGGCAGTCGAGCGACATCGAGATCCACGCGCGGGAGGTGCTGGCGCTTCGCGCCCGCGTCGACGAGTTGTACGCCAAGCACAGCGGTCAATCGGTCGAACGAGTCCACGCCGACATGGACCGCGACCGTTACTTCAACGGCGCGGAGGCGGTCGCCTACGGCCTGGTGGACCAGGTCATCGAGCGACGAGCGCTCCCCCGGGGCGCCCGCGGATTCGGGCCCGGGTAGCGACCCGGGGGCGCCTGCGGGCTCCGCGCGGGTAGCGACCTCGCAGCTCCAAGCACGTCGGGCTGGGGCCGGCTACGCGCCGGGGACGCCGAAGCCGGAGCGAATCCGGCGCGAGAGCTGGCGGGCGCGCTCGCTGCCGCGGCGTCCCGCCCACGGATGCGGTCCCACCGCCCACGGGTGCCAGCCGAGCGTGCCGTAGTGCTCGCGGAGGTACGCCTTCAGCTCTCCCCGATGATCACCGCACGCGTACTGCTGCGGACCGTAGATACCGCGTCCGTGCCAGGTCAGCCAGTGGCCGGGGTCAGCGTCCAGGTACTCGCCGTGGCGTAGGTCGAGCATCTGGTGCTCGAGTGAGATCTGGGTCTCTGGGTCCGGTCGAGCTCCGCAGATCGTGC